>NZ_JBIPCR010000011.1:0-214622 GCF_044007335.1 Flavobacterium sp. FlaQc-48 | reverse complement strand
TCTGAAAAGCTTCAACAGGAATTTTTAATGAATTCGAAATTTGATTTAGTATATTATCTTCAATTACATCTTTTTGCTCCAGCATAGAAATTTTCTTTTGGTTCCAGTCATTTCCCAGATCAAAAGCCAAAGCCTCCTGTTTGATTCCAAGCATTTCTCTGAAACGTTTTACGTTTCTTCCCTGATGTATTTTTTGTTCCATAATGATATATTCCGGAATTATTTATTGATTAATTTTTCAAGTCTTGCCATCATTTCATCTTTCTCTTTCAGCATACGCTCGTATAATGCAATCTTTTCTTCGTGCATCTTTAGGACTTGTTCTATAGGATTAAAAGTAGGATTGTCATTTCTCTGATATCCAATACCGTTATTACCAAAAGTATTTGCAATTACATTCACTGCCTGTTCCTCATCAAAATTCTGAAAAGCTTCAACAGGAATTTTTAATGAATTCGAAATTTGATTTAGTATATTATCTTCAATTACATCTTTTTGCTCCAGCATAGAAATTTTCTTTTGGTTCCAGTCATTTCCCAGATCAAAAGCTAAAGCCTCCTGTTTGATTCCAAGCATTTCTCTGAAACGTTTTACGTTTCTTCCCTGATGTATTTTTTGTTCCATAATGAATATCAATTTTATGAAGGCTCAAAGATAAAGCCATTTGGATGAAAAAGTATGACTTTCAAAGATAAAAAAATATCATGAAAATATCTTTTTTTGTAATAGTAAACTTTCACATAGCTGTTTGCGAATTATTTATGGAGATAGCAATTCAATATAAAACTTAAATCAATAGAATGTATTTGTTGCGGAACATTGATAATAGGTTTTCGAACCAAAGATTCATTAGTCAGATAATAATGTAAGCCGTCCCCGCTCTACGGAAATAGAATAGTTCTATGATTTGATTTTTTGTACAAAAGAATAAAAGGATACTACTGAAACTTAAAAGCTAATTTTTATCTTCGCATTTAAATGTCTCAATTTTGTTGCTATTTGGATATTCCAATCGCAAAGATATTCATGTATTTTACAATTAATAAATCCATCCCATTTATGAAATCAATTTTACCTATAATTCTCTTTTTATTTGGAGTTAATGCAATGGCGCAGGTCCCTAATACAAGTAATCCAAGACGAATATCTGGAGATACACAAGAGGTGCTAACCATAGAAGAAGGTAATGGAACCAATAATGAGTATAACGCTGGCTATTACCAGCAAGATGGAAAGTACGGTTTTGTTTATCCGGAAAATGTCAGACAAAAAACAGTTTATGATATAATTCAGTTTGCTTCCAACAATTTTATTATAAAAAAAGATGGCTTATATGGTCTTGCAGATAGGAAAGGAGCTATTGTAGGAAAAATAGAATTTGACAGTATTGGTACTGTTTCACAAAGCAATGCATTTATTGTGAAGAAGAAAGGAAAATACGGAAGCATAACTCCGGATGGAAAAACGATACTTTCTCTAAAATATGATAAAGTTCTTTATACCGGCAGCCAGAATCCAGTTTCGTTTGTAAAAACTAAAGATGGAAATGTATCCTTAATATTCAACAAGGATGAAAAAACTTTTCCTCAAAAAATTGAATATGCAGAAGTATACGCCAATTTGACGATACTAAAAGTAAATGGAAAATTTGGGGTTGTAAAGGACGAAACAATACTTCCTTTTGAATATGATAGTATATATGTGTCTGTTCCTGAAGGGTATGGCGGTTTTAACAAATCTAAAAAATCTAAAAAAATTAATCCTTTTGTTTTTGAATATTCAAAGCTAAGCAAGACAGTTCGTTTATTGACAGTTCAAAAAGCAGGTAAACTTGGACTTATAGATAGTAATTCAACTGTTATTTATCCGGCAGATAATGATCTTATAAACAATGTCGAAATGAAAAGGTACTATACCATTAAAAAGAATAATCTGTATGGAATTTACTTTATGGATACGGGCAAAAAAACCGAAATTGAATTTGATCGTGTTTATGCTGATGGTACCGGATATGTTATGGCTGATAAAAATAAAAAAGGTGGTGGTTTTAATATAAAAGGAGAACAAATTATACCGTTTGAATATGATCCGGAATTTATTGCTCAATACGGTTTTGGCCTTAAAATTACCAAAGACAAGAAAAAAGGATTTACAGATAAGAGTGGTAAAGTAATCATTCCGCCAATGTATGATGATGTTGACTCATTTTATGAAAATGGGATGGATTATTTTATAAAGGTCAAATTAGGAGATAAGGTAGGGGTTATTAACCTTAAAAATGAGAGCATCATTCCTGTAGATTTTGAATGGATAGGTGAAGAAAATGGATTTTTTAAAGTGGTCACGCCTGATCCTGATAGAAAGTTCGGACTTTATAGTAAAACCGGGAAATTGATTGTTCCTGCTGAATATAGTTGGATAACCAATAGCGAGACTCAAGACAGCAAAATAACTGTTTTAAGAAAAGAGGATCATTCATATAATTTTTTAAATCAGAAATCAGAATTTATTTTTCCTGAAAATATCAGTCAATATGGGTATGTTTTAAATCAGGAAAAATTGCTTAACCCTTTTGATGTAAGAGGAAAATCTTTATTGTTTGTGAAAGGAAAAAATGGCAAGTACGGATTGTTGAATGAAACGACAGAAGTTCTGGACGTACCAATGGTTTATGATCAGATTATTCAACGCTTTCAGAGCGAAAAAAACATTTATTTTAGTGTTAGAAAGGGCAAGAAATACGGCCTTATTAATGCAAAAAATCAGGAAATAATTCCATTTCAGTATGATTTTATCGACGTAAGTTTAATAGGATCTAATTATAATGATTTAAGTGATATCTCGTACAGTGTTGTAGTAGCAAAAGGGAAAAAAATTGGAACAGTAAATTTGAAAAACCAAGTGCAGATTCCTTTTGTTTATGATGATTTGCAGAGAATTTCTGAAAATGGACTTTTTAAAGCTAAAAAAGGAAAAGAATATCAGATTATAAATTCGAAAAATGAAGTGGTCAGCAAAGGTCCGTTTGATGAGGTTGCTAATTTCGAGCAGAATAACGGTCGTGGAACAGCATTGCAGGCGCTAACTTTTCATGACAATAAAATGAAAGTTATAAATGAAAAAGGAAAATTTCTGTCAACTGAAGTTGCCATGACTCCGCACCAGGGATATACCACTTTTGATGAATTAAAAGAAGCATTAATTACAGCGCTTGATAGTCCGGATGATACTTTTTTGAAAGATTTTTCAAATAAAATAGCACCGTCTGATCATCTTTTGTACTTCTTAAAAGATAATTTATTTAACAAGAAATCTTTAGCCATTAAAGATGTAAAATATATCAAAGAAAAGTACTATAACGATTTGTTGGAATTTAAAAGATCACGCTGGAAAAATAAATCTAATTTTGGTTACAACCATAGCTCATTAACAGATGTTGCCGATTATACTTTGGAAAAAGAAGATTATGTAACCAATGCAAGAACTAGAGATCATGCCTTTGGTGATACTCGTTTTATGGAAAAAGTTTTACGAAATGCAGTAAAGGTAAATGGTTTTTGGATTAGTACTTATTTTATGACACGTTCATTTGAAAATCGTTAAAACTTTTTCTTTTAAAAGTCTTACGGTTTTTGCAAATTACTCTAAAATATAACAAGAAAACACTTGGTATGATATGTCATACCATTATTTTAAGTCTATAGACAGCGAAATTCACCTATAAAATGGAACAAAAAAAATATTTAGTTTTTTTAATTTTTATTACACAGTTTACTATAGTAGGTTGCTTTAATAAATCTAAGGAAAAGAGAATAAGCCAAAATAAAACGGAACAACTTATCTGGGGTCAAAAGTGGTTTCCCGATAACTCTGCACGTTTAAAAGGAGCTATTATTATTGATGACAAAGGCACTTTAATTGTAGTTGGGCAGAATTTTACAGCCACTGATTCCATTGATCACCCCACAACTATAGCTAAAATTTCTCCTGATGGGATCATGCTTCAGAATAAACCAATAGGTAAAACAGGACTTTATAAAGGGAAGTACAAAAAAAACAGACCCTATAACGACTTTAATGAAGATAGGCTGGTAGAAATACTTAAAACTAATGATCAGCGTATTCTGCTTTTTGGCTATAAAACTTTTCCTGGTTTTGTGCGAAAGTTATGGATGTTGGAGATCGATAATAATTTAAATATTTTAAAAGATACTGTTTACAAGAATCTTGGCGTAACCGATACCGGAAAGATGAAGGCTTTTAATACTTCAAAAGGCTGGTGTCTTGCTTCAGGAAATTATTTTGAAGAAGCCGGGCTTTCAAGATATCGAGTACCTGTTTATGAATTTAATAATTATTTTGCCTGTACAGATACAAAGTCTTATGTAGCGGACACCGTAAAAGGCGGCTTGTTGAGCATGCGGACTTTAAATAGTGCTATTGATTACAAAGATAACCTGCTTTTATGCGGGACAGGAGCTTTAGGTAGTAGAAAAATCGATGATGACGATTTAAAATCGAAGGGTTGTATTTTTCAATATGATAGAAAGAAGAAGCAAAGTAGACTTCTGCTTCAATTTGAAGAAAATATGTATCCAGTGTATATAAAGCCAAACGCTGGACAATATTGTGTTCTATCCAGGTTCTATGAAAAAATTGATAAAGACAGTACAAATATTTATAATACAATGGTTTGTTATGATTCTGAATTTAAAGAATTGTGGCGTGACAGACAGTTAGTAGGTAAAGGTATGACTCCAAATTATGTTGCTTTTTATAAGGAGCAATGGCATGCTTACGGAACGTGTTTTAGGTCAGGTTTTATGGTTTTCTATGAGCTTATTTATGATGAAAAAGGAAAACTGCTGAATACAAAATATTCTGCCAATTCTCTGGAAGCAGATGCTGTTGGTGAAATTTCTTCTAACGATATGGTTTTTAGGCTGTTTACAGATAATGGCTGGAGAATTGATAAAATAGGATTTACAAACTAAATACTGTTTAAAGTATAGAATAATGGTTAATCGAATTTATAAAGTTTTGAAGATTTAATCTTACGGATCTTGTTAGCTGTGCAAAGATAGGTTCTTGAATCAGAGAAAAAAAACGGCTTACTTAAGACCCGTTTTTTACATTTATTTTGAGTTGAAGGTTAAACAGAATAACGGGCAAATTTAAATATACCTGTAACATTTTAGAATATCTGACGACTGATTTAAAATGTAAACGATTAGTTATGAGTAGTAAAGAAAAAAGTACAGGTGATTTTGAAGATTTTAAAATAAACACCAAAATTAAACTTTCGGCATTGTGGACTTCTGTTATGTTTTGCTATATCTACGGGGATTATTTTTCTCTTTATGTCCCGGGGAAAGTGAAAGATTTCATTACAGGGGAAACTTTGCTTGATTCTCCTTTAAAATTATTTTTAGCGGCAATTTTAATGGCAATTCCGGCTTTAATGATTTTTGCATCAGTCATTTTGAGGCCAGGAATTAACAGAGTGCTGAATATCATTTTTGGTATTATTTATACTGCAATCATGTTGTTGATAGCATGTAGTTCTATTGCGCCCTGGTGGAGTTTTTATGTGTTTTTTGCATTATTAGAAAGTATTCTCACTTTGTTAATTATTTGGTTTGCATTTAAATGGCCCAAAAAATAATAATTTAAAAAAGATACAAGGTATGAAAGCAGAGTCTAAAATGTCATTTCGAAATACAGGAAGAATAGCAGGCTTGTTATATCTGGTAGTTGTTATTACCGGAATTTTTAGTTTAGCATATGTTCCTTCAAAATTAATTGTCTGGAGTGATTCTTCCGTTACGTTTAATAATATTTTGAATTCTCAATTGTTATTTAGGCTGGGGATCATTAGTGGTTTGATTTGTTATACTTTCTTTTTATTTCTGCCTTTGGTTTTATACAAATTATTTAAGACTGTACATAAAACCTATTCCAGATATATGGTTATTTTAGCGATTGTAAGCGTACCAATTTCTTTTGTGAATATGCTTAATAAATTTGCGGTACTTTCTATAATTAACTCAAAAGAACGACAACAGGATCTAATGATGTTTTATTTGGATCAATATGACTACGGAAATTTAATTGTCCAGATATTCTGGGGGCTTTGGTTATTTCCTTTTGGATATTTAGTTGTAAAATCCGGGATTATTCCAAAATTTTTAGGTGTTTTATTAATGTTAGGATGCTGTAGTTATTTAATAAACTTCTTCGGAAATGCATTGTTTTCAAATTATTATAAACTCGGAATATCTTCTTATGTACAGCTTCCTGCTACTATTGGTGAGATCGGAACATGTTTGTGGCTGTTAATTATGGGGGTAAAAAATAAAACTATTACGGAAGATCAAAATAATGACTTAAAATGGAACTCAAATTAAGATAATGTATTTGTTGCGGAACATTGATAATAGGTTTTCGAACCAAAGATTCATTAGTCAGATAATAATGTAAACCGTCTCTGGTTGCAATTCCTTCTATTTGATGAAAAGGAAGTTTAATGTCAATTCTTCGCTTGTTTCCTGATAGAAAATCATGGCTTTTAAAATCATATAAAAGATACAAAAATGGTTTTCCTATTTTAGAGTAGCCGCAAAGTGCAATTAGTTTTTTTGATTCCAAATAAGTGGCGCCCGTTACCAAACCTTTTGTGTCAAACGTATGTTTTAGCTGTGCAACGTGATCACCTGATTTATTAGGCAGGGCGTAAATGCTGGTTTTAGATGATTTCCATTGTTTGGTGAACAGGTAAATACTGTCTTTTAAAACGATAAAAGCTTCACAATCAAAATCAGTTCGATTGGGCTTTTGAGATGAAAAATCAGTTTGATCAGAATAACGAAATGAAATGGTTTCGATATTCGGGTTTCCCTCTAAGAACGATTTTTTTTCGATTTTTAAAATATTCAGATCTTTTCGGTTTCCGGAATAGTTGTTTCCAAAATCGCCCATATATAAATGAGTGCTGTTCTGCGATATTTCTTCCCAGTCGTGATTAACGACTTTGTCTAAAATGATTTTTTTTTGAATCTTTCCCAATGAATCCAACCCGTAAATGGTTTTGTCATGATCATCATTGTGTGTCCACAATAGATGGTCAAAAGCAATTAATCCCGAAGTTTCTTTGAGTGAATCGCTTAATTGAAGTGAATATTCAGGTTTTAACTTTAGATTTTTATAGAGGCAGCTTCCATTGTTTACAGTAGCATTTGGATCATAATTTTTAGAAAGAGGATCTGTACAGCCTGAAATTTGTGCATGGGCAGAAAATGTTGTGAAGCAAAAAAATAAAATCGTTTTAATCATGGTCTGCAATATTAAATTTGCATAACATAAAAGTAAACTTTTAAAGAATAGATTCTAAATAGTATTGAAAAATATAATTTAAATACTACTTTGCGGTACCATTAAGCAGATTCATTTTTTTTAAGATTAAGCATAACGCTCCAATATGAAAATTTTACAAAAACTATCACATTATCGTATTTCGCGCTATTTTAAACTTTTATTTGTTGGTGTGGATGTGATATTGTTAAATCTGGCAATAATCTTGTCTGCATTAGCCAGGTTTGGAAGTTTAGATATACTCTTATTGAAAGAAGAAAAAACGGTTTCATTATTGGCAATTTTAATCTGGATAGCATTATTACTTCAAAATGACTCTAACAGAAGCATCAGGGTAGAAACTATCGAATCAATATTGGTAAGGACTATTAGGAAGTTAATAATTCATGCATCCTTAATTTCAATATTTGTTGTTTACTTAAATTACAATGATATTTCGAGACTTCGATTGCTTTCCTTTTATTTGATTTTCTTCGGATTATTGATGGTTTCTCGTTATTTGTCGATGAAACTTTTAAAATATATACGAGCTCAGGGTTATAATTTTAAAACTTTTATTGTCGTAGGAGCAAACGAATCAGGAGAAAAAATACGCAAAATATTAGCTAAAGACCTAACGTATGGCTATAGGTTTTTAGGTTTTTTTGATGAAAAGGCAGTTGCATCAAGTGTTGATTTAAACGCTGTTTTGGGAGGTTTTGAAACCATTCGAAAATTTGTAGCTGAAAAAAAAGTAGATGAAATGTACGTAGCCTTGCATATTGACAATATTGATGTCATCAATGAACTCACGCGAATTTGCGAGCAAAATATGGTACGGATTAAGTTTATTCCTGATTTTCAGCTGTACACAAAATCAAGCAAAGTTGAAGTTGTTTTTTATGAGAATACACCTGTTTTAATGTTTCGGACAGAACCATTAGAGTTTGCAGTAAACCGACTTGCTAAAAAAACTTTTGATATTTGTTTTTCGGCTTTTGTCATCTTGTTTGTTTTCCCCTGGTTGTTTCCTATTATAATGCTGATTATTAAAATGGAATCTCCCGGGCCTGTTTTCTTTAGACAAGAACGGGCAGGTCGCGACAAGAGGTCTTTTGCATGCCTGAAGTTCAGGAGTATGTATATTAATGATTCTTCAAATTCTAAAATTACGCAAAAAGGAGATAGTCGTATTACCAAATTTGGTGCTTTTATCCGTAAAACAAGTATTGATGAATTGCCTCAGTTTTTTAATGTTTTTTGGGGAGACATGTCTGTCGTAGGACCACGACCGCACATGGTAAATGTAGTTAAGGAATATAGTGATTTGATTGATAATTATTTAGTGCGTCAATATGCAAAACCCGGAATAACAGGATGGGCGCAGGTCAATGGTTATCGTGGTGAAACCAAAGAGTTGATTGATATGGAAAACAGGGTAGAGTATGATATTTGGTATATCGAAAACTGGAGCCTGATCCTGGATATAAAAATTATCATAAAAACCGTTATCAATATATTCAAAGGCGAAGAGAATGCCTATTAAGGCAATCAATTAGAATTTAAAAAACTGATTATTTGCAATTACTTCTTTTAGACAGGAAATGCTGCTTATTTTTATTTTTTGATCAAAAGCCTTTACATGATTGCTATGATGAATATCTGTTCCCGTAAAATCATACCTCCCTTTTTTGAGAAGTTCATCGGCTACTTTACGGATCTTTTCTCCGTAATAGCCAACTACTGACAATAAATTCAGCTGAAATAAACAGCCGGCTTTTTTTAGTTTTTCGTATTCGTCAAAATCCTGATGATAATATAAATAACGTTCCGGATGCGCTAAAACCGGAATGTATCCTGCAACTTGCAATTCAAATAACGTTTTATACAGTTGTAAAGGAGCATTTTGATAGGATATTTCTACTAAGACATAATTGTCTTTTAAGGTCAGTAGTTTTTCATTTTTAAAATGATCTTCAAACCAATCATCAAAAAAGTATTCAGCGGCAGCCTGAAAAGGAATTTTTACATTATGCTCTTCCAGTAAAAGTTTAGTTTCTGCATGTTTGGCAATAATAGTTTCAGCTGAATTATTCCAGACATAATGACTAATGTGCGGAGTAGTAATAAATTGAGAAACTCCAAAGTCCTGGAATGCCTTTCCAAGTCTTATGCTGCTATTGCTGTTTTTTGCTCCGTCATCTATTCCGGGTAATAGATGCGAATGAATGTCAATATAATTTTCTGAAATTAGATCTTTTAAAACCGGCTTTGACTGTAAAAATGATAACATGGTACAAAAGTACAGAAATATACAGGATTTATTGCGGGTAAATAAAATGTAACAAATGCAACCCGACATTTCATAATTATCTTATATTTGAAATGCTAAAAATCTAAATATTTATGAAAATTAAAGAAAACTTATACAATCAAAGGATTATTTCTATTGATGCTTTGCGTGGAATTACCATTTTTGTTATGATTTTTGTAAATGAGCTTGCCAGTATCAAAAAAGTACCACAATGGATGAGACACATGCCTGCTGATGCTGATGCAATGACCTTTGTAGATGTAGTTTTTCCTGCTTTTTTATTTATTGTTGGCATGTCAGTTCCGTTTGCATTTAATGCCAGATTAATTAAGGGAGATAGCGCCAAAACAATTTGGACACATACTTTAAAAAGAGCTTTGGCTCTTATTATTATTGGTGTTTTTATGGTCAATGCCGAGTATGGTTACGATGCTTCAAAAATGATAATCGAACCCGTGTTTTGGGCACTTTTAGCCTACGCAATGCCAATTCCAATCTGGAATAAATATGCCAGAGATTTTCCGGTCTGGTTAAAATATATACTTCAATACGGAGGAATGCTGGTTTTAGTTATACTCTATTTTTTATACATTCAGGAGGATAGCGGCAAAATTGGAATGACTCCAAAATGGTGGGGAATTCTGGGTTTAATTGGCTGGGCGTATCTTTTTACGGTAGTTTATTACTGGATAGCTGGTGGGAGATTAGGTGCAATGATTGCCTTTTTGGCAGTTTGTGTTGCTGCAAATGCTATAAACCTGACCGAAGGAGCTCCGCTGCAGCATTTACCCTGGTTTAATTTTATGGCCGGACATTTAACACATGCAGCTTTGGTTGCTGCCGGAGTCGTAATTTCATTATTGTTTTTCGATCGGAAAGTGGCCGCTAAAATTAATTGGGCTGTCATAGGTTTTGCTGTTTTGTTTTTTGTCACAGGATATTTATTAAGGCCTTATTACGGAATTTCAAAAATAAAAGGAACTCCTTCCTGGACGATGTTTTCGGCTACAATTTGTACTGTTTTATTCTATTTGCTGTATTGGTTAATGGAAATAAAAAAAATAACCAAATGGAGCAATTTCTTTATGCCCGCAGCCGCAAATCCATTGTTGATTTATATTTTACCGGGTGTAATCTATTATTTCTGTAAAGCTTTTAATATCCATATTATTCCGGGATATTTTAGAGTAGGAGTTCCGGGTATTATCTGGTCGCTGGTATTTTCGACCATTATGTTGTTTGTAATGAAATTATGTAATAAGTACAAAATTCAATTGCACTTGTAAAAGTTTTAATTGTTTCAGGTTTCACGTTCCAACAAAACCTGTAACCTGAAACAATTTTTAACGAATCCTCTTAAACGCAATAGGTCCGGTTCTTTTTTTATTGTCAACGAAAGTTCCTTCGAGCGTATTTCCGTCTTCAGATAATGTCAAAGTATGGGTTCCCGCTGTTGCCCAGCCTTTGATAGGTAAAGTAACATCTACGGTATACCCAATTCTATTTCCCATTCGTTTTCCGATACCACTTTCTACAAATTTTTGCCCTTTCCATTCTAAATAATGGGAGAAAATGACTTTTCCGTTTTGTTCAGAGATGATAACAACGGCATTTTTAACATCCGGATTTACATCTTCCCAAACGCCATTAATATCGGTTTTTGGAGCGGTAGATTTTTTTTGGCTATAGCCGAAATTGGAGCTTACTGTGATCACGAAAAATAAAAGAAAAAATTTTGTTTTCATATTTTGATTTTAATTTTGAACGATAACGGATCTTATTTCTAAAAAAGCCCCGGAAACAGGATTATAATTTACAAAATTAAATTTGCAAAGATTATGAATGTTTAGCTGTTTTCCGTCCGGCAATCCGTCTTGTTTAAAATCAGACCACGGAATTTTAATGGTTGTAAATTTATTTGGTGATGCTGCTAAATCAACTCGGGGATGTGAACCTCCATGAACGCAACCAGTTCCTTCTTTATTGCCTTCCCGGGCTTGCAATTTTATAAGTTGTGATGATTTATAAATAATGCTTACAAATTTAGAGTGATCCGATAAGTTGGTGGGAGCACCGTCATTTGAACCGGAGTCCGTAATCAAAACATTCAATTCAATTTCCCCAACAGGATTGTCTTTTGCTGTTACTTTAATTATTCCTGTTTCCTGACGTAAACGATTAAGGGCTTCCTGACTTTCTACAGCCGGGCCGGCAATATACCAGGTTGAGGTTTTGACCAGATTTAGATCTGGATGTATAACTTGTTTTATAGAAGTAAAACCACATAAGCAAATTCCAATGGTAAATAGTAATAGTGAAAAACCAGCTTCAACGAATGATTTATTTCTCATGAAAATGAAATTTTTATTCAAAATCAAAAATATGCTTTTTTATAATTTGTAATGATTTTCTTTTTTTAGTATGTAGTAAATTGCTTCTGTTTTAAAATTAATTCTAAATTTGTAAGAAGTTGTCTATGAAAACTTTACAGAATGAAAAATGTAAAATCCCTACTTATTTTATTTTTCTTTTTTCTGGCACCATTTTGTTATTCGCAAAACGATTCGATTGCAAATAATAAAAAGGATATTTTAGATGTCTTGTATAAGCTTTTTCATAAAAAGGATTCACTTCGGGTAAATCCGGATAAAAAAATAGCTTTTTCGTTACTTCCGGTACCAATAGATGCTAATAAAAA
Source organism: Flavobacterium sp. FlaQc-48 (assembly GCF_044007335.1). Classification (NCBI taxonomy): domain Bacteria; kingdom Pseudomonadati; phylum Bacteroidota; class Flavobacteriia; order Flavobacteriales; family Flavobacteriaceae; genus Flavobacterium; species Flavobacterium sp. FlaQc-48. The sequence continues at coordinate 202,260 of NZ_JBIPCR010000011.1, read as the reverse complement.
TGCAGGATTAGTAGTTTCTTTTTTAACTACATTTTATTTGGGCGACAGCAATACCACAAAAATGTCACAGGTTTCTTTTTCTCCTTATTTTAGCTTTACGAAGCAATATGTTTTTCCTGTTCAATCCTATATTTATACTAAAGATAACGACTGGAACTTTATTGGCGATTATCGTTATATGATTTATCCACAGCCTACTTATGGTTTAGGCGGACATAATACAGATCAGAAAATGTCAACTCTGGATTATCAGCAATGGCGTTTTTATCAATTTGCAACCCGAAAAATAATTGGTGATTTCCGTTTAGGATTAGGATTGCTGTATGATAATTATCAAAATATTTCTGAGGAATCATATATAGACGACGAAACAGATTATTCGAAATATATGAGTGGCGATTTTTCAGATGAAAATTCTTTTGGAGTAGCCATTCAGGCCTTGTACGATTCCCGAAAAAATAATGTGAATCCTGAACAAGGTTTGTATGTAGAGGCCAATTACAGAATCAATACCAGTGGAGTAGATGGAGAAAAATGGAAATCTATTTATTTTGATGCCCGAAAATATTTCTCCTTTAATAAATCCAAACACAGGGTTTTGGCTTCCAGGGCCTTTTATTGGTCTGCTTTTGGAGGAAAACCTCATTATCTTGATTTGCCTAGTATTGGTTGGGACCGTGATGGTAAAACAGGTCGCGGATTTACCCGAAACAGATTTAGAAGTAATGCATTAATGTATTTTGAAACGGAGTATCGGACTGATATTACCCGAAATGGTTTTATCGGAGCTGTTTTTTTTACTAATATTTCTTCGGTGTCCAGGTTAGATACTTATGATTTTAAGAAATGGAACCCTGCTGTCGGAACCGGTTTACGCATCAAATGGAACAAGCAAAACAATAGTAATCTCGTCCTGGATTTTGGAGTTAGTAAAAACGATTGGTCATTACGATTGGGTTTGGCTGAAAATTTCTAACTTCCCCAAAAAATCAATTCCCTTATTTTTCATGCAATTATCCGTAATTATTCTTAATTATAATGTGCGTTACTTTCTGGAGCAATGTGTTTTAAGTGTTCAGGAAGCCATTTCGACACTTGATGCCGAAATCATTGTAGTCGATAATAATTCGTCAGATGAGAGCTGTTTGATGATGAAAACTAAATTTCCGAACGTAAAATTAATTCAGAATACAACCAATTTTGGTTTTCCAAAAGGAAATAATATTGGGGTTGAACAGGCATCAGGAAAATACATTTGCATTTTAAATCCTGATACAGTGGTTGCCGGGGATACATTTATTAAAGTTCTGGCTTTCGCCGAAAGGCAAATCAATTTAGGTATTATTGGTTGTAAGTTAATTGACGGCACCGGAGATTTTCTGCCGGAAAGCAAACGCGGAATTCCAACGCCCTGGGTTGCCTTTACAAAGATTTTCGGATTGTATAAAGTTTTTCCAAGATGGAATCTTTTTAATCAGTATTATGCGCAGCATTTGCGACAAAATGAAACAGGAAAAGTTGAAATCCTGGTAGGTGCTTTTATGCTTATGCAACGTAATTTGTATGTGGAGCTTGATGGTTTTGATGAAGAATGTTTTATGTATGCAGATGATATCGATTTATCATATCGTGTATTACAAAAACAAAAAACAAATTATTACTTTCACGAAACGACCGTTTTACACTATAAAGGTGAAAGCACGGTGAAAGATGAAAAATACATGAAACGCTTTCAGAGCGCCATGAATTTTTTCTACCAAAAACATTTTAAGAAATCCTGGTTTTTTGAGTTTTTTATTCAAATTGGAATCTGGTTTTTCTCTTTTGTAAAAATGTTTCAGGGAAAAACAAAAGTAAATCCTTTGCCTGAAATAGCTGTTTTTTACTCTTCAAATAAAAAAATGTCTGAAAAATTGCCTTCTATTTTAAAAAATAAAGTACTCTTTTGCGATTTCAAAAAAGAAAAAATGGTAAATTCGTGCCTGATTTTTAAGGGTAAAAAGGTTGAGATTATTTTAGATAATCAGTATGTTTCGTTCAAAAAATGTATCAAAATCATAGAAACTCTTAAAGATAAGAACATTACTTTTAAGATTTTCCCCAAAAACACAAATTTTATTATTGGGAGCAATTCCCGAAATGACAGGGGGCAAATTATAAAAATTGAGTAAAAAATTATATTAAGTGTAATTTATATTTAAAATATTCAGTAATTTCGCAATCAGAAAATCAAAATCATCCTTTAGATTAACAATATGGCAAGATTTGAATTAAAGCTTCCTAAAATGGGAGAGAGTGTCGCTGAAGCAACTATTACGAACTGGTTGAAAGAAGTAGGGGACAAAATTGAAGCTGATGAAGCTGTATTAGAAATTGCGACTGATAAAGTTGACAGTGAAGTACCAAGCGAAGTTTCAGGAATTTTAGTTGAACAATTGTTTGGTAAGGACGATTTAGTTCAGGTAGGACAAACCATTGCAATTATTGAAACTGAAGGCGATGCACCGGTTGCAAAAGCGACTGAGGAAGTTGCCGCTCCTGCAGAAGTTGCTGCTATAGAACACACAATCGAAACGGCTAAAGAAACGGTTGCTGCTCCGCAAGACTTTTCAGGATCAGATAAATTCTTTTCTCCATTAGTAAAAAATATTGCGAAAGAAGAAGGTATTTCTGTTGCTGAATTAGAAAATATTTCAGGTTCAGGAAAAGACGGTCGTGTAACAAAAGAAGATATTTTAAAATATATTGAAACCCGTACATCGGGTGCTGAAAGTCAAAAAGCTGTGGTTGCTGCACCAAAAGTGGCAGAGCCGGCAGCTCAGGTAGCTCCGGTTCAAAAAAGCCAGCAAGCGGTTCCGGTTTCTGTAAATGGAGGTGATGAAATCATCGAAATGGACAGAATGCGTAAACTGATTTCAGGATACATGACAGCTTCGGTACAAACATCGGCTCACGTACAATCGTTTATAGAAGTTGATGTAACGAATATTGTCAAATGGAGAGAAAAAGTTAAAACCGCATTCGAGAAAAGAGAAGGTGAGAAATTGACTTTTACACCCATCATGATGGAGGCAGTTGCAAAAGCATTGAAAGATTTTCCGGGAATGAATATTTCTGTTGATGGTGATTATATCATCAAAAAGAAAAATATAAATTTAGGAATGGCTGCGGCTTTACCAAACGGAAACTTAATTGTTCCCGTTATTAAAAATGCAGACCAGTTAAATTTAGTAGGGATGGCAAAGGCAGTGAACGATTTAGGAAACCGTGCAAAAGCAGGAAAACTAAAACCGGACGATACACAAGGCGGAACATATACGGTAACGAATGTGGGGACTTTTGGAAGTGTTTTTGGAACCCCAATTATCAATCAGCCACAAGTTGGGATTCTGGCCCTTGGCGCGATTCGTAAAGTGCCTGCCGTTATTGAAACTCCGGAAGGTGATTTTATAGGAATCCGTCAAAAAATGTTCTTGTCGCATTCTTACGATCACAGAGTAGTGGATGGGGCTTTAGGTGGAAGTTTTGTGAAAAGAGTAGCAGAATATTTAGAAGCGTTTGATGTAGACAGGGATTTCTAAATTTCGTAAAAATAAATTCAAACCCGGAAAATTTTAATAATTTTCCGGGTTTTTTGTTTTGTAAGAAAAGGTTAAGAAAACGGGTGGCAGCTTTCTTCCGTGGCAATTTTAAAAGTTAAAATCTTAAAATTGACCTGATTTTGGGTTAAAAAAATCAAGAATAAAAGAGGAAATTCGGCTTTAAAAATTACATTTGTAATCTTATAAAAATTAAAAATGGAACTCAAACTCAACAAACCAATTTGCTTTTTTGATCTTGAAACAACCGGAATTGATATCGGTAAAGATCGAATTGTAGAAATTTCGATATTCAAAGTTTTTCCCAACGGAAATAAAGAAAGTAAAACCTGGTTAGTGAATCCTACGATTCCAATTCCGCCTCAAACAACCGCCGTACATGGCATTACAGATGAAAAAGTAGCCAATGAACCTACTTTTGCAGAACTGGCACCACAAGTTCATAATATGATAAAAGATAGCGATTTGGGAGGTTTTAATTCAGATCGTTTTGATATTCCGTTGTTAGCAGAAGAATTGCTTCGCGCCGGAGTTGATTTTGATATGAAAAATAAAGTTTCAGTAGATGTGCAGACTATTTTTCATAAAATGGAAGAACGTACTTTAAGTGCTGCATTGAAGTTTTATTGTGGCAAAAGTTTAGAAAATGCCCATTCAGCAGAAGCAGATACCATGGCAACTTATGAAATTTTAAAAGCGCAATTGGATCGTTACCCTGAATTAGAAAATGATATGAAATCATTATCTGAATTTACGACCCGTAAAAAAATTGCTGATTTTGCCGGAATGATTGCTTTTGATAAGGATAATGAGGAAGTTTTTACTTTCGGAAAGCACAAAGGTGCCAAAGTCGATAAAATCCTTGAAACCGAACCGGGATATTTCAGCTGGATTCAAAACGCTGATTTTCCATTGTATACCAAAAAGGTTTTAACAGCAATTAAATTAAGAAAGTTAAATACAAAATAAGGTTCTAAGGCGCTAAGGTTCTAAGGTTCTGAGTTTTTTCTGTTCAGTTTCTTAGCAACTTAGTCACTTAGTAGCTTAGCAACTCATAAAAGAATGAAAATAATCTGTATCGGTAGAAATTATACCAATCATATTGCGGAATTAAAAAACGAACGACCAGCGGAACCCGTAGTCTTTATGAAGCCGGATTCGGCAGTTTTATTAAAGCAGCATCCGTTCGTAATCCCCGAATTTTCTGAAGAAATTCATCACGAAATAGAGATAATTGTTAAAATTAATAAAGTTGGAAAGTATATTGAGCCTAAGTTTGCACATAAGTATTATGATGAGATAAGCGTGGGTATTGATTTTACTGCCAGGGATTTACAAGATAAACTGAAAGCAAAAGGACTGCCCTGGGAAAAGGCAAAAGCTTTTGATGGTTCAGCGGTAATTGGAGACTTTTTACCAAAAACCGATTTTATTTCTATGGAAAATCTTACATTTGAATTAACGAACAATTCTAAAACAGTTCAAAAAGGGAATACAAGTTTGATGCTTTGGAAAATTGATGAGCTTGTTTCATATGTATCGCAATTTTTTACTTTAAAAATTGGGGATATTATTTTTACAGGAACTCCCGAAGGTGTTGCGTCTGTCAAACCAAATGATGTTTTAGAAGGCTTTTTAGAAGATAAAAAATTATTCAGAATACAAGTAAAATAATGGCTTTAAAATACAACCTTTCGAAAGTATATGCACTTTCAGATAATGATCCTGAATTTGTAAACGAAATTCTAAAATTATTTGTTACTGAAGTTCCTGAAGATTTAAAACAAATCAAAGAAGGAATTAAGAAAAAAGATCATAAGTATGCTTATTCGTATGCGCACAAGATAAAACCAACATTAGATTTAATGGGATTAAATGTCGCTTTTGAAGAAATTCTGCAAGTCGAGGCCTGGACAAAGGCCGAAGGCAAGAAAAAAGAAATTATCGAAACTTTTAAGAGTATTAAAGTGCAGGTAAAAGAAGCGATCAAAGAAATTAAAAAAGACTTTGATTTGTAAAATTTGAGCATGCCTCAATTCCTGCTTTTTTTTAAATGAGAGCAGGAATTGAGTTGTCCTGATAAATATTGGGGCACCCTTTCTTTTGTTCCGGGAAAATTTCGTGTAACGAGTTCTTGCCTTTTGTTATAAAAGGATTTCGTTTTCTACCCCTCACGAAAATCGGGACTGCCATAACCTACTTTCTACTAATGTCTTACTAAATAAGTACGTAAAATATTTAATTACTATGAAAGCAACTATCATTACCATTGGAGATGAAATTTTAATTGGCCAGATTGTCGATACAAATTCAGGGTTCATTGCAAAATCACTAGACCGGATCGGGGTCGAAGTTCATGAAATGATTTCGATAAGCGATGATAAAAAACATATTTTAGATACGTTCGCACAATTGCAAAACAAAGTGGATGTTGTAATTGTTACTGGTGGTTTAGGGCCAACCAAAGATGATGTTACTAAAAAAACCTTCTGCGAATATTTCGATGATGAATTAATTGTAAATCCGGATGTTTTGGCCCATGTGACAGAATTGATCGAAGGTTTTTATAAACGTCCAATTTCACAATTAAATAAAGATCAGGCTTTAGTTCCGTCAAAATGTACTGTTTTGCATAATAAAGTAGGAACAGCGCCAGGAATGTGGATGAAAAAAGAAGATACGGTATTTGTTTCGCTTCCGGGAGTTTCGTATGAAATGAAATATCTGGTCGAAGAAGAGATAATTCCTAAAATTGTCAGGGAATATGAACGTCCGTATATCATCCATAAAACCATTTTGACATACGGACAGGGCGAGAGTCTGGTGGCAGAACGTATCGAAGACTGGGAGAATAATTTACCTGAATTTATCAAGTTGGCGTATTTGCCAAATCCCGGCAGAGTACGATTAAGAATGACGGCAAGAGGTACAAATAAAGAAGTGCTGGAAGCTGCAATCGAGGAAAATGTGAAATCTTTAGATGCTATAATTCATGATATTATAGTAGGGTATGAAGAAAATGAAACAATAGAATCTGTAGTTGGGAAAATTTTAACCAGACAAAATAAAACAATTTCGACTGCTGAAAGTTTTACAGGTGGTAAAATTGCTTCGGTTTTGTCAGCGGTTCCCGGAGCTTCTAACTACTTTAAGGGCAGTATAGTTTCGTATGCGACAGAGGCGAAGGTTAATGTTCTCGGTGTCTCGCAGGATTTAGTCGATCAATTTTCAGTAGTTAGTGCAGAGGTTGCCTCGGCTATGGCTTTGAATGTGAAAGAGATACTTAAAACAGACTATGCAATTGCCACAACCGGGAACGCCGGACCTGCAAAAGGAGATTCAGATGCTGAAATTGGAGCTGTTTTTATCGCTTTGGCTACTCCAAATGAGATAATAGTAGAAGAATTCAACTTTGGCCAACCACGTGAAAAAGTGATAGATAGAGCTGTGTTTAAGAGTTTAGAAATATTACAGAAAGAAATTTTAAAAAATGTGCTATAATTTTTTGTTTCAATCGTTTATTTTTCTTTTCTTTGCACCCTGATTTTGAATAACGATAAAAGATAAGTATAATGTCAAGAGTTTGTGACCTTACAGGTAAAAGAGCGATGGTAGGAAATAACGTTTCTCACGCTATGAACAAAACTAAGAGAAAATTTTCTGTAAACTTAGTTAAAAAGCGTTTTTATCTTCCAGAAGAAGATAGATGGATTACTCTTAGAGTAGCAGCATCTACGATAAAAACAATTAATAAAAATGGAATCACTGCTGTTTTGAAAAAAGCACAGTCAGAAGGATTTATCAAATAATCTTTTCCTAAATAAATATATAGCAAGATGGCAAAGAAAGGTAATAGAATCCAGGTAATTTTAGAATGTACTGAGCACAAGACTTCTGGTGTTCCAGGTACTTCAAGATACATTACAACTAAGAACAAAAAAAATACTCCGGACAGATTAGAGATTAAAAAATTTAATCCAATCTTGAAAAGAGTAACTGTTCACAAAGAAATTAAGTAATAATTAGAGATTTTTGTAAATCTTAAAATAATACTGATAATATTAGTAACATTTAAAGATTTATTGAATTTCAATAACATTTGAATCATGGCAAAGAAAACCGTAGCATCGTTACAAACATCTTCTAAGAGATTATCAAAAGCCATCAAAATGGTAAAATCTCCTAAAACTGGTGCATATACATTCGTAGAATCTATTATGGCTCCTGAAGAAGTTGATACTTTCTTGAAAAAGAAATAATTACAATCACATTATATAGAAAAGCTACTTTCATTCGGAAGTAGCTTTTTTATTTTTTATATTTGTCTAAAATTTAGAGAGAAAACTACCCTTTTGTTCTTCTTTAAATAAAATTAAGATTATTTAGATGGTAAAATCGTAATAATCTCGAAAACTAACAACCTATAAAAAATGAGTTTTTTTAAAAAATTATTTTCTACTGATAAAAAAGAGACTTTAGACAAAGGTCTTGAAAAATCAAAAACTACTTTTTTCTCAAAGTTAAGCAAAGCCGTTGCCGGAAAATCTAAAGTCGATGATGATGTTTTAGATGACCTGGAGGAAATTCTTGTGGCTTCTGATGTTGGGGTAAATACGACCCTAAAAATAATTTCAAGAATCGAAAAACGTGTTGCCGAAGATAAATATTTAGGAACAGACGAACTAAACCAGATTCTTCGTGAAGAAATTGGCGCTTTATTGTCTGAGACCAATACAGGTGAAGCAACTGAATTTGAAATTCCGAAAGATAAAAAACCATACGTTTTAATGGTTGTTGGAGTTAATGGAGTGGGTAAAACCACTACAATAGGTAAATTGGCTTACCAGTTTAAAAAAGCAGGTTATAAAGTGGTTTTAGGAGCTGCAGATACTTTTCGTGCTGCTGCTATCGATCAGTTGCAAGTGTGGGCAGATCGTGTAGATGTGCCTATTGTAAGACAAAATATGGGTAGTGACCCTGCTTCGGTAGCTTTTGATACTTTGCAATCTGCCGTAGCTCAAAACGCCGATGTTGTAATTATTGACACTGCCGGACGTTTGCACAATAAAATCAATTTGATGAACGAACTTACGAAAGTAAAGCGTGTCATGCAAAAAGTTGTAGCAGATGCCCCTCATGATGTACTTTTGGTTTTAGATGGTTCTACCGGGCAAAATGCTTTTGAGCAGGCAAAACAGTTTACAGCAGCAACTGAAGTAACATCTCTTGCCGTAACTAAATTAGACGGAACTGCAAAAGGTGGTGTTGTAATTGGTATTTCAGACCAATTTCAAATTCCGGTAAAATATATTGGAGTAGGTGAAGGAATTGAGGATTTACAGGTCTTTAATAAACATGAATTTGTAGATAGTTTTTTTAAATAAACCGTATGAGTTTTTCTTCTTTAAAAAATATAACACCTCTTACTTTTTATTTCGGAAGTGTTATTTGTTTTGTGTTGGCAAATGTATTAAGGGCTAAAATATCTTCTTTTTACTATGTCTTAATTGTTTTAGGAATAGTGTTCTTTTTTATGGGAGTCTTAAAAAGATTAGGTACTAAGCGTTAGTTATTGATACAAAGCATTAATTTTATCCCATAGCGTTTTATCAAAGTCTGATAGTGCCAGGTTGACATCGTCGGCTGCGTCTCCCATTCTTATAATTACCATTTTTTTGCCTGGAACTACATATATTTTCTGATCATTTTTACCCAAGGCCATAAACATATCACTTGGGCCGTTTGGAATTATACTTCCCTGAAATGTAAGCTGTGATTGTGGTAAATGATAATTGGCTTGACCGTTTAGCCACCACAGATATCCATATCCTAAATTGATGTTTTGTGATGTGGTTGTTGCTTCGTTAAAATAAGTTTCATTTAAAATTTGGGTAGTATCCCATTTTCCTTTATTGAGCATTAGGAGCCCAAAACGGGCCATGCTTCTTGAGGTACTGGTGTAAACGCTGTTATTTCCAATTTGAACCCAATTGCCGTTCATGCCAATTTTATCTCTTAATTTGGTGTTGAAATAATTCTCCCAGGTTTGGCCGCTTGCTTTTGCTACAACATCTTGTAATTTTACATATACGTTATGATATGCCCATCGTTTTCCGGCATCGGCTTTGTAGATAAGACTTGCCGGATCTACATCATCTGTAGTGTCGTCTAGCCCTGAGGTCATTGTAAGTAAGTTTTTGCAGGTAATTAGGTTTTCCTGTGTTGGTGTTTCACTTGTCCACCCGGTGCCAATATATTGTGATACCTTATTGTTGATGTTTAGTAAATTTTCCTGTTGGGCAATTCCCGTTACTGTTGATGTTAATGTTTTTCCTGCGCTTGCCCAATACCAATTTGTGGTTGCAGAATGTCCATTAAAGTAATTTTCTAAAACGATTCGGCCATTTATTAAAATGATAAAAGACTTAGAGTGTTTGAGCGCCAGGTAATCTAAAAGGGGCTGAACGGCAGTTTGGTTCCACTTTAGGTCGGCAATAGTTTTTGTTTCCCAAGTATTTCCTGTTAATGGAGGAAAATACATGCTTTCGGTTGGAGTGGTTGTTGGTTCAGTTGGATCTGAGCTGCATGCTGCAAATGCTAAGATGGTCAGGATTGTACAAATAGTTCTGGTCATGTTTTTTTGTTTTTGGTTTAGGGTTTGACCAAAAATATGTAAAATAGTTTAATGGGTTTTGTAAATTTTTATTTCTTTTGAATTTTATAAAGTTAACTTTGTATTACAAAATATTCTTTTAAAAAACGGGAGTCCCAGCCCTGATGGGAGCGGCATCCTTTTGTGGCGGGGTTCGCCACAAAAGATACAGCGGACAGCAGGAATCAGCTCCTTAAAATATGATTACTTATGAGAAACACTTTTATGATGTTGGTTTTATCGCTTTTGTTTGTGAGTTGCAAACAAGAAATTAAACCGGAAGATATTACGAAATTAAATGGTTATTGGGAAATTGAAAAAGTAGTTTTTGATAAAGGTGAAGAGAAGGATTACGGTATGAATGAAAGTTTTGATTATTTTGATGTAAAAAATAATAAAGGAATCCGAAAGAAGGTTATGCCTCAACTTGACGGAACTTTTTTGACCAGTGATTCCTTCGAAAATGTTTCAGTAAGATTTAAAGACGATCAGGTTTTTCTGGATTATAAAACAGATTACGCAAAATGGAGTGAGGAATTGATTTCGATTTCGGATGACAAGTTGGTAGTGAAAAATCAGGAGAAAAAAGAATATCATTATAAAAAAGCAGGACCAGTAAATTTATTAGAAGATGGCAAAAAGACTAAATAATCAAAGTACGATTGGGGCTGTTTTGCAACAGATTATCCAGGTAAACAAGTTACAACCCGGTATGGATCAGATTGACGTAAAAGATGCGTGGAGACAGTTGATGGGGAATGGTGTAAACACATATACGAGAAACGTAGTATTGAAAGGAAGTACGTTGTATGTAGAATTGGCTTCGGCTGTTCTAAGAGAAGAATTGAGTCACGGAAAAACTAAAATCGTGAAAATGATTAACGAAGAGTTAGGACGCGAGGTAGTGAAGGATGTTGTTTTGAGATAGATTAATTTTTTGAGTTACTAATGAAGTTTTTGTTAAGATGAGTATAAAATCTAAATTTAAATTTTGGCCAATTTTTTTAATTTCGATTTTAAGTTTTTTTCCGTTTTTGGCTATTTATATCTATATTACTTCTCCAACAGAAAGTGTGGCTTTTCCTTTAGTAGTATTTATCATTGTTGCTTATTTTTGGTTTGCTTTAGTGAGAACCAGGGTTCATAAAGTAATAATTGAAAAAAACAATATAATAGTTAAACGTTATTATGGATTAGGTAGATCTGCAGCTTATAGCTTTAGCAAATTAGATGGTTTTGTAGTTTTATTTGAAAGTGGAAAACTTGGTATTTCGGAATCTCTTTTTATTCTTGAAAAAGGAAAAAGAGTTGTATGTGTTTGTAGTTATTACCTAAGTAATTTTAATAATTTAAAATTGGTTTTAAAAGAAAATTTGACTGATTTAGGTGAAATAAAAGGACATGATAATATTTCCGACTTTTTAAAAAAATCATAAAAAAATCCCGTTCAACTTGTCGAACGGGATTTTTTATTATTTAATCTAAAATCTAACTTCAGAAATCTAAAATTTAGAATTGCTCTCTTCCAGCAAAGTGAAATGCACCTTCGATAGCTGCGTTTTCGTCGCTATCAGAACCGTGAACTGCATTTTCTCCAATAGAAGTTGCGTATGCTTTACGAATAGTTCCTTCAGCAGCCTCAGCAGGATTTGTAGCTCCAATTAAAGTTCTGAAATCTTCTACTGCGTTGTCTTTTTCTAAAATTGCAGCAACAATTGGTCCGCGAGACATGAATTCAACTAATTCTCCGTAGAAAGGTCTTTCTGCGTGAACTGCGTAAAATGCTTTAGCATCAGCTACAGTTAATTGAGTTAATTTTAATGAAACGATTTTGAAACCTCCATTAGTAATCATTGCTAAGATATTACCGATGTGTCCGTTTTGAACTGCATCTGGCTTAATCATTGTAAAAGTTCTATTTGTTGCCATTTTATTGCTTATTTTTAATTTTGTGCAAAAGTATGCTTTTTTTATGAATTGATTTTAATAAATTCATAATTAAAACACGGTAGAATGATGTTTTAGTAAAGAAATTTGTAAAATATCAATTATAGCAAATAATAAGGCATTATCTTACATAAAAAATACGCACTGCTGTGCATCTCTGCTTATAAGATCATATATGGCTTATACAGTGAAAACTTTTAAACTTTGAAAATGAGTTTGTTTTTATAGAATAGCCATAATATAAAGGTCCAGATCCCAACATAAACTAATGCTCCGGCCAAAGAAGCTGTCATTGGATTGCTGAAAAATGGTGCAATTCCAAAAGTATATAAATAATTTAGAAGATTGATTTGTTGTGCGGGATTATGAGGATTCTGGAATTTAACCATCACCAAAGCCTGTGGAATAATCTGTGAAAAGAAAAATACGATCATTGGATTTACGCCCCAGATTAAAAATAACTTAATCCCTTTTTTGTAGTCTGCAATGTCAATTATATAATATAGGATGGCTAAGCATGTTGCCGCTAATCCTGTTGTATACAAAACATAACTGCTGGTCCAGAGTGATTTGTTGATTGGGAAAAAGATACCCCAAACTAAACCGGCAACGATTAGGGCTACTCCGGCAAGAACTATTTTTTTTGCTTTTTGTGTTTTGCTAGTTTCGCGTTGTAGTATTTGTCCAATTAATAATCCAATAATTCCGTTTACAATGGATGGTAGTGTGCTTAAAATTCCTTCTGGATCCCAGGTTATGGTTTCGCGGTACATGTGTCCTTTTAGTAATACGCTGTCAGCCCACGAAGCGAGATTAGTCCCTTTTTCCAGATTTGCCGCTCCAATTCCCGGAACCGGAATTAAGGTCATTATGGCCCAATATCCCAATAATAGAAGGATACCAGTTATGATTTGTGTTTTTTTGCTTGTTTTTAGATATAAAAGAGAAACTACAAAATAAACAATTGCAATGCGTTGTAAAACTCCCGGCAAACGAACATCATGGTAAGCTTCGATACCGCTGTAAGCTAAAAAAAGATAAATAAACAGAATCGAAAAAGCCAGTATATTTTTGACTTTTGAGCTAAAGTTGCCCATTAGAGCATAGCCAATTGCGATGGTAATAAGTAATCGGCCAATAAGAAGCGGGATTCCATCAAGCCCGAAAAGTTGTATTTTCGAAAAATAATTGAAGAAAATTCCAAGGCAGAACATTCGTAGCGAACGGACCAGAATTTTGTTAAAGGTTGTGCTTTCCCAGGATTTCAAAGGCATTGCTAAAGGTATTGCAACTCCCATAATAAAGATAAAAAACGGAAAAACTAAATCGGTTGGCGTGCAGCCATGCCATTCTGAATGTAATAAAGGTGCGTAAACATGTCCCCAGTCTCCGGGATTATTTACAATTGTCATTAATAAAATTGTTAATCCTCTAAAGACATCTAAAGATATCAGGCGCTCTCTGGTCATAATTTTTGGTAAATAGGTTAATTTTTGTTTTAAAAGTTACTATTTGGTTTAGAGAGGCAATAATTTCAGAAGAGGTGGTTATTTGTTTCTGAGGATTATTACTTTATTTTTTGCTGCTAATTCCACGAATTGATTTGAAATTAGTAACGCATACTTTCATTGTCTTATATCGTTATTATATTAAAATTAGTTTCTAATGGTTTTAATTTTTGAATTAAAAGCGGAATCAGCTGTTCGCCTTTTTCCAGATAAAATTCAGAAAAATTAGTCTGGCGTTCCTGTAAACTTTGATTTGGGAATAACTCGGATTGTAAATCGGCAACGCGTTGTAATTCAGAATCTAGTTTTCGTTTTTGTGCTTTCAATAGTCTTTTCTCCAGATTGTCCAGACCTTTCTTTTGTTTGACTTCCTGCGCCTTTACAGCGCCTGTAAATGATTTGTCAGTTTGCCTTGCTAATTCGTAAAGATATTCAAATTGTTTTTCTAATATTTCTTTTTGAGGCGTTAAATCAATTGGGAAAGTTGATAATTTATGAGTAGTAGCATTAATTAAATCTGCAGGTTTGGTAAATAAAGATGCCCATGTCAGGTGTAATTTATCGGCTTTTTTAGCCTGCTTTTCTGTAGCTAAAAGGACTGAATTACGGACTAAAAGCATCGGAAAAGTTATGTTTACGGCATTAAAGAATGATTTTAATTCCAGCCAGTAAGCAATTTCCCCACCTCCGCCAATGTAACATAAATTAGGCAAAATAACTTCCTGATATAACGGACGCATAATGACATTTGGACTGAATTTCCCGGGATTGCTTGCCAGTACTTTTAGAATTTCTTCTTTTGAAAATGAGATTTTGGTATTGTTGACGAAGTATTTATCGTGTTCAAAAATAATTCGTTCGCGTAAATCATCTTCAATATAAAAAAGATTGATTTCACGAGGATTAACCTGAACCGTATAAGCGGCAAGTTGTTCTATCGTTTTCTGAACTTTTTCGAAAGAAGTTTGTTGCTCTAATTCTTCTCGGATGTAGGGAATAAAGGCCTGTTTTAAATTTGAATCATCGGCATCTAAAATCACCAGGCCATAATTAGAAAATAAACTGTTGGCTAAAAATCGGGTTGCATCTGCAAGATTTTCGTGTTTTAAATAGGCTTCTTCAAATAGTTTTTTGAGAACACCGGCATTTGTACTTGATCCTAATTCTTTTGAATATATTTCGAAGAATTCACTTAGGCCTTCGGTCGAAAGTCTTCCAACAGGACCTGTACTTTCTTTAGTCCATCGAAACTTTTTCCCTTTAAAATTAAAATAATTGATTTCTTCAAAATCATGGTCTTCTGTCGCCATCCAATAGACGGGAACAAAATTACTAGAAGGATATTCTAATTTTAATTCTTTGGTCAGATTAATCGTTGAGATGATCTTATATAAGAAATATAAAGGGCCACTAAATAAATTTAATTGGTGTCCGGTTGTAATGGTAAATGTATTTGAAAGACGTAAAAGCTCAATGTTTTGCTTTGTTGCATCTGAAATTTCGATGTTTTGGTATTGTTTTTTTAGCGTCTCAACCAGAGCAATACGGTTGTTGTTATCAAAGTTGGCTTCCTTTTCAGTAATTTGTTTTTCGAAGTTTTCCAAAGTCGGAAAATGATTGTATAGCGGTTTTAATTCTGATTTTTGATCTAAATAATCTTGCATCAATTTAGAAAAATATCCTGAAGTTTGATAGCTGATACAGTCGGTAGGCATAATTTTGAATTTATTTTTGACAGCTGTAAATTTAATCAAAATATGCAGTTAAAAACGGTTTTAACGATTGCTTATGATTTGATTTTTGATTTTTATTTTAAAGTACCTGTAATCAGGTTTTTAATTTTGATTGAATTGATGTTGTGTAAAATGTAAAACACATGAAATTTGTTAAAAACACAGAGGGGTTTTAAAACTAATTGTTCTAAATGTGAATTATTAATAACGAAACTATATTTTTGTAGCCAAAAAAAAGATATATCTATTTTATATGGAAACTAACCCAAAAAAGAAGAACTCATTAAAACATGTTCTTTTTGGTTCTTTAATTGGAACTACAATTGAATTTTTTGATTTTTATATTTATGCCAATGCAGCCGTGTTGGTTTTTCCGCAATTATTTTTTCCGGGCTCTAATTCGACTATGGCGACTCTGGAATCTTTAGCGACTTTTTCAATTGCGTTTTTATCCCGTCCGTTAGGCTCAGCTTTTTTTGGACATTACGGAGATAAAATTGGACGTAAATTTACTTTAGTTGCGGCTTTATTAACAATGGGTATTTCGACCGTTGCCATTGGATTTTTACCAAGCTATGCCAGTATTGGCGTTGCAGCTCCGCTGTTATTAATGCTTTGCCGATTTGGTCAAGGTGTAGGTTTAGGGGGCGAATGGGGAGGAGCCGTTTTATTGGCTATAGAAAATGCACCACCACATAAACGTGCCTGGTACGGAATGTTTCCTCAATTGGGGGCTCCAATAGGATTATTACTTTCTGGCGGAACTTTTCTATTCTTAACCGATTCGATGAGCAATGAAGATTTTATGGATTATGGGTGGAGAATCCCGTTTATTGCCAGTTCACTATTGGTCATCGTAGGGTTTTATATTCGAACTAAAATTACAGAAACACCTTCTTTCGAAAATTCTAAAAAAGAACAGGAAGAAGTTAAAGTTCCATTTTTAACGCTAATAAAGTCGTATAAAAATCAATTGGTTTTTGGAACGTTTGCTGCTATTACAACTTTTTTGGTTTTTTATTTAATGACAGTTTTTACATTGAGTTGGGCAACTTCAGATTTAGGAATTGTTAAAAGAAACGGATTGTTAATACAGTTATTTTCAGTATTGTTTTTTGCTATTTTTATTCCGGTTTCGGCAGTGGTTGCAGATAAAATTGGCCGTCGTAAAATGCTTATTATTGCTACATCGGCAATTGGAATTTTCGGATTTTTCTTTTCTTATTTTTTAAGTTCCGGAAACATTGTTTTGGTTACCACTTTTGCCTGTATCGGAATGGCTTTAATGGGATTCACTTATGGGCCTTTGGGAACTTTTTTATCTGAGTTGTTTCCAACAAATGTTCGTTATTCCGGGGCATCCTTAACTTTTAATATGGCAGGAATTCTTGGGGCCGCTTTTGCACCAATGATTGCCATTTGGTTAGCCTCTACTTATAGTGTGAGTTATGTAGGGTTGTATTTAACAATAGCGGCATGTATCTCTTTGGTTTCATTTTTGGTGATTAGCAAAGAGGAGCATAAGTTTTAAAGGTTTAATTTGAAATAATTTTATAAAGAGGCTTTAATTTTTAAAATTAGGGTCTCTTTTTTTTGTTAATTAAAAAAGTATTTAGATATTTGTCTAAATATGTAAATGATGAATGATATTTTTAAGGCATTAAACGATGCAACCCGAAGAGAAATTCTGGAACTTTTAAAAGAGAAAGATTTGTCTGCCGGAGAAATTGCTGATGCGTTTAATATTTCAAAACCCAGTATTTCCCATCATTTAGATATTTTGAAACGTGCAGATTTAATTACTTCTGAAAAAAATGGGCAATTCATCATTTACTCTATCAATACCACCATAATGGAAGATGTTTTACAATGGATACTAACTTTTAAAAGATAAAAATGAATTTAGAACTAAAAAAAGAGCTTCCAATAATTGGAATTGTTTTGACGCCTTTTGTGTATTTAGCTATTATTTGGGACAGTCTTCCTCAGAGAGTTCCAATACATTGGAATTATAAGGGAGAAATTGATAATTGGGGCGACAAATTTTCTCTTATTTTAATGTTGTTCCTTTTGCCAGTTTTGATGTATGTTTTGATGACTTTTATTCCAAAAATAGATCCTAAAAAGAGAATTTCTTTAATGGGAGGAAAATTCTATCAGCTTAAGTTTTTTTTGGTACTGTTCATGTCTGTAGTGGCATTATTAATTCTTTATACTACAAAAGAACGATCTGTAAATAACCCTAATTTAGTTTTTGCATTGTTGGGAGTGCTATTAATGATTTTCGGGAATTATTTTAAAGTAATTCAACCTAATTATTTTATAGGAATACGTACGCCATGGACATTGGAAAATAGTGAAGTATGGAAAGCTACTCATGCATTTGCAGGTAAAATTTGGCTTATTGGAGGTTTTGTTCTAATGTTAGGAGGATTAGTTCTAAACAATGCATTCGGTAATGGATTTGTTTTTATCATTCTAATTTTGGCATTAATTCCGATAGTTTATTCTTTTATAAAGTTCAAACAAATACAAAAAAGAGATCATCAATCAAACTAGTTTACTAACACAATCAATCAAAGCAAATGACAAAAATTATACTTATTTTAATAACAGTTTTAAGCTCTTTTATAATGAGGGGACAAGAAATTTCAGGAAAATGGAATGGTGTTTTAAAAGTGCAGGGCACTCAGTTAAGAGTATCATTTAATGTGAATAAAATAGAAAATGGTTATACTGCAACAATGGATAGCCCAGACCAGAAAGTAACTGGAATTCCTTTAGAAAAAACAACATTTGAGAATTCTATTTTAAAATTAGAAATACCAAGTGCTCAAATATCTTATGTTGGAACATTAAATAAAGACAATATTATTGTTGGTACTTTTACCCAAAGGGGGCAGTCTTTCGAGATGAATTTATCAAAAGAAGTAATTCAAAAACAGGTATATGCAAGACCGCAAGAACCGCAAAAACCTTTCCCTTATTATACCGAAGAAGTCAAGTTTGAAAATAAGACAGATCATGTGACTTTAGCAGGAACTTTGTCTTTGCCTAAAAAAGAGGGTAATTTTCCAGCAGTAATTTTAATTACCGGAAGTGGTAAACAAAATAGGGATGAAGAAATACTAAGACATAAACCATTTTTAGTGTTGTCTGATTATTTGACTAAAAAAGGAATCGCTGTTTTACGTTTTGATGATCGTGGTGCGGGCGAATCTACCGGTGATTATACAAAAGCATCAATAATCGATTTTGCCAGAGATGTTCAGGCTGGAGTTGATTATTTAAAAAACAGAAAAGAAATTAATAAAAACAAAATTGGATTAATAGGTCATAGTGAGGGAGGAATAATAGCTCCAATCATTGCAGGAAATTCAAAAGATATTGACTTTATCGTTTTATTAGCCGGTCCGGGTCTTCGTGGTTATAAATTGTTGTTATTACAAAAAGAAATTCTTGAAAGGCAATTTAGAGTTCCTGAAAATGACATTCAAAAAGGTCAGGAAATTTTTAAAGGTGCCTACGAAATTATTCTGGCCTCTTCTGTAAATGATGAAAAGTTAAAAAATAATTTAACTAACTATGCTCAGTCAAAATTTGACGATAAAACTGCAAAATCATTTATAGAACAAATCACAAATGTCTGGTGGTACAATTTTTTAAGAATTGATCCGGCAATAGCTTTAGCAAAAGTTAAATGCCCTGTTTTAGCTCTTAATGGCAGCAAAGATTTACAAGTTCCTGCAACTGTTAATTTAGAAGCGATTAAAAAAGCTTTAATCAAGGCAGGAAATAAAAATGTAACAATCAAAGAACTTCCGGGTTTAAATCATTTGTTTCAGGAATGTAAAACAGGTTCTCCTCAGGAATATGATACGATTGAGCAGACATTTTCTCCTCTAGCTTTAGAAGAAATATCGAATTGGCTTTTAGTACAAACTAAATAAGATCTATAAGTTTTAAATAAAAAATAACCGCAAAATTTACTTTGCGGTTATTTTTTTATCGTTTCAGAGTAAAATGTCCTCTGTATTCTTTTCCGTTTAATCTGGTTGCAGTAAACCAATAATCTGATGCAGGTTCCTGACTGCCCAGATAATTTCCATCCCACTGGGTATTGGGACTTAATTCTTTGATGAATTTTCCGTAACGATCAAATATTTTTATTCCTGTGTTAGGTTTCAGATAAGCGAAGTTTATTGTCCAGGTATCATTATAGCCATCATTATTTGGTGTAAAGAATTTAGGAAAAGGAAGTTCCTCTACAAAATTAATGCAATCTCCTTGTGTTGCTTCAAGAATATTAATGGTAACAGGTATCCTGTCACTTTCGCAATTATTTATGGTTTGTGAAGCATAATAAGTAATTCCATTTTCGAGAGTTGTTGCTTCGGACAATGTGGTATCTGAAGATGTACTTTGGTACCATTTTATATTTTGTCCTATAATGTTGATGTTTTTTATTGAAGTATTTTTTTGAATACAGAATGTTTGAGGTGAATCTGATATTGGAATTTGCGTATCCTGAATTTTTACTGTGACAGCAAATCGCGGGCTTTCACAGTTGTTTAATGTTTGAGTTGCATAATAAACGCTGTTTTGTAATAAAGTTGTTTCGGATAAAATGACTCCATTTGTTGCAGAATCGTACCATTTAATATCGGTTCCTGTTAAATTTAGATTTTCTAAAGTTGCAATTTCATCGATACAGAAATTTTGAATTTTTGAGCCTGTTGGTGATGATGTAAAATTTGTAAACGGAATTATTATAGCCTTAAGAGGCTCAGAAATACAGCCATCTGAGTTTTTAACCTTAATATTATAGTCTCCCGGATTCAGTAAATCTGAAATTTGCGATGTAGTCCATGTCAAACCATTATCAAAACTATATGCTGAGGCAGTAGAAGTTAAGGTTATTTTTCCTTTTAAATTCGAACAATCCGGTTGTGTAATACTTATTGTTGGAGGATTTGGATAATCTGAAGGCGCAGTTATCTGAATTGAAACTTCTTCAGATTCGCACCCAGCCGAATTTTGAATCTTGATCTTATAATTCCCTACAGCTAAATTTCCAGAATCTGAATTTGTTTTCCAGGTTAATCCATTATCAAAACTATATTTTGAAGCTATGGTTGTAATAGTAATTGTTCCAAAAGGATTGGTACAGCTTGTAGGTTGAGAAACTGTATAAGTTGGCGATACTATGGCGTCTAAAGGAGGGTTTATAATTGCTTTTGTTGCAGGAGAAGGACAGCCTGTACTGCTGTTTTTGATTTTTATAAAATAATCACCAGAAATTAAATTTGTTGCAGTAGCATTTGTACCCCATGTTTGTCCGTTGTCAAAGCTGTAAAAAGAAGCATTTGTAGTCACCGAAATACTCCCTTTTCCAGAAGTACAACTGCTTGGTTGCTGAATTGAAACAGTAGGTTTTTGAGCTGGAAGATTTATATTATAAAGAGAAACTGCACTATAATTGGATTCACATCCTAAAGCACTTTTTTTTTTTAAAAGATAATTACCAGTAGTTAAATTAGGAAAAGTAGAGTTAGTTTTCCAGGTATTTCCATTATCTATACTATATTCAGAAGCAGCTGTAGTGAAAGTTATGCTGCCTAAAGATTCACAATTAGGCTGTATTATTGAGTATAAAGGGAGATTAAGGTAAAATTTAGGAATATAAATATTTTGCGGATAGGATTCACACCCTAATTCATTTTTTATCTTTATTGAGTAATATCCTTCATCTAAATTTGCAGCCGTTGGATTAGTTGTCCAATTTACTCCATTATCAAAACTATATGATGCAGCTGGAGTAGTTATTGTAATACTTCCTCCAGTTCCACATACAGGAGGGGTTGTAGTGTAATTTGGTCTGGGTAAATAAAAATCATAAAGTGTTGCAACTCTCCACCAGGACTCACAACCTAAATTATTTTTTACTATTATGGAATAATTACCGGGAGATAAATTTGTGGCTATGTTATATTGACTCCAGGTTCTACCACCATCAAAGCTATATTGATCAAATAGGGGATCTATTGTAATGCTCCCTTTATTCTTTGATTCACAAGTAGGTTGAGTTACCTGGATATTAAAATCAGATAAATATTGTTCATTGAAATTAACAGAATAAAGTGTTTCTGAGATACATCCAGATTCATTTTTTATTTTAGGATAATAAAAACCAAGTGGTAAATTTGTAGCGGTTGGACTTGTACCCCAAGTTTCACCACCATCAAAACTGTAAAATGGTGCTGGTGTCGTAATTGTAATAGAACCTCCTTTACCACAGCTGGGATAAGTAACTTTGTATTCGGCCTCTTTTATTTTAAAAGGAGTGAATTCAATTATAAGGTTTCCTGACTCACATCCTTCTTTGTTTTTAATTTTTAATTGATATTTAAATCCGACAGGAAGATTTGAAGCTGTAGGGTTAGTACTCCAACTTAAACCACCATCAAAACTATATAAGGCGGCCGATGTCGTAATGGTAATACTTCCGGTAGCATTACTGTCACAAGTAGTTGGTTGCACTATTGTATAAGTAGGAGTATTAAGGACATTGAGGTTAAGACTAAACCAATTATGTTCACTTACACAACCTGCCTTATTTTTAATCCTAAGATAGCCACTTACGCCACCATTAGGATATTTAGTAAGATTTGGATTCGTACTCCATGTTGCTCCATCATCAAAACTATAAAATGCAGCAGGAGTGGTTATGGTAACACGTCCTGGAGTGGCACAAGTAGGTTGTACAACTGAAAATTCGGGACTTTCTAAATAATAAGTATTGCGTATATTGGCAACTGCATAATTTGATTCACAGCCTAAAGAATTTTTTATCTTCAAGAAGTAAGTTCCATAATCTAAATTAGAAATGTTTGGGCTTGTACTCCATGTTACGCCCCCATTAAAACTATAAGATGCAGCAGGCGTTGTAATTGAAATACTCCATTTTGATTCCGTTTCACAATTGGGATTTATTATTTTGTATGTAGGCTCATCAAGATGGAAAGCCGGTAAATTGGCATATACAACATCAGATTCACAGCCTAATTCATTTTTAATTTTAATATAATAATAACCGGGAGTTAAATTAGCTGCCGTTGGATTTGTTGTCCATGTTTCTCCATTATCAAAACTATATTCGAATGCGGGGCTAGTAATAGTAATACTGCCGTTTGTCGTACATGCAGGATTTATTGTGGTATAAGTTGGTTTAGATAAATAAAAATTTATTTTAACCTGATAGACTTCGGATTCACAACCTAGTTCATTTTTCGTTTTTATTACGTAATTGCCAGGTTGTAAATTATTAAAATCAGATGTTTCCTTCCATGTTTGTCCGTTGTCAATACTATATTTATTTGAAGACTTTAAAAAAATAATACTTCCGGTATTACTACAAGTATTTGGTTGATTAACTTTAATTTCCGGGTATGATTTAGAAAATGGATTAAAATAAATTTGATTGAAATAAGGTTTCGATTGACATCCAAATTCATCTTTAATTCTAACATTATAATAACCAGGAGATAAATTAGTTGCCGTTGGATTTGTTGTCCATGTTTCTCCATTATCAAAACTATATTCGGATGCGGGGCTGGTAATAGTAATACTGCCACCTTGATTGCAAACAGGTTGGGTTAAAGTATAGTTTGGAGAATTAATATATGACGGAAAAAGCAAGACGCTTTGGGAATAGGATTCGCATCCGCTACTGTTTTTTATTTTAAGTAAATAATTTCCAGCAGGTAAATTTGTTTTGACAGCACTGTTTTCCCAAGTCAAACCATTATCAAAACTAAATTGTGATCCCGGGGTTGTGATAGTAATAGTTCCACCAGAACTACAAGTTGGCTGAATAATCGAAAATGTTGGGCGGTCTAGTAATATTGGGGGATTAATTGTTACAATCGTAGGTGTAGAAATACAGCCCGAAGCGGTTCTTGTCTGAACATAATATTTGCCATATTCTTTTGTGACAAAGTTAGCATCTGTTTGCCATACCAAATCTTTTGTAACATAGTTGTCATCTGAAAGGAAGGCCAGGCCTTTATCAAAACTATATTCTATTCCCGGGTCGTTAACTTTGATATAACCATTTATATCCTGGCACGTAGGCTGAACTACTGTTACAGAAGGATTAAGAATTGAATTGTTTATAGTTAATTTTGAACTTACGAAGCAATCATTTCCATCTGTAACTTTTACAGCATATTCTCCTAAATTTGTTTTAACTGAAGGAATTGGATAAGATTTATTAATTGCTCCATTTATCGCTATTCCGTTTCTATACCATTGAAAAGTTGTGGCTAAACTCATGGTTTTATTCAGATTAGCAGTCAATATTAAGTCATTATTGCAGAAATTGCCGCTTTGAACAATAGTAACACCAAAATTTTCAGCAGTATTTAATCTTAAATTATCATATAAGAAAGAAGGTTCATAATCGGTGTTAAATGATGGAGGCAATATCTTCTCTGGTCCTAGCATTATTGCGTTAATAGCAATATTTGTGGTAAAACTAATTGTTATTTCTCCCCAGTTAGTCTGAGGTTGGTATAAAACTTTTCCAATTTCAATCCAGGATGGGTCAAATGAATTTGGATCTGAATTTGTATATAATGGTAAATTATCTTTATTGGTAGATCCATAAAGTGTTATGTATGTAGGCGCTAAGAAATTAAAATCAAAACGTTTACTTAGGTTATTTGTTTCGATACTCATCAATGTAGCAATATTCAGTGTTAACTGATAGTTTATTCCGCTACTTAATGGGCTTGATAATTTTGTAGCGATATATTCTTTTTTATTGTTTTTGTATACTGCCCTGAAAATTCCTTTACCATCGGGGAAATTTTGAAGATTTTTGCTGTAAATAGTATTATAAAGAGAGCAGTCTTTGTTTAAATAATCCGGGGATGGGATTGTTCCTTTTGTCCAATAAGTGGTTGTTGGAATGTCATCATAATTCTGAGGGCAATTGGTCTTTTCCTCAAAAGAAGAATTTTGTAAAATGGAAATAGTATTATTACAAATACAATCTTCATCATTCAAGTCTATTTTGCTGTCACCATCATCATCAATTCCGTTATTACAATTTTCCTGAGAATAGCAAAATATTGAAAAAAACAAAAAAATAAAAAGTAATTTGTGTTTCATACGTTGGTTTTGAATAGCGACAAATGTAATTAATTATCTACAAAATAAAACTAAAATCAGAACTTGAATCTTTTCCTGAAAAGTCTCTAAATATGCCGTATTTTTGCAAAAAATAATGTTGCTTTGAAAACTAAACTTTTTGTCGTTACGCCGCCTTTTACACAACTGAATACTCCGTATCCGGCGACAGCGTATATAAAAGGATTTCTGAATACGAAAAATATCGAATCAGTTCAGGCAGATTTGGGTATTGATGTGATATTGGAATTGTTTTCGAAAAAAGGATTGATTGATTTGTTTGAAGTTTCAGGTTTCAGGTTTGAAGTTTCAGGTTCTGAAATATCGGATAATTCCAAACGTATTTTTGCTTTACAGGATGAATATATTAAAACAATTGATGCGGTTATTCAGTTTTTGCAGGGCAAAAATCCAACATTGGCTTTGCAAATTTGTCAGGAAGATTTTCTGCCTGAAGCTTCTCGTTTTGCACAATTAGAAGAACTCGATTGGGCTTTTGGTACCATGGGAACTCAGGATAAAGCAAAACATTTAGCCACTTTGTATCTTGAAGATATATCGGATTATATTGTTGAATGTGTCGATGAAAATTTTGGATTTAGCCGATATGCCGAACGTTTAGGACGAAGTGCCAATTCGTTTGATGAATTATACGAAGCTTTACAACAAGACCCTACTTATATAGATGCTATTTTGATTTCGGTTTTAAAAGCGAAGATTGAAACGATTCAACCTACATTTTTTCTGATTTCTGTTCCCTTTCCGGGAAATTTATATAGTGCTTTCAGATGCGCACAATGGATCAAACAGCATCATCCTGAAATTAAGATTTCAATGGGAGGTGGTTTTCCAAATACCGAATTACGCTCGCTTTCTGATGCCCGCGTTTTTGAGTTCTTCGATTTTATTACTTTAGACGATGGTGAAGTTCCAATCGAAGAATTAATATTCAATCTCGAAAACCCAAATGCTAATTCATACAAAAGAACTTTTCTTTTAGAAGAGGGAAAAGTAGTCTACAAAAACAATTCCTTAAAACACGATTATAAACAAGCTTACGTAGGAACTCCGGATTATTCTGATTTGCCTTTGGATAAATACATTTCGGTTATCGAAATCGTAAATCCAATGCACAGAATGTGGAGCGACGGACGTTGGAACAAACTCACCATGGCGCACGGTTGCTATTGGGGGAAATGTACTTTCTGTGATATTTCGTTAGATTATATCAAAGTATATGAACCTGTTGCAGCCAATTTATTGTGCGATCGTATGGAAGATATGATGCTGCAAACCGGACAAAATGGTTTTCATTTTGTCGATGAAGCTGCTCCGCCGGCTTTAATGCGGGCACTGGCGCTGGAAATTTTACGTCGAAAATTAGCGGTAACCTGGTGGACAAACATTCGGTTTGAGAAAAGTTTCTCTAAAGATTTATGTCTATTGCTGAAAGCTTCGGGCTGTATTGCGGTTTCCGGTGGTTTAGAAGTTGCTTCAGACCGATTATTAAAATTAATTGATAAAGGTGTAACGGTAGAACAAGTGGCAAAAGTGACCCGAAACTTTACCGAAGCCGGAATCATGGTTCATGCGTATCTAATGTACGGATATCCTACGCAAACCATTCAGGAAACGGTTGATAGTCTTGAAATGGTGCGCCAGTTGTTTGAAGCCGGAATTCTGCAATCGGGATTTTGGCATCAGTTTGCTATGACAGCACATAGTCCGGTTGGATTGTATCCGGAGAAATTTGGTGTCAAAAAAACAACAGAAACCATTGGCACCTTTGCCAATAATGATATTGATTATACCGATTCGACCGGAATCAATCACGATAAATTTAGTTTCGGATTAAAAAAATCACTCTTTAATTTCATGCACGGAATCTGCTTTGATTATGAATTGCAGGATTGGTTCGATTTTAAAATCCCAAAAACAAAAATAGATCCTGATTTTATTTTTAATGCTCTTGAAGAAGGAAATGACTTCAATACAAAACCAAATGCAAAAGTAGTCTGGTTAGGAGGAAAACCTTTTACAGAATATTTCACGAAATCGAAAAAAGGAAGATCATGGGAAATGATGACTTTTACCTTTCACGATAAAAAAGAAAGCTTCAATATTCAAACCAGTAAAAGTGAAGGGGAGTGGCTGATTGATATTTTGACCAAAATCTCAATTTCAAATGCTAAAAACTATACTTTTCAGGAAGTAAAAGCAGATTTTGAAACAACACTGGAAGATTTTGAATTGTTCTGGTATTCAAAGCCCATTAACACTTTACGTGAATTTGGCTTATTGGTTTTGTAAATTAATACGTTACACTCGTTCCGTCACTTGGAATGGCAACTTTGTCCAGCAGATTATTTTGAGAAAATGCTAATCTCAATTCAGATCTTGTCGTTGGACAATGGTTTAAAGCTTCTAAATGATTAGCGAAAACTTTGCCTGGTGCTAATGCAGTAAATTTCAAAATGTCATTTATTCGCATTAATAGTGGCTGACCAAAATCTAATCGGGCAGTTCCACAGGCTACAACAGCGATGTCTGGCTTAAATTCAATCAATACTTTCTGCACATGTTCTGTAAAAATGGTATCAGAGCTAATGTAAACAGATTTTTCATTTGGAAGTTCAATATGAAAACCCATTACATTTCCCATTAGTTTAGCAATAAATCCGTAACCATGAACAGCCGGAATTCCGGTTATTTTGCCATCTAAAAATTCTTTTGCTTCCCAATAATTTAAACTTTGAAGAATGTTTAACCCTCTTTTAGATAAAGCATTTTCATCTTTTGAACTGCAAATTACCGGAATACTTTTTCGTCTTAAAAAAACTTCACCAGCTTTATCAATATGATCAGGATGCAAATGTGTGATCAGACAAATCGTGACTTTGCTTAAAATATCCCTGCTGTTTTTAGGCAGCGCCACAAGCGGGTTTCTTTTGGGTTTATAACGAAAGAGGGTAAAGGGCGGAATCGTTTTTCTTTTTCCTAACATGGGATCGACCAATATAACATCGGTTTCAGTTTCGATTACTAAAGTAGCATTTCGTAAATGATGTAATTTCATATCGACGGAATTTAGATATTAAAAATACAAAAGTTTTTAAAAGTAGTTTTACAGATTTCCCTCTATTTTTAGCAGAATTGTTATTATTTGAAATAATGATTTGCGTATTTATACAATACTAAATCTAAACCCTATTCCGTGCAGGTTTTCTATAGAAATGCCTTTTTCATTGATTAAGATTTTACGCAGACGCGAAATAAAAACGTCCAGGCTTCTTCCCATAAAATAATCATCCGTTCCCCAAAGCGAAGTTAAAATTTGTTCTCTTTTTAAAACCGAATTTTTATTATCAAGGAACAATTTCAATAATTCGGCTTCACGTTGTGTTAAGCTAATTTTTTCATTTTCATTAAAAAGAATAAAATTATTGATGTCAAACTGATACTTTCCAATTTCATAAACAGCTTTTTCTATTGGAGTATTTTTTTGGGAACGTTTCAGGAAAATCTCAATTTTCAGAAGCAACTCTTCAATGCTAAAAGGCTTCACTAAATAATCATCGGCACCCAGGCGCAAACCCTTAATGCGATCTTCTTTTAATGTTTTAGCCGAAAGGAAAATAATCGGAATATCAATATTGGTCTTTCTAATTTCGGTTGCCAGTTCAAAACCATCCATTTTTGGCATCATAATATCAAGAATACAAATGTCAAAATTTTCTTTTTTAAAGGTTTCCAAACCCAGTTTTCCGTCGCAGCAATGAGTGACTTCATAGTTATTTTGCTCCAGATTATCTTTGGTCAAAAATGCTAAGGTTTCATCATCTTCGGTATAAAGTATTTTGAATTGTTTCATTTTTTATAAGGAATTGACAAAGTTATAGTGATGCCTTTTTCAGCATTGTTTTCGGCTTTTATTTTCCAGTTGTGCAAGTTGCAAATTTCTTTCACATAATACAAGCCAAGTCCAAAACCATTTACTTCATTGCTTTTTTCGTTTTGGGCACGGTAAAATTTATCAAAAATAAAAGAAATATTCTTAGTTGAAATTCCAATTCCGTTATCGGTAAAAAACAATTTTAAAGTATTATTTTCTGCTAAAATACGAATTGTAATTTCTGGTTTTTCAGTACAATATTTAACTGCATTATCCAGTAAATTATAGACCAGATTAGAAAAATGAAAAACATCGGTTTTTATTTGATAAGCTGCTGCGACTGCGTCAATTTTGATAATTGCATCTGGATATTTCAACTGGATATTCTGGATCGTTTCTTCGATAACCGGGACAATTAAAATAGTTTCCTTTTTTAATTCCAACGGTGCGTAATCTGACTTGGCAATGTTTAAAATTTTCTCAATATGATTGTTCAGCTTGTTACTTTGATTGATAATAATATCGGTATAGGTATGAAGTTTTTTATCCTCTTTAATCGGATTTTGTTCAATTAAGTATTTTGAAGCAATTAAAATAGAAGACAGAGGCGTTTTAAATTCATGCGTCATATTATTGATGAAATCCCTTTGCAATTCAGAATATTTTTTTTGTTGCAAAAGTGTAAAAATCGAATATACATAAATCAGCAAAATAAAGATTAGCGCGCTCGAAAGTATAAACCAAAAACGCATCGAACTAAATAAATAGGTGGTTTCATTTGGGAAACGAATGGCAAAATAATACACCAGATTTTTATGTTTAGGGAAAGAAACCGTTTTTTTTGCTTTTTCTTTTTCCGAAAACGAAATGTACTTTCCGTAAACCATTTCATCACTTTGGCAGTTGTATACTGCATATTCAAAATCTGTTGTAATATTCATTTTTTTAAACTCTGATCTCAGATAGAATTCTAAAACATCCGGTTCAAAAGCATTTTGAATGTTTACAATATAGTAGTCGTTTGATATTTTTTGAACGGGGTTCTGACATGATGATTCGTGGTCTTTTCCTTCGTATAATTTTCTGGCCACTTCGAGTAAAGCAATGTTGGCTTTCTGGCTCAGTTTTTTTTGTTCTAAAGTAAAAGCTTCTTTGGTCCAAAGCAGTTGTGCAACCAATATGCTTATAATGGCAACAAGTCCCAGAAGGATAATACTATTAAGTTTATTTATTTTCAAGAAAGCGGTGTTTTAGAGTGTAATATTAATCAAAATTATAGTTAAAAAAGCCCATTAACAAGTCGTTAACAAAGATTTGAAAGCGGTTAACAGCGACTTGAATTTGTCTGAATTATCTTTGTAATACAAAATTAGAACTATAAACCATTAAAAATAAATAACTATGAAAATGATTAAAATTTCGATGTTAGCCTTAGCTTTAAGCTTAATGTCTTTTTCAGCAATTGCACCAATAAAATCTTTAACTTCTGAAACAAAAGTGACTGCAGCAGCAGCTTCGACAATTGTTTGGAAAGCAGAAACTGTTGATGTAGGTGAAATTCCGCAAGGAACGCCAAAAGCAATTGTTTACGAATTCAAAAATACAGGAAAAACGGCAGTTGTAATTACAAATGTTCAGGGGTCTTGCGGATGTACTGCAACAGATTATACCAAAGAGCCTGTTTTGCCTGGTAAATCTGCAAAAGTAACAGCAACTTACAATGCAGCAAATAAAGGAGGTTTTACAAAAACAGTTACGGTGACAACAAGTGCAGAAAGCACTCCAAAAGTGCTTACCTTAAAAGGAACAGTAATTTAAAAATAAAGGTTGGTTATAAAGTGGCAGCTCCGGGTATGTAATGTATCCGGAGTTTTTTTTATGGTTTTTTTCTAAAATCAACAGAGCATCTGAACTGTTTTTCAGGATTGTAACGCCAATATTATTTTTTTTATAAATGAATTGTTTTCACCAAAACTTTTCTATTTTTATTAAAAAAATTACGATGAAAATTTTATATCCGCTTGTTGCTGTTTTCCTTCTTGTAACTGCTGTTTCCTGTAATAAGAAATCAGAAAAAAAAGAAGACGAACTAAAAAAGATTTCAGAAAAAGTAGTACCGGAGCTTAAAATTTCAATTGATAGTGCTAAAATCGCCGCTTTTTATGAAGCGTATCCCAAATTGATTAAATTTCAGACAGAAGTTTTAGCTCTTTACAAAAAAAATAAATCGACTCAATTGTGGTTAGACAATAAAGGTGTAGTAGAGTTTGGAAACACCTTATTCAATAAATACAAAGGATTAGATCAGGAAGGTTTGAAAGCCAATTTCCCCTATAATGAAAAGATAAGCCCCGTTTTTGAACATACGGCTGAAAATAAATTGTCACAGGCAGATACAGATTTGATGATCACGAATTTGTATTTCTATTATGTTCAGAAAGTTTCCGGTGTAGATGAAAAAACAACCAAATCATTAGAATGGCTTTTACCCCGAAAAAAAGTAAATTATCAGGTTTTCTCAGATTCGATCTATAAAAAATCGACCATTAGTGATGATAAGAAGAGCAAAATGTTCAGTCAATATTATAAACTTCGTGATGCCTTGCATCAATACAGGGAAATTGAAAAAAAAGGAGGCTGGAAAACAATTGAAACCCTGGAAGGTTTTAAAAGCTTTAAATTAGGAGATTCTGTTGCTACCATTGGCCAGATCAGAGAAAGACTTTATATCACCGGGGACCTTAAAGAAAATAATAAAAGTAATGTATGTGATTCTGTTCTAATAAAAGGAATTAAAAATTACGAATTACACCACGGATTAACACCAAAGAATACAATTTTACCGGAGCATATTGCCGAATTGAATATTCCGGTTTCAGACCGAATAAAAACCATAATCGTTAATATGGAACGTTGCCGATGGATTGATCCGGAGCTCGAAAAAGGCAAAGAATATATAGAAGTGAATATTCCGGAATTTAGATTATACTTAATTCGCAATCATGAAATTGCTTTTGTATCGCCAGTGGTAGTTGGAAAAGCGATGACCAAAACCGTAATTTTTAGCGGAATGATGAATAATATTGTTTTTAGTCCGTATTGGAATGTTCCTACCAGTATCATTAACAAAGAGATCAAACCCGGAATGGCTAAGAATAAAAATTATCTGGCACAAAAAAATCTGGAATGGAATAATGGTGCAGTGCGTCAGTTGCCGGGTAAAAATAATTCGCTTGGTCTGGTGAAGTTTTTATTTCCAAATTCAAATAATATTTATTTGCATGATACACCGGCAAAAAGCTTATTTGAAAGAGAAAACAGGGCTTTTAGCCACGGATGTGTCCGCGTAGGAAAACCAAGAGAATTAGCCATTGAACTTTTAAAACAAGACCCGACATGGACTCCCGCCCGAATCGATAAAGCCATGCATGCCGGCAAAGAAAGCTGGTATACCTTAAAAAAGAAAATTCCGGTTTATATTGGTTATTTTACTGCCTGGGTAGATCGTGATGGGAATTTGAATTTTTATAAAGACGTTTATCAAAGAGATGAAAGTTTGATAAAATTACTTACAGAAGAATAAAATTAAAAAAAAGCTGCCACGAATTTCCCAAATTAGCACTCATTTTTATCCAAAAGTTAAAAAATTAGTTCGTGTAATTTGTGGCAAAAAAACATTATTTGGGCAATACATCCACACACTTATAAAAACGTTTGCTGTAATGGTCCGAATCTAAATCACTAATAGTTACGCTGCCGGCTTTTCCGGAAGAAGCGTGTATGAATTTGGAATGCATGCCATTAGCCTCGCAAATGATGCCCACATGCCCTACGATGTTTTTGTTTTTATAACCGTAAAAAACCAAAACATCACCCACTTTAAAATCTTCTGCTGATTTTGCAGTCCCCAAATTTTTATAACCACTTGAGCTTCTGGGTACAGTAACTTCAAAATGCTGAAAAACATAATTAACAAAACCGGAGCAATCAAATCCTTTTTTGGGATCATTTCCGGCGTATAAATAAGGAGTTCCCATATATTGTTTGGCATACAAAATAATAGAATCCCGTTCTATAGTAGTTTGTGTGTTTTGTATGGAATTTGTTGCTGCAACATTTTCTTTTTTAAGCGTAAACGATGAACATAAAACAGTCAGGGAAATTGTGATATAAAGAGGTAGTTTCATTTTTAAGGGAGTAACGTAAGATTTGATTTATAAAGATAGTCCGTTGCTTTTGAATATCAAAGGAATGTTGGATAATCTGTCTCATTCAGTTATTAAAAGCATAATAATAATTTTGGTGTTTTTTTATTGCTTTTTGATGTTTTAGTATCTTTCTATATACTGTAATTCAGATATATTTGTGAATCGTATTTATATTTTAACAAATAAATTATGTTTCTCAAAAAAATAGCATTTTTAATTTCGTTTTCGCTGATTTCGGCCATTTCGACTTCGCAAAACAAAACGAATACATTTCTTTATCAGGGCCGGGTTGAAAAACTTGAAAACAACAATGTTATTTTAATCGGAACGGCTTCTTCTGTATCGTTTAATTTTACAGGAAATGAATGTGCTGTTTCTCTTCAAAGCGTTGATTCGTATGAACATCATAATTATGTTTCTTTAGTTCTGGACGGAAAATATATCGGAAAACTCAGAATCGAAAAAGGGGCAGCACAATCTTTTCCAATCCAAACGACATCGGAGAAAAAAGTTCATACGCTTGATATTTATAAAACTACAGAAGCACACAGCGGCGGAATTCTATTCGCCGGAACAACAGCAAAACTGACTTCGATTACTTCCAAAAAGAAAAAGAAAATTGAATTTATTGGGGATTCGATTACATGTGGAGCAGCAAGTGATCCTTCGGATGTTCCTTGTGATAAAGGAGAATATTTTGATCATCACAACGGATATTATGCTTATGGGCCCGTGCTTTCCCGTGCAATTGGAGTCCATTATCTGGTGAGTTCAGTTTCCGGAATCGGAATGTATAGAAACTGGAACGATGAAAACAAAGACGAAGCCATAATGCCCGATGTCTATCAGAATTTGTATTTAACCAAAGATGCTTCTAAACCAAAATACGATTTTGCTTTTCAGCCTGATGTGATCAGCATTGCCTTAGGAACCAATGATTTTTCCGGAGGAGATGGCAAAAAAGAACGTTTGCCTTTTAATCCTGAGAAATATGTTTCGAATTACATCAACTTCGTTAAGATGTTGTATCAGCATAATCCGAAAGTACAAATTGTAATTACAAACAGTCCAATGGTGGGAGGAGAAAGAGGAGTTGTTTTTGAAGATTGTCTGAATAAAGTAAAAGCTGCTTTTGCATCGGATAAAAGCCATAAACCAATCCTGATTTTTAAATTTAAACCCATGACGCCAAAGGGGTGCTCCGGACATCCTGATGTGGCTGATCATAAAGTTCTGGCAGATGAATATGGGCCGTTTTTAAAAAAAATACTAAATGAGAAATAATATATTTAAGTTTGTTTTCATTCTGATGATTTCCAGTACTATGATGGCAAACGTTACACTTCCGAATATTTTTGGCGATAATATGGTTTTACAACGCAATTCCGAAGTGAAAATTTGGGGTTGGGCCAATCCTAAAGAAGAAATCAAATTAGTTTCAGGCTGGAACAATCAGGAATATAAAGTCGTTGCCAATAATCAGGCACAATGGGAACTTCATATCAAAACACCAGAAGCCGGAGGACCTTACACGATTGCTATAAAAGGATATAACGAAGTCATTCTTAAGAATATTTTAATTGGCGAAGTTTGGGTGTGTTCCGGACAATCCAACATGGAAATGTCGGTGAGTTGGGGAATCGATAATGGCGAGGAAGAAATGAAAAATGCTGCGAATCCCAATATTCGCTTTTTTACCGTTCCGAAATTAACCGCTACAACACCTCAAAATAATTTACTTGGAAATTGGGCAGAGTCTACTCCCGAAACCATGAAATACTTTAGTGCGATTGGATACTTCTTTGCCAAACGCCTGAGAGAAGATTTAAAAAATGTCCCGATCGGATTGATTTCTTCCAATTGGGGCGGAACTCCGGCTGAAATCTGGATGCCGGAAGAAGTCGTTCAAAATGATCCGGTTTTGCTGGAAAATGCTAAAAAACTCAACGAACAAGAATACGGACCACGTCAGCCCGGGCGTGCTTATAATGCTATGATTTATCCTTTTGTGGGCTTTAAAATTGCGGGAACACTTTGGTATCAGGGCGAATCGAATGTTGGTTCATTAGTTTACGATCAGACTTTATCGGCGTTGATTACGTCCTGGAGAAAAGCCTGGCAAGATGATTTTCCTTTTTACTATGTTCAAATCGCGCCTTACAAAACAGGTTCTAATAACTTCTCGAATGTTACTGTGAGAGATTCTCAACGGAAAATCCTGAAAGAAGTTCCAAAGACCGGAATGGTAGTCATTAGCGATATCTCAGATACGGTCGATATTCACCCAAAGAATAAAAAATCGGTTGGAATTCGTTTGGCCAATCTGGCTTTGGCTGATATTTATAAAATCAATTTGGGATTGGTAAACAGCCCGCTTTTTAAGAATATTAAAATCGATAAAAACAAAGCAATCGTTTCATTTGATTCTGCAGACGGTTTGTATTTTAAAGATAAAAAAACGGATCAGTTTGAAGTGGCCGGAGCCGATGGAACTTTCTATCCTGCCGAAGCTGCTATAAAAAATAATCAGGTGATTTTGACGAGTAAAAAAGTTTCAAATCCGGAAAAAGTGAGATTTGCCTGGGGAAATACAATACAATCAGATTTGTTTAATAAAGCGAATTTACCGGCTTCTTGTTTTATTACGGAGTAATCGAATTTTAGAATGTAGATTTTAGAATTTTTGCCCGCGTATTGTGCGGGTTTAAACGGATTGGCGCTGGTTTTTTTGTTTTATCTCGTTTTATGTCAGGCTGAGCGGAGTCGAAGCCCCGCAAAGTTAAGACGCGAAGTTTGTCATTTCGACCGAAGGGAGAAATCGCACTAGAAACTCCGCAAAGAATTGTCAATCTGTGTCGATTTGCTTGTGTTCCTTCGACTTCGCTCAGGATGACATGTGCTAAAATGACAAGCATGTCGAAAAGTTCTCGTTAACCGTATGCGTGAGGGATAGCAGCGAAAAGCCCGCAGCCTGATGAAGGAAGTGCGAGGACTTGAAGCGAATAGCCCGATTCGCCGCGGCGAACACGCCCAAATTACTAAAATCAGAACCTTAGCGCCTTTAAAATAAACTATCTGACCATTATACCACTATGAAAAATAAAAAAATAATAACGATTGGGGTTTTTGCCCTCTTTACAGTTGGAAATATGAATGCACAGAAAAAGCCGTATCTGGATAAAAATAAAACAATTGAGCAACGTATCGATTTGCTTTTGCCTTTAATGACCCTAGAGGAAAAAATAGGACAGATGAATCAGTATAACGGATTTTGGGATGTCACGGGACCAGCTCCAAAAGGTGGAACAGCCGAATTAAAATACGAGCATTTACGAAAAGGATGGGTGGGTTCGATGCTTACGGTTCGTGGTGTGAAGGAAGTTCGTGCCGTACAGAAAATAGCAGTTGAAGAAACACGATTAGGAATTCCGTTAATTATTGGTTTTGATGTCATTCACGGTTATAAAACGTTAAGTCCGATTCCGTTGGCAGAAGCGGCGAGCTGGGATCTGGAGGCCATTAAAAAATCGGCGGCAATTGCGGCTGATGAAGCTTCGGCATCCGGAATTAACTGGACTTTTGGTCCTAATGTCGATGTGGCAAACGATGCGCGCTGGGGGCGTGTGATGGAAGGCGCGGGTGAAGATCCATATCTGGGAAGTAAAATTGCCACTGCCAGGGTTCATGGTTTTCAGGGGGAAACTATTGCCGATTTGGCGAAAGTAAATACCATTGCAGCTTGCGCGAAACACTTTGCAGCTTACGGTTATGTAGAGGCAGGATTAGAATATAATATAGTAGATATCAGCAATTCGAAATTGTACAATTCGGTTTTGCCGCCTTTTGAAGCGACGGTAGAGGCAGGAGTTCGTACATTTATGAATTCGTTTAATACCCTGAACGGAATTCCGGCAACAGGAAATGTATTTCTGCAAAGAGATATCCTGAAAGGAAAATGGAAGTTTGATGGTTTCGTAATCTCTGATTATGCTTCGATTCGCGAAATGATTGCGCACGGATATGCCAAAGATGAAGCCGATGCAACTGCAAAAGCCGTAATTGCAGGTTCTGATATGGATATGGAATCGTACTTGTATGTCGCAAAATTAGTGGCTCTAGTAAAAGAAGGAAAAGTAAAAGAAGCTTTGGTTGATGATGCTGTCCGCAGGATTCTTCGTGTAAAATTTGAATTGGGTTTATTTGATGATCCGTACCGATATTGTGATGAAAAACGTGAAAAAGCGGTTGTGGGAAGTAAAGCCAATAACGATGGTGTTCTGGACATGGCAAAGAAATCAATTGTATTGTTGAAGAATGAAAAGAATTTGCTTCCGCTGAAAAAATCAGGGCAGAAAATAGCTTTGATTGGTGCTTTGGCCAATGATAAAAACAGTCCGCTTGGAAGCTGGCGAATTGCAGCCGATGATAATACGGCGATTTCAGTTTTAGAAGGTATGCAACAGTATAAAGACAATCAGCTGGTTTTTGAAAAAGGAGCAGATTTGCTTTCGCAAAAAGCCACTTTTTTAACCGAAACTATTTTTAATACCACGGACAAAAGTGGATTTGAAGCCGCGAAAACAGCCGCAAAAAATGCAGATATTGTCGTTATGGTTTTAGGCGAATACGGTTTTCAAAGCGGAGAGGGAAGAAGCAGAACCGATCTCAATTTACCGGGTCTGCAACAGGAATTATTAGAAGAAATTTACAAAGTAAACCCAAACGTAGTTTTGGTTTTAAATAATGGGCGTCCGTTGAGTATTCCGTGGGCTGCTGAACATGTCCCTGCTATCGTAGAAGCCTGGCAATTAGGAACGCAAACCGGAAATGCCGTAGCGCAGGTTTTATATGGCGACTATAACCCAAGTGGAAAACTGCCAATGTCTTTCCCGAGAAATGTAGGTCAGGTTCCTGTTTATTACAACAAATACAGCACAGGAAGACCTGTTGACAGTGATAAAAACGTTTTCTGGTCGCACTATATGGATGTGGAGAAAACACCTCAATTTCCGTTTGGTTTTGGATTAAGTTATACTAAATTCGATTATAAAGATTTAAAAATAAATAAAACATCTTTCGCAAAAAACGAAAATGTACAAGTGAGTGTTGCCGTTACGAACTCAGGAAATTATGACGGAAAAGAAGTGGTACAATTGTATATTCATGATGAATATGCCAGCATTGTCCGGCCAATAAAAGAACTAAAGGGTTTTGAATTGGTAAGTCTGAAAAAAGGCGAGACAAAGACTGTAACTTTTACTTTAACCAATAAAGAACTTGGTTTTTATGACAATGAAGGAAATTATTTAGTAGAACCGGGAACTTTTAAAATTATGGTTGGAGGAAGTTCAGATGCTGGTTTAACGAGTGGTTTTGAAATAAAAGAATAGAAGTTTTGCCGCAAAGGCACTAATTGTCAAATATTGCTCTCGCAGGTTTTGCAGCTTCGGAAGATTTTTTAATTTCTGTGATCTGCAAAATCTGCGAGAGTTTTTTGTATTTTTAAAACCTATAAACTTCCAAACCATTAAATTAAAATAATGAAATACAACAGATGCGGAAAAAGCGGGTTATTACTGCCTGAAATTTCTTTGGGATTGTGGCACAACTTTGGGTCAGTAGATGATTTTGAAAATGCCGAAAGTATTGCTGTAGAAGCTTTTGATAAAGGAATTACCCATTTTGATTTAGCGAATAATTACGGACCGGTTCCGGGTTCAGCAGAAACGAATTTCGGAAAAATCCTCTGGCATAATTTTCAGGGAAATTTACGCGACGAAATCATTATTTCGACAAAAGCCGGTTACACCATGTGGGACGGACCTTACGGGGATTGGGGTTCCAGAAAATATTTATTATCAAGTTTAGACCAAAGCCTGAAAAGAATGAAAGTCGATTATGTTGACATTTTTTATTCGCATCGCCCGGATCCTGAAACACCAATCGAAGAAACCATGATGGCTTTAGATTACGCCGTAAGAAGTGGAAAAGCATTGTATGTTGGAATCAGTAATTATTCGGCAGAACAAACCCGTGTTGCAGTTGAGGTGTTGAAACAATTAGGCACACCATGTTTGATTCATCAGGCAAAATATTCCATGTTAGAACGTTGGGTAGAAAATGGTTTGTTAGATGTTCTGGAAGAAAAAGGAGTGGGCTGTATTGCCTTTTCACCTTTGGCACAAGGACTTTTAACAGATAAATATCTAAAAGGAATTCCGGAGAACTCCAGGGCCCATAATCCAAACGGACATTTAAAAGAAGATGAGGTTACAGCAGAACGCATTCAGAAATTAGTGCAACTGAATGAAATTGCTCAGAATAGAAATCAATCTTTGGCGCAAATGGCTTTGGCATGGTTGCAGAAAGATAAAAGAATTACTTCGGTTTTAATTGGTGCCAGTTCTGTACGACAATTAAATAATAATATTGATTGCTTGCAGAGTCTGGAATTTACGCCAGATGAATTGAATGCGATCGAGAAGATTTTATCGTGACTTATATTTAACCTAACAGGTTTTTAAAACCTGTTAGGTTTTCTTTTTATCGAATTATCATGGCCAATCCACCACCACTGGCTAATCGATAGGTTAATTTGGTTGTCGAATCAACGTTTACAATTTCTCTTTTATAATCAACGGCAGCTTTATCAGCATTTATTCCGTCTGAGAATATTTCGGCTTCGAATTTTTTGCCTTTTTCAAGAAAAGAAAAATCGATTGTAATTTCTCTGGAATCCCAATTAGTGATTGCGCCTAAATACCAGGTATTTGCTTTTTTTCGGGCTATTGTTACAGATTTTCCAACTTCACCATTTAGCGAAACAGTTTCATCAAAAGTGGTTGGAACTTTGGCTATAAAATCAGTGCTTTCCTGTGCTGCCATATAAGCTGTAGGACTATCGGCCATCATTTGCAAAGGTGCTTCAAAAATAGTGTAAAGTGCCAGTTGGTGACACCGTGTTCCCTGGCTCACCGGATTGGAGTGACTGGGTTTGAATTCGCTTTTAGTCGCATTTCGCATTGCACCCGGAGTATAATCCATAGGCCCGGCCATCATTCTGATAAACGGAATCGTACAATCGTATAACGGAACATCATCATTTGGTGTCCATTTGTTGTTCTCTAATCCTTTTACGCCTTCAAAATTGAGGATATTCGGATACGTTCTTTGAATTCCGGTTGGTTTATACATACCGTGAAAGTCTAACAGCAATTTGTTGTCGGCCGCTTTTTGTGCAATATCATAAACTGATTTCACCATTTTAGCATCATCGCGATCTAAGAAATCTACTTTGAAACCTTTAATGCCCAAATCAGCATAATTTTTTAAAATACCCGAAGTGTTTTTAGTTAAAGCCATCCAGGAACTCCATAAAATAATCCCGACATTTCTTTCTTTTCCGTAAGCGATTAAAGCTTCTAAATCTACATTCGGATTGTGTTTCATGATATCGTCTTCCAGACTCCAGCCTTCATCTAGAACCACATATTCTACTTTATTTCTGGAAGCAAAATCAATGTAATATTTATAGGTTTGCGTATTGATTCCCGCTTTAAAACCGACATTGTAAATATTCCAGTCGTTCCACCAGTCCCAGGCTACTTTTCCGGGTTTTATCCACGACATGTCTTTTATTTTAGACGGTTCAGCTAATTTCTGTACCATATCGCTGTTGGCTAAAGCAGCATCGTTTTCAGAAATTACTATAATTCTCCAGGGGAAACTTCTCGTTCCTTTTGTCTGCACCAAATAATCAGCTCTTTCTGTAATTAATCTGTTGATGTTATTAAAGCCACCGTTTTTTTCCTGCAAAGGATATGAAGAAAAACGGGATTCAAAGCCTGACTTTGAGTTGTTGTTTGTTACAAATAAACCAGGATAATCTTCCAGATTTGCTTCGAGAAAAACGGCTTTTTTATGATTTTTATAATCAATTAAAAACGGAAGAAAAGCCAGAGTATCTTTAGCAAACTCACTTATTTTTTTGTTTTCATAATGCGCTTCAAACGAAGAAATAAAAGGATCTTTAGGGTTTCGTAAATCACGAACATACGGCATTAGAGTGCTGTAATCCTGATCGAAATTCAAAACTACTTCTTCAGATTTTACCGTGATATTTTTTTTCTTTTGAGTTATAAAACGATAAGCAACACCATCATCAAAAGCACGATATTCTATGCTGAAATCATTTTTAAAGTTCAAAATCAATTTATTGTATTTGTTCTGAACTGATTTCTTTTTATAAAATGGAGCATCGAACGAAGTATCGACACTTTCTTTCTTTGGGTTT
Organism: Flavobacterium sp. FlaQc-48; assembly: GCF_044007335.1. Classification (NCBI taxonomy): domain Bacteria; kingdom Pseudomonadati; phylum Bacteroidota; class Flavobacteriia; order Flavobacteriales; family Flavobacteriaceae; genus Flavobacterium; species Flavobacterium sp. FlaQc-48. The sequence goes on along the minus strand of NZ_JBIPCR010000011.1, from coordinate 161,236 downwards.
AAAACCACGGCATGCTGCCCTAAAACCCTATTTTGATCCAAAGTCATGGACATTGCCGAAGGAGCTAAAATCAAATCTTTTTCGTGAGAAACAGTCCAGGTTATTTTGTCATTCACGGCAATTTTAACTTCGATTTTCCCGTCAGGAGAATTCAAAACAAAATCCTGTTTCTGCTGTGCAAAAGAAAGGTTCAACAGTAAAAGACAAAGGCCGGAAAATAATTTTTTCATATTGGAATGTTTTTTTACCAGGTAAGTTATATAAGCTTTATTTAAAATCAATAAAAAAGATACTTATAATTTCTTAGATCACTTACAGGGTTTAGAAATTTTAAATTATCTCAATTGTAAATTGTATTTTTTTACAATATCTAAAGTTGATTTATCCGAAGAAAAAACAGAATTTAACCCTTGCGGTTCCTGCGGAGGATCAGTTGTTAAAGGATCACCGGGATTCCATTTTCCATCTTTGTTCACTGCTTTTCCTTCTCCGCCAAATCCCCAGAAATTTGCTGCTTGTAACGGACCATTATTTTGAACACTTTCAGCAACACGGCTAAAAATATAATTGTAAAAAACATCTCTATCCGCAACAGAAGTGCCTGCCACTAAGTTTTCATTTTCTCTTGGCAAACCAAATTCTTCAATAATAATAGGACGTTTTAAATTATGGGCCACCTTAATATGATCGTCAATATATTTGCCGGCATTTTCCAATGTCACCGGCATGGTTTTTTCGGCATTATCTGCTTTAAACCAATTCCAGTTTTTCGGCCAGATATGCATTGTCAAATAATCGATATTTGGGTTTTGATGTGTGCGTTCAAAAATTTCCATACTATCATTCGAACTGTTTTTTCCCTCAGAACCTGTAGAGACAAGATGTTTTTTGTCTAAACTGTCTATTAAATCAACAATATTGTTTAGCCACTTTGTAAATTTAATTTCATTTTCCGGCGTAAAAGTCCGGGGTTCATTCCCAACTTGCCATGCCATGATGGTATTGTCGTCTGTGTATTTCTTTTTAGAATACGTATTGGTTCTTCCCATGATAAATCTCACATGATTTTCTAAAGCTTTCATGCAGGGCTCACAACTATGAAATTGCTCGGTATACGACATAAATTGCGGCCAGGTATTGGGCGGAATAGCCGGAACCGGAATTGCACCTTTTCCATTCCATTCTAAATATTGGGACATTCCGCCAGACCATTCCCAGTTGTTTGTCAGATATAGAACGGCATACATTTTACGTTTGCTCATTTCGTTGATTAAGAAATCCAATCCGTCCAGTAAATCTGGATCATATTTTCCTTGTTCGTACTGTAATGCCGGACGCACCGTAAAATCATATTTTCCACCATCTCCACCCACCAGAATCCGTAGATTATCAATGCCGTTTTGCTGCATTAAATCCAATTCGCGAAGCAATCTTTTTCTGTCACCGACTTTTTTTGAAGCCAGTAAGCTTCCGTACCAATAATTGGTTCCAATATAAGCATACGGTTTGTCGCCTTTGTAAAATTGTGTTCCTTTTACCGTAATCCTTTCCTGTGCCTGACAAGCGATGGCAGAAAAAATTAAAGCCAATTGCAGGGTTTTTAGAAATCTGTTTTTCATTATTTATTTTTTAGGAGCTATTTCCTGCTATCCGTTTAAATCCTGTATGCCGAACCCCGGCATAAAAGGATATCCACTTCTGGCAGGGCTATGGCAATCCGTTATTTTATATGTTTTGTTATTACAACCTGAAACCTGAAACCTGAAACCTGAAACCTGAAATTTTCAGCCTGAAACAAAAAATCATTTTGGCAATTCATACATCTTCGGCAAAGAATTTAACAATGCCGATTTTGGTTTAGTAGCAAACGTCTTGAAATCAGCTGTATTTGAAACCGTACCATTCGGGACATAATAACCATCCTTAGTATTATTCCAAAACATGACATAGCTTATGGATAGAATGGTATCAAAACCCTGAATATTGTTTATTGCCCCGTACAGGTAATTAGAAAACCAATCAGTAACAGGCGGTTTTGTTGCAGTAACCTGATATCCGGTTTCTGTTAGTGCGGCTATTTTTACTTTATCAGATGCCAGGGCTGCAATCATTATCAGTTTTGAATTGGCTCTATTAGCACCAGCTTGCCCCTGATTGTCAAAGTCACCATAATTATCCATTCCCAGAACATCAACATATTTATCACCTGGATAGCGACTTAAATAATTGGCTGCTGTAGTATAAGAGTTGTCCGGTGAAAAAGCATATAAAATGTTATGAACCCCTTTTGTATTTTTTAAATAATCAACTGTAAACTGATAAGCCGTTTTATAATCTTCAGGGGTACAAAAATTAGCTCCCCACCAAAACCAGCTTCCGTCAAATTCGTGAAAAGGCCTGAAAATTATCGGGATCAATTCTCCATTCGAACCTTTTAAACTTAGCACGACACTGGCTATTTTGTCGAGTTTTTTCTTGTACCATTCATGATTTGTCCCGCCTGGCAAAATGCTTTTAAAAGCAGTGTTTTTTTGCTCAGTGGTCATATCAGCGGCATAAAACGAATCCTCTTTGTTGGGTTCTCTCAAATGCCAGCTAAAAGTATTGATTATACCTTTTGCGTAAGCGGCTTTTACATCGCTAATTGTTTTTTGTTCTTGTTGATAAAACCAATTATCAGGTTGATTGGTATTGTTTTTATCGGTAATAAAGATAAAATCAGAGCCTAAAAGTGCCGGATCGTAACCTGTATTTTTTTTAATATCGGATTCTCCGCCGTTATCCTGATAATAACTGTTAAAGGCGTCCTGCTGACCTATGGCGACTTTAGTTTTTGCAAGCTTTTTTAAATTATAAAATAGAGCTATGGTTTCTTTGGTTGCATTGGCATCGACCATATAAGAGGTCACATTTTGTGTCGTCAGGGGATCCGTTTCTGCAGGCGGGTTTACGATGACTTCCTCTTGTGAATCTTTATCAGAAGAACAACCTGCCAGTGATAAAACCGACAGACTTAAAAAGGCTATTTTCAGAAACGTATTTTTCATTTTGTTATGGTTTAATTCGGTTAATAAGCTCCAGACAAGCCCGGCCGTTATGATACGGGCATTTCCAAAAACCTGCTTTGTCTTTTTCTATCAAAGAATAATCCCGGTTAACTCCCCAAAACCATTCTCCATTTTGTTTGTCTAAAATGTATTTTTTTATAAAAGCCCAGTTTTTTAAAACAATGTCCAGATACTTTTCATTGTTCGTTAACTGATAGGCATTATAAAAGCCAATTAAAGCTTCGGCCTGGACCCACCAATGTTTTTCGGCAACTAATTCATTCTTTTCGGGATCAAATTCATACCATAAACCCCCATCAGAATCCAGTCCTTCCTGAGTTGCTTCGGCCATTTGAATGGCATGCCGGGTATAATTGGTGATTAAAGTTTTCTCTTCAGAAATTTCGGCACATAGCAACAAAAGCCAGGAGGCTTCTATATCGTGTCCGTATGAGATCACATCCGGTTTTTCGATCCAGTTTTCATCAAAAAATAATCGTAAATGTCCGGATTCAGTATTGATAAAATGTTTTTCTATGGTTTGTAACAATTCAATAATGTCATTTTGAAGTGTTTTGTCTTTCCAGACTTTAAATAAATTTGCATAAGCCTCAACGATATGCAAATGCGTATTCATCGTTTTCTTTTCATTAGCATCTTTATCGCTCAATCGCAAATCGTCAATAGGCTGCCAATCGCGGGTCAGAGCCTCAAAATAGCCTTTGTTTTCAGGATCGTAACTGTGTTCCTGAATTTTTAAATATAAGTTTATGGCTATTTCTAAAGCTTTGTCTTCTTTAGAAATAGCATAATATTCAGCTAATCCGTAAATCGCAAAAGCCAGGGCATAAATCTGATTTTTGGTATCTTTTGGTGTTTTATCGGTATGGATGCTCCAGAATAAACCGCCAAATTCAGGATCATAAAAATAGTCTGAAAGAAACTCAAAAGCTCTTTGTGCTATTTTTTTATGATCTTCCTTTTTAGTGATTTTATAACTGGATGAGAAAGTCCATAGAATTCGGGCATTCAAAACAGAACCTTTTTCGGTATTGGCAATTATGTGGTCGTTATAATCAATTTGACCAATAAAACCGCCATTTTCGTGGTCTAAAGTATGTTTGGACCAATATTTTAAAATGGAATCAAGTTCTTCAGATAGTGCTGTTTTAAGTTGCTTTAGTTTTGCTGACACGATATTTATATGGCGTTATTTTTTTCAATCTGACTGATAATAGTTTTTACAGAACCCGCAGAAATAAAAGTATCGGCAGGAGTATTGGTCACATAATCAACTAATTTTTCTACAGAGGAAACAGCCACATGCATTCTGGTGTCTGATGACGCGTAATACACATATACAGTTCCATCCGTATCTTCGATCCATCCGTTAGAGAATAAAACGTTTGATACGTCACCAACCCTTTCAATTCCTTCAGGCCCCATAAAATGTCCTGCGGGAACGTGAGTTACTTTGGCAATGTCGTTTAAATCGGTCATGAACATATAAAGGGTGTAACGCAAACCTGCAGCGGTATTACGAACGCCATGTGCCAAATGCAGCCAGCCTTTTTGAGTTTTAATAGGAGCAGGGCCCAGACCATTTTTTAATTCATAAATAGTATGATATTGTTTTCCGAAGATGATTTTCTCGTCTTTTACCACCGGATTAGTCATATCATCAACATATCCTAAACCAATTCCGCCACCGGCACCAACATCAATAAAACCATCTTGCGGACGTGTGTACAAAGCATATTTTCCGTTTACAAATTCCGGATGCAAAACCACATTGCGCTGTTGTCCTGTATTCGAAATTAAATCGGGCAATCTTTGCCAGTTGATCAGATCTTTAGAACGCACGATTCCGGCATTGGCTACAGCTGAACTGGTATCGCCTTTTGGTGCTTTTGGATCTTTTCTTTCGGTACAAAAAATACCGTAAACCCAACCGTCTTCATGGTTGATTAAACGCATGTCGTATACATTCGTATCCGGTTCTTCGGTTTGTGGAATCACGCATGGTTTTTCCCAAAACTTAAAGTTGTCGATTCCGTTTGGACTTTCTGCTATGGCGAAAAATGATTTTCTGTCGATTCCTTCAACACGAACGGCAAGCAGGTATTTTCCATTCCATTTCATGGCGCCGGCATTAAAAGCAGCATTCATACCAATTCGCTCCTGTAAAAACGGATTGGTTTTTTCGTTAAGGTCAAAACGCCAGTTTAAAGGTACGTGGGCTGCTGTAACAACCGGGTTTTTATAGCGTTCGTATATACCGTTTCCGGCATGGTCCTGAGGAGCATTTTTTTGCTCGATCAGTACTTTATGTTCTTTTTCTAATGCTACTTTTCTATCCTGAAATGTAGTTGAAGTGGCTATTGCTGTCATATAAATAGATTTCTGTATCGGTATTATTTTAATTTACTTGATCTCTTTTTTCGTTTAAATCCTGTTCGATTGTTTGAAGTTTTTCTTCAGATAAGGGGTAAAATGCGATAAAAGCAACGGATATCGCAGCTGCTATTGCCGGAAGTATGCTTAGCATTAATTGAATTCCGTTTTGAGCTGTAGCCGTTTGCTCGACATTAGCTTTAAAACCATAATAGCCCAAAAGCCATCCGGCCCCGGCTCCGCCAATGGTCCAGCCAAATTTTTGTGACATTGAAGAGGCTGAGAAAACCAGTCCTGTCGCTCTTCGGCCTTGTTTCCACTCCGAATAATCTGCGCTATCTGCATACATAGACCAGATTAAAGGGAAAATACAACCGGCACAAATACTGATTAGAACCTGAAAACTCATGATGAGGAATACATCTTCTTTTCCGAATAAATAGAAAACTAAACTCAAAATTGCGGCTAATGCCATAGCGCCAAAAAAGGTTTTCTTTTTTCCGATTTTATTCGCAATGGGCGTTGCTATAATCACTCCGATGATGTTTGCGGCTTGCCCTAAAACCAAATAAATAGAAGTGGGGGTCATGTGAAAGTCGGTTCCAAAAAGAGAAAAGTCGAAGTTTACGCTGTTGCTCACATAATATTTAAAGTAATATACGGCAGCTCCGTCACGGATTGAATTGAATACTAAAGCCCCAATTCCGGCCCCGAGTAAAATCCACCAGGGTTTATTTTTTAAGAGATCTTTTAAATCTTCTTTTAGATTGTTTTTTTCATCTGAAATAGGTTTGACTCTTTCTTTAGTAAAGAAGAAGCAACCCCAGAAAAAAGCAGTTGTAATGACTCCGAAAACAGAAATTGTAGCCAGCCAGCCTGTTTTAGAATTCAGGCTTCCGCCGAAATAATTTACTAAAGGTTCAATTAACCAAAGTGCCAAAAGACTTCCTCCAAAAGCAAAAACCATTCTGTAAGAGGATAAAGTGGTTCTTTCTTTTCGGTCAGACGACATTACACCCAAAAGTGAGGCATAAGGCACATTGATTAAGGAATAAATCATCATCATGGCCGAATAGGTTACGTAAGCATAAATGATTTTTCCTTTTTCATCAAAATCAGGGGTGTAAAAAGTCAATACGCCAATTACGGCAAAAGGCACGGCAACCCATAATAAATAGGGCCTGAATTTTCCCCATTTGCTTTTGGTTCTGTCGGCAATGATTCCCACAATGGGGTCAAAACAGGAATCCCAGATTCTGGTAATCAAAAACATGGTTCCAACTATGGCAGGTGCCAATCCGAAAACGTCGGTGTAGAAAAAGAGAAGATACATGCTGAAAATTTTCCAGAACATCGATGATGCGGCATCTCCCAGACCGTAACCTATTTTTTCTTTTAAACTAATTTTGTCGTGCATCAGGTTTTTTTTAAGTTGTAATTTAGATGTGGTTATTTATTGTTTTAGAATCTCTTTTTTAAACACATAGGAACATAGATTTTTTTTGAACTTAAAAAAGGCGTTTCGCTTATTTAACTGAACATAGCCAACTATGTGAAAGAAATATGTTTCTTTTGGTATTCTTTTTCAGGCTTAAAATCTATGTTGCTATGTGTTGAATTTTTTTTCATGCAGATCAGGCAGATTTAAGCGGATTTTATTTTTTACTAATGTCTTTTTCAAATAGTGTTTTGTCCAGTTTGTAAAAATCAACAAAGTCCTTCTCGCTTATTTGTCCCTTATATGGCACGTAATAATGCATTTTTTGTTCTTTTTCCTGCCAGCCGTGATTTCTCCATAACAAAACATACGAAATTTTATAATCGCCAATAGCTTTTGATAAAGTTCCTGTCCACCATTTTGGATCTGGAATGGCTTCGTAGCCTGCTTCGGCGAAAGCCATCAGTTTGTGTTGATTTGTCGCAATTTCATTTAAAATTTTAAACTGTTTTTGAGTTTGTTCGATAAATTTTGCACCTTCTTTGTCATCATTATTCTGGTAATTGTCAAAACTTAGGATATCAGCATAATTATCTCCGGGGTAGCGGTCAAGAAAATCTTCTTTTGAATCAAAACTACCGGTATTGTAAATATATATTAAATTATGAACTCCTTTTTTCTGTAAATAATCAAAGGTAAATTTCCATAAGGATTTGAATTCTTCAGGAGTACAATTTCCTTTCCCCCACCAGAACCAACGACCTGTAAGTTCGTGATAAGGCCTGAAAAGAATGGGAATGTTTTTTCCTTTTTTATCTTTTAAGGATAAAAAGAAAGCTGCAGTTTTGTCGAGCCATTTCGTGAACTTTTGATGATTTTCTCCTCCGGGTAAAACAGTTTTCAGGGAATTTGGCGTATTGTCCCAGGCATTTTTTCCGGTTGCGGGATTATCCAGATGCCAGCTTATAGTTGAAATTCCGCCTCTTTCGTTCGCTTCTTTTATATATTGTTTCATTTTGGCAAAAGGAACGCCGTCAATATTATTCAGATCGTCTTTTTCCAGGCCTGCAATATCCCAACCGTAAACCGCAGGATAATCTCCGGTAACCTCTTTTACATCACTTTGGCCTTCTTGGTATCTCCAGTTTACACCGTAAGCAAGATCGTCCTGATGTCCAAATAAATACCCTTTTTGGATTAGTTGATTGAGTTTTTTGTATAACGACACCGTCTCAGGTGTTGCTTTTTTATCTGCAAGTGACAAATTAGTATTAGTGACGAAAGATGCGGCAGAAGAGGAAATTCCTGTAAACGCTGCTATTATAAAGGTTATTATGCTTTTTTTCATTATGAATATACTTGTTTTTCAGTGTAATACCTGTTGTTTTGTAAATGATCAGACCTTCAAAATGCTTTTATTTTTCTGATCGAAAATACAATACTATTTTTAGACTTAAATTATCAAAACTATAAAAACATATTACATTTAAAACGATTAATGTTTATTATGAATGCTGTTTTTGTAAAAATGATAATTCTATTTTTCAAAGATAATCGGATGTTTATAGTGTAATTAATATTATTTTATCAATTATATATCATATTATTGCAATAAAAAAAACAAATATTACTTCTTAAAATACATTTTAAAGATGAGTAGCGCTAAAAATTTTTATAGAGAAATAGCTCCGCTGTCAGCCGGTGATAGCTTTTTGGTTTTTGACAGGGTTAAAGACAGCTTTGATTTTCCGGTACATTATCATCCGGAATTTGAGATCAATTTTATTTTAAACGGAAAAGGAGTGAAGCGTGTTGTTGGGGATAATATCGAAGAAATTGACAATGTCGAATTGGTTTTGATTGGCCCGAATTTATATCACGGTTGGGAATTAAATAAATGTACGAGCAAAAAAATCCATGAAATAACAATTCAGTTTCATAATGATTTGTTTCATGAATCTTTACTTTCAAGACGTATTATGAATCCAATTCGGGATATGTTCAATCGTTCGATTCATGGCATTTTGTTCTCTAAAAAAGTGGCCGAAGAATTGACCCCAAGATTGGTAAGGCTTTCGAAACTAGATGGTATGGACTACTTTTTAGAGATTACTTCTTTATTATATGATTTGGCAAACTCGAGAAACCAGCGGTTACTTTCGACATACACTGTAGATTATGACACGTTTGATGATTATGATAAAATGAAGCTGGTTTATGAATATGTGCAAAAACATTTTGCAGATAAAATTACCCTTGAGGATGTCGCAAATGTTGCGAGCATGTCTATTATCTCTTTTAATCGTTTTATTAAAAAACGTACCGGGAAAACTTTTGTCAATTATATAAATGATATCCGGATTGGATATGCGGCACGCTGGCTGGTCGAAAAAGATATGAGTGTTTCTGAGGTAGCATTCAAATCAGGCTTTAATAATATTGCCAACTTCAATCGTAGCTTTAAGGCTATAAAAAATTGCACGCCCAGTCAATATAGAGAAGATTTTTCCGGACTAAAGCGTATTTTGTAGTGATACTTTTTTTGCACAAACAAATATTATTTTTAACGAAATCGTTTGCTTTTTGGCGTTTTCGTTAATTTTTATTTATAATTTCAAGTGATTGTACAGGTGGTATTTGAGAATAATGTAATTTTTTATTGCTTTTATTTTGATATGTGTTTTTTTAAAGCGCTATAGTAAAAATATTATCATTAAATGATATAATACTATCGATTTAATGTTTTCTTGTGTTATAGATTTGTTAAATAATTTAAGAAAATAAATACCACTCCTTTTTATGACTTGAATTAGGATAACAAATTTAAACTAACCAAACATTTATTATGAAAAAACTAATGACTAACTTCATTCATTGGAATGCTAACCACAGAGCAGTTCCTTTGATTTTATTTTTGTTACTGACGAGTAATTTTATTGCGGCTCAGGTAAAAATATCAGGAACTGTTGCAGATGAAAAAGGATTATCGATTCCTGGGGCAAATATTTCGGTTGTGGGATTAAAAACAACTGTTTCAACAGATTTTGACGGTAAATATACAATTGACGTTCCTGCAAATGCTACTCTGGTATTTTCATTTATTGGATTTAATACACAAAAGATCACAGTAGGTACAAATAAAACGATAAATGTAGTTTTAAAAACGAATGCTGAAGACTTAAAAGATGTAGTCGTAATTGGTTATGGAACGCAAAAGAGAAAAGACATCAATAGTGCTATTTCCAGTATTAGCTCAAAAGATATCGAAAATTTGAAAGTGGTTTCATTTGACCAGATGATGCAGGGTAAAGCGGCCGGGGTTGTGGTAAACAGCAATTCAGGAGAGCCGGGAAGTAACGTTTCTGTAAAAATTAGAGGGGTTTCCTCTTTAACAGGAACAAATGAACCTTTATATGTTATTGATGGTGTGCCAATTTCCGGAGATGCGCGTAACTCCTCTACTTCAGGCAGAAATGCATCCGGGAATTCTAACTTCTCCAATTCAGGTAATATCACGCTAAGTCCTTTAGCACTTATAAACCCTAACGATATTGAGTCAATTGATATTCTGAAAGATGCTTCTGCAACGGCTATTTATGGTTCGCGTGGTGCAAATGGAGTGGTGATTGTAACGACTAAATCGGGTAAAAAAGGAACCGGAAAATTATCTTTCGAAAATTCCTATTCTATTAGTAATCTTCCGAAAAAATTGCATTCTATGAATTTGCAACAATATGCGGTTCATCAAAATGCTTTGGCTGACGTATATGATCCTACGGCTAAACGTCCTGAATTTGCTCATCCTGAAGTTTTAGGACAAGGAACAGATTGGCAGGATGCAATTTATCAAACCGGCATTATGACGTCAAACCAATTGTCATTTTCGGGCGGTAAAGACGGCATAAATTATTACATGTCCGGAGGGGTTTTAAATCAGGAAGGTATTGTAATTGAATCCGGATTTAAAAGGTATAATTTTAGAACCAATGTTGATGCCAGGGTTAACAGCTTTATTAAAGTTGGTGTTAATATTAGTGGAGCACTTACGGATGAAAAATTAACCTTAAACGGACAATTTAATGGCGTGGTTGCAACTTCATTATTGGCAACTCCGGATGTCGCGGTTAGAGAATTGTCAGGGGCTTTTGCAGGTCCGCCTGCAGGAGGGGCAACATCATTTGTTAATCCTGTAGCAACTTCTTTGTTAGGTTCCAATACATTGGTAAGAAAAAACTATTCCGGAAATTTCTATACTCAGATAGATTTGTTTAAAGGTCTGGAATACCGTTTTGAAGCAGGTGGTTATATTTATGATAACTTAGGACAGCGATTTGATCCGATGTATTCATTGGGTAATGCCGTGAAAAGTTTTGCGAATTTGTATTACAGCCCGTCTAGTGGTAATTCGTGGAACTTAAAAAATATGCTTACCTACAGAAATACTATTGGTAAACACAATTTTACGGTTCTGGCAGTACAGGAATCCAACAGAGCACACTGGGAAGGATATACGATAACCGGCGAAGGTTACAAAGATAATAATGATAAGTCCCTGGCGGCTTCAGATTTGCCAAAAGCAGTTACCAGCGGCGTATATTCAGGAACTCAGACTTTAGCTTCTTATTTAGGAAGGGTTGTTTATGATTATGGTGATAAATACGGAATTTCGGCTGCTGTAAGAACAGACGGGTCTTCAAAATTCTTTGTTGGAAATAAATGGGGTGTTTTTAGTTCTGTAGGTGGTTCATGGAAACTTTCAAATGAAGCTTTTATGGAAGGTACCAAGAAATATGTGGATGGAATCAAAATTAGATTTGGATGGGGACAAACCGGAAATAACCAAATTGGTAATAATTTATATGATGCTAATTTACATTTGATCAACAGTTCCATGGGAACTTCTTATCTGCCGTCAAATACGCCAAATAAAGAACTAAAATGGGAAACTCAGGACCAGACCAACTTAGGATTAGATTTCAATTTGTTTAAATCTAAACTTACGGCTTCGGTAGATTTGTACAAAAAAATATCTAAAAATTTCTTGTATCAGGTTCCTTTGCCAAACTACCTTTCAGGTGGCGGAGATTATGAAGGCGGTGTAAACCCTCCCTATTTTAATCTTGGAAGCATGCAAAATAAAGGTATTGAGATTACATTGGGGTACAGCGAAAAATTTACAGAAAACTTTTCATGGAATGCCAATTTAAACTTTACGAAATATGTAAATGAAGTGACGAATATGGCAGGATTGAATATTGTGAAAACAATGGGAACACTTGCTTATAATACAGTAACGGTTTCAAGAACTCAGGAAGGTTTGCCAATTGGTTCTTTTATAGGTTATGAAGCAGAGGGAATTTACAGAACAGACGACGACCTGACTAAGTACGGTCATACCGATGCGAATGGTAATAAAGTAGTTTTAAAAAACGGGACGAATTCATTATTGCCAAACTTTCAAAAAGGAGATGTTATTTATAAAGATCAGAATAATGATGGTGTTATTGATTTAAAGGATATGGTGGCGATTGGAAACCCAAATCCAAAATTTACTTACGGATTTACGAATAACTTCAAATACAAAAATGTCGATTTATCTATTTTTGTTCAGGGTACAGCCGGAAATAAGTTAATGAATTTAACTCGTTTGTCTGGTACAATGAATAGTAATCTGGGAACGAATTATTTAACAGAAGCAGCAGATTTTTACTCGGCTTCAAATTTAGAAGGTGCTTTGCCAAGACCATCAACTTATGATCATATCAACAATGCAATATCTACCCGCTATATCGAAGATGGATCGTATTTGAGAATTCAGAACGTGACTTTAGGGTATTCTTTGCCGTCTGATATGATTTCAAAACTAAAATTATCAAGATTAAGACTTTATGCTTCCGGACAAAACTTATTTACGTTTACGAAATATAAAGGGTATGATCCTGAAGTAGGTTCTTATAATCAGGACGCATTACTGTCAGGGGTTGACAACGGACGTTATCCAACACCTAGACAAATAACTTTTGGTTTTAATGTTGAATTTTAATACGAATTAATATGAAAAATATACTAAAAATAAACTGTGCTGTTGCTATGGCGGTGCTATTGTTGATCTCATCGTCTTGTTCTCAGGATTTTCTGGATGTACCGGCAGAGGGAACTCCTACAATAGGAAATTATTACGACTCTGATTCAAAATTAGACAATGCCAGTAACGGACTTTATGGTATTGTGTGGTTTAATATGAACAAATCGGCATTTTATGGTATTACAGATGTAATTTCAGGAAATATGTATGCAAGTCAGTATAATGATTTTGGAAAATTTACAGATTTAAGTTTTACCAATTCTCAGGCTTTTATATCTGATGCCTGGAGATCCTGTTTTGGGGCCATTGCAAATTCTAACGCTTATATTAGTAATTTACCACAAAGTGTTGGTCCGAATGTTACTAAAGAAGCGCTTAACAATGCCTTGGGAGAATCACATTTTATAAGAGCCTTTTCTTATTTTTTCTTAGTGAGATTATGGGGAAATGTGCCTATCATTGAAAACAATGCCGACTATTCTAAAAACTTTGTTATTCCAAGTAATCCGACTGAAGATGTTTATAAGTTTATAGAAAATGATTTAAAATTTGCCATTGCAAATTTACGAACTAAAAACAGAGGTTCTGATTATGCTTCAAATGCTCACGTGTCAAGCGGATCAGCAAAAGCTTTTTTAGCAAAAGTATATTTGTATCAAAAGAAATACGATTTAGCCAGACAAATGGCACAGGAAGTAATCAATAGTGGAGAATTTAAATTATTGGGCGGAGAAGAATTACCATTGAAATCTTTTGCTGATTTATTTTTACAGAAAAACAATAACAATGAAGAGTCTATCTTTTCATGGCAATGGACAGGTGCGGGAACTTATTTTGAAGGAAACTTCTCTAATACATTATTTGCTCCTGAAAACAGGTTGGTTGAGACTACCTATTCAGGTCAGATCGCTCCCTCTCAGGATTTGATTCATAATGCTTTTGAAAACGGTGATAAAAGAAGAAAAGAAACCTTCATGTTGCCTGGGGATTTTTATCCAAACTTAACCTACGCGCAAACGCTTGCTGTTGATTCTCCATTAATATTGGGATACACTTTTGCTGTAGAAAATGAAGCTCAGAGTTCCGGTGCAGGATTGAAAAAATATGTAATCGGAAAAGAGAATTTACCAATAACAGGACCGTTTAACCCACCGTTTAACGGGGAAAGCAGTATGAACAGTTATATGATGCGTTATGCAGAATTGCTGTTGATTCATGCAGAAGCGATTCTGGGCGGACAATCAGGTAGTACAACGGATGCCCAGGCACTAAAATCTTTCAATGCTGTTCGCAAAAGAGCTGGTCTTCCTGAAAAAGCATCGATTTCATTTGATGATATTTTCAAGGAAAGACGTGCCGAACTAGCGTGTGAAGGAGATTATTATTTTGACCTGGGACGTTTGCCTTTTGCTAAAGCGAAAGCTATTTTAGAAGCACAAAACAGGGGAGATAAGCTAACAGAAAAGCACATCTCAATTACGGCAAGCAACCTTTTACTGCCGTATCCTGCAGATGATTTGATTAAAAATCCAAAATTAACAGAAGTAGCACCGTATACTTTTAAATAATTTTTTAAAAATAAAAATATGAAAAATATAAAAATTGTTTCGTTAGCAGCATGCATGGCATGGATGTTATCTTTAATGTTTTTTAGTTCATGCTCAAATGATGATAGTGCTTCAGCTTATAGCGGTGGACCCGTTATAGAATCAATATCACGTTCGGGGTATGATCTTTCCGGGAATATTCTTCCGTCAACTCCGGTTACTTTAGTAGATCCAAAAAATTATTATATCATTCATGGTAAAGGATTACTATCAACAACAAAAGTTTATTTTAATGATTTTGATACCTATTTCAGGCCCACTTTTGTAACAGATACAGATATCGTTATTTTAGTAGATGAAAATACACCTTATGCTAATGCCTCAAATCAGTTAAAAGTAGTAACAGGAAGGGGGACGGCTGTTTTTAATTTAACGGTAGCACCTCCGGCACCTACATTTAGCAGTTATAATTTTATAAATTGTGCTGAGGGAGATGAAGTAACAATTAAAGGGAAGTATTTCCTGAACCCTGTGGTTACTCTTGCAAAAACAGCTACAGAGCCGGCCGTTCCGGTTACTATAGTATCTTCAACATTAGAACAAATTGTGGTTAAAATACCTGCTAATGCCAATTACAGAAATCTTGCAGTAACCAATATATCCGGAACGGCAACGTCTCTTGAAGCTATAGGAACTGCCATGTATGATGATAAGTTATATGGCATGGAATGGGGCGGTCCGTGGTCTGGTAAAGGAGTTAATTTTGATTTTGACGGAGATTCTTATCAGGGACAAAAATCATGGCAATGGGCCTTCGGTCAATGGGACGGAGGAAATTGGGGTTTCAATTATGATATGACGCGATACAAAGCAATGCGTATTGCAGTTAAAGGAACTAAAAATGGTCAGGTTAATTTTAGTGTAAATGGCGGGCCTAATTATGTTATCCCGGTTACAACTACCTGGGTTTACATGGAAATTCCGTTAAGTAAATTAGGAAACCCTGCAAGTGTTACTATGCTTACATTCCAGGAATCGAATAATGATGGAGGTAATACCGTGTTATTTGATGATATAGGATTTGTATTGAAATAGGTTATTCCGTTTTGAGTTTTGTTTTAAGTATTCCCTAATTCTCCATTAGGGAATACTTTTTTAATATAATTAATTTGAATTTTTAAGAATGAAAAATATCATTTTATTACTCGCTTTAAGTTTGTCATGTTTAGGTTTTGGTCAGGGAAATACGCACACGCAGCTGGCGGGAAAATTTGAAGGTTTGGCAATGACGCCACCAATGGGCTGGAATTCATGGAATACTTTTGAAACCAATATTGACGAAAAATTAGTAAAAGAAACTGCTGATATCATGGTTTCATCAGGAATGGCTGCCGCAGGTTACAATTATATTGTGCTTGACGACGGCTGGATGACCAGAGAACGTGATGCAAATGGAGATTTGGTTCCTGATCCGGTTAAATTTCCTAACGGAATGAAAGCAGTAATCGACTATGTACATTCTAAAGGTTTGAAATTTGGCTTGTACAATTGTGCGGGTACTCAAACTTGTGCCGGATATCCGGGGACTCGTGGTTATGAATATCAGGATGCTCGTTTTTATGCAAAACTGGGAATCGATTTTCTGAAATATGATTGGTGCAATACGCAGGGCATTACAGCAAAAGAAGCCTACACAACAATGAGTAATGCGATTAAAACGGCTGGAAAACCTATTGTTTTTAGTCTTTGCGAATGGGGGGATAATCAGCCTTGGGAATGGGGAAAACCAGTTGGAAATTTATGGAGGATTTCAGGAGATATTTATCCGTGTTTTGATTGTGAATTTAAACATGAAGAAGGGAACTGGTCTTCTTGGGGATTTATGAAAATTATCGAAATGCGTAAAGACATCCGTAAATATTCAGGCCCGGATCACTGGAATGATTTTGATATGATGGAAGTAGGGGACGGAATGACCAATACCGAAGACAAAGCCCATTTTACTATGTGGTGTATGATGGCATCACCGCTTATTGCCGGAAATGATTTCAGAAAAATGTCAAAAGAAACTCTGGCAATTCTAACCAACAAAGAATTAATTGCTGTAAATCAGGATAAATTTGGAATTCAGGGATTTAAATATTCAGCTGAAGATGGAGTAGAGGTTTGGGTTAAACCTTTGTCAGATGGAAATTGGGCGGTAACTTTTTTAAATAGAAGTGAAGTTGCCAAAAAAATCAATTTCGATTGGAAAAAACATACAATCAAAGATGGTGATTTTGGTTATCTGGCTGATTTTAATAGTACCGTTTTTGAGTTAAAGGATTTATGGAAAAATAAAGAAATAGGAAACACTAAAAAGAATTTTGTTTCAGAACTTGCACCTCATGATGTTATTGCCTTGAAATTAATTCGCAAAACGCAATGATTATGAAAACGATAAGAAAACTTTTTATACTTGCCTTCTTGTTATTGGCTTCTGCGTCGAATGCCCAATTTGTAAAACATCATGGTCAGCTTAGCGTGAGCGGAACGCAATTGGTCGATAAAAATAAGAATCCAATTGTATTGCGTGGTATGAGTTTTGGCTGGCATAGTATGTGGCCAAGATTTTATAATGAAAAAGCAGTAAGCTGGCTGAAAAAGGATTTTAATTGTAATGTTGTTCGTGCTGCAATGGGGATTGAGCTTGGAGAATGGTCGTATATAAAGCATCCTGAATTTTCGAAACAAAAAATAGAAGCAGTTGTCAACGGAGCGATAAAATCAGATATCTACGTGATTATTGACTGGCATAGTCATAATATTAATTTAAAAGAAGCCAAAGAGTTTTTTGAAGAAGTTTCTAAGAAGTATGCTAAATATCCCAATATTATATATGAGATCTTTAATGAGCCTGATTACGAGTCCTGGCCAGAGATTAAGGCATATGCCGAAGAAGTAATAACCGTAATTAGAAAAAATGATCCTCATAATGTTATATTAGTAGGATCACCACATTGGGATCAGGATTTAGATCGTCCAGCTGAAGATCCAATTAAAGGATTTGATAATATAATGTATACCATGCATTTTTATGCAGCAACACATGGTAAAGATTTAAGGGACCGAACAGATGAAGCTATAAAAAGAGGATTGCCTGTTTTTGTTTCAGAATCTGCCGGTATGGAGGCTTCGGGTGATGGCCCTTTAAATATGAAAGCCTGGCAGGAGTATGTAGATTGGATGGAAGCCCGAAAGTTAAGCTGGATTACGTGGTCAGTTTCAGATAAGGACGAAACGTGTTCAATACTTAAAAAATCTGCGAAATCAGAAGGGAAATGGAAAGATCAGGACCTTAAAGAATCCGGGATTAAAATTCGTCAGTTTTTAAGAAAATACAATACGCAGGATTAGATTTAGTTGCGTTGTTTTTATAAAGCCTGTTCAGTTTTGAACAGGCTTTATTTTTTTGTAATAATTAGTCATAATATGTCTGGTAAAGAAAATAGAAATAGAGTTTTTAAAGTGTTTTTTATAATTTTGTAAGTTTATTTTTGTAGGAATTTATTTTTGTTGTTTTCAAGTTTTTAAAGCTGATTGTTTGCTTTGTTTTTTATAAGTCTTTTTGTTTGTTTTTAATTAGTACCCCTATTTTTTATAGGGGTGTTTTATTTTTTAATCTGTTTTTATGATGTTTTTGATGTTTTTTAAATTGTTTTTTGCTGTTGTGTGGTGTGATTTTGTGTTTTTTGTCTTGAATTTGGTTATTGAATTTTCAAAAATAATTCAGTATTAATATCATATCACGATTATTGTTAATCTAATTTTTGTAATCCATAATTCTTGCTGTAAAACATCAAAAAAACGGAATTCAATTATTCTACTCATGTAAAAGTTAATAAATTCGCTAATGAAAATGAAGATGTTTTAGAGGCGAAAAAGAGGTTTTAGAAGTGACTTATAGTATACCATACATATATAAAAGATTAACTAACCAGAATCAATTAATAACTAAAAACCAATTAAACCATGAAAAAAGTAGTACACATTTTAGCCGCGATGTTAACGAGCTCTTTTGCTTTTGCCCAAGATGATACTGAAACTTCAGTTTCACCAGCAACCACTTGGGGGGGATCGGCAGACGCTTACTATAAGTATGATTTTTCAAAACAAATGAATGGATTAACGAGCTTTACCAACTCACAAGATTCATTCGAATTAGGAATGGCTTCTATTCAGGCAGGACATACATTCGGGAAAGCTTCTGTCTTTGTAGATTTAGGTTTCGGAAAAAGAGCAGGAGAATTTTCGTATAATGAAACAACAGACAAAGATATTGACGCAAAATTTTTAATTAAACAATTGTTTTTTACCTATCAGATCACAGACAAATTTAAAGTTGTGGCAGGAAGTTTCGGAACACATATAGGCTACGAGGTATTAGATGCAATAAGTAATAAAAACTACAGTATGTCTTATGCGTTTTCTTATGGGCCGTTTTTTAATACCGGAGTAAAAGCACAATATACTTCAGGGAAATTTACCGCTATGTTTGGGATCACAAATCCAACTGATTTTAAATCAGCAATGGATGCCGGTTCGACACAAAAAACATATATAGCACAATTAGGATATATTGGCGAAACGGGAAGCGCTTATTTGAATTTTACCTCAGGCAGCAGTAATCCTGCATCTGACGAGAATAAAACACAAATTGATTTTGTGGCTTCTAAAACAATAACGGATGCTTTTTCCTTAGGATTTAATGCTACTTATGCTAAAACTAAAAATGACTTTGACAGTACTTTAGATGGTGATTGGTTTTCATTAGTAGGATATGCAAGCTATGCTTTTAAACCCTCATTGAGTTTAGCATACAGAATGGAATATTTTGATGCCAAAGATGCCGCTGCCAGTTTAGGAACATTGACGGGATCAAACGTTTTTGCAAATACGGTTTCTTTAAATTATAAAGTAGGGAAATTAACGATAATTCCTGAGTTAAGATACGATGCTGCTTCAGAGGACATATTCCTGGATAAAGACGCTGCACCAACCGGAGGATCTCTCTTCGGATTAATAGCTACAACATACTCTTTCTAGAGATAAAGATTGATATTTTTTTTTTTTTTTTGGAGCTGTCAAAACACACTAATGTTTTGGCAGCTTTTTTATTTGAATACTATTTTCCCTCATCTTTCGCCAAAGTCTCTTGCCACAAATTAAGCGAATTTCTCTGATTGTTTGTGTTCGCTTTTGTTTTTAATTCTTTCAGTGGCCTTTCGTTAAGCTTATATTTTAATTGGTGCTTTGTGTAATTCGGGGTAAAAAACAGATAAATCTTGTTAGTCCGTGGCTAATATGTTTGTTTATTTTGTTCTAATTCAGGACGAGCTTTGGCTACAACAAAAAAGCGCATTTCTAAAATAATTCAGAAATGCGCTTTTGTATATTTTGTACGAAATTATTGTATTTGCTTTTTGTAAATAGAATAAATTGTATCTATTGTTTTTCGATCTAAAGTAGCGGTTACATCGGTTTGAATATAATGTAATTTAAATGCCATAATAGCTGCCGAAAGATTTTTGGTATTGTAGCCAATGATTCTTAAAGCGGGTTCAATTTTAAAATCAAAAGGAGCCTCTTCTAAAACTTCATCAGGCCATATTCCGAAGCCTTTTTCGGCTAAAGTTTTCCATGGAAATAATGCACTTGGATCTTGTTTACGGCCGGGTGCGATATCAGCATGACCTAATACATTTTGAGTCGGGATGTTGTAGTCTTTTTTTAGTTTCGTCAAAAGCGCTACTAAACTGCTGATTTGGGCTTCAGTAAAAGGTTTAAAGCCATTATTGTCAAGTTCTATACCAATAGAAGAAGAGTTTATATCTGTGTTTTTCCCCCACGTTGATGCTCCTGCATGCCATGCTCTTAAATAATCATTTAGCATTTGCACCACTTTTCCGTTTTCAGAAATTACATAATGAGCACTTACCTGTGTTTTGGTTTTGGTAAATGTATTTATGGTTTGCTGAATAGAATCCTGGGCAGTATGGTGAATGATAATGAAACTTGGTTTTCTTAGGTTGAAATTTACAGTCCCAATCCATTCGGTGTTTACGCCATTTAATAAATAGGTAGATCCGGTTTTTGATAAGGTGTCTTTTACAATTCCTAATTGTGCTGCATAAGAAGTGTCAATAATTACGGGACTTACTGCCGGAATGGGTTGTGCTTCTTTGCTGGTAATTTGGTTTTCTAAAGTTTTGAGCTGCTGGTCGTAAGCCTTTTCAGTCGTTTTGTATGGATTTGTGGAGCAAGAAGTAATTATAATTGCTAAAATCAGATAACAAAAATGTTTTTTTGCCATGGTTAATTACATTTTTAAGATGTCTTTCAGACAATTATTCCTGAACTTTTGCCGGCTCAGTATTCTCTTTAATTTCTTTCGTGTCTTTAGAATCTTTTTTCTTTTTTGATTTAGACGGTTTTTTGAGTTCTTTAAAGTTTTCCATAAACGCAGTATACTTTGGTACTTGGTCAGGATTTAAAAAAGCGGTTATTTTTTTAGTCGTGCTTTCTCTTAGTGCTTTAATTTGTTCAAGTTTTTCGTCCTGGCTACTGCTTTCATTCTTTAATAAAATCCCCTGTTCTTTCATGCTGTCTGCTAAAACGTTAGCAATCGCAATAGCTTGAAGTTCATCAAGATTAACTTCAGGTTTCATTTGGTCTACAATTTTGGCAGCTGTCTCTTCAACAGGAATTTCTTTAGGTTTGCTGGTATTACCCTGAGGCCCTCCCATCATACTTCTGTCCATGCCCATTCCGCCACCTCTTCCGTAGCCATTATTTCCATAACCGCCACCACCGTAACCACCTCCGCCATAACCATTATTATATCCATTTCCGTACTGAGCTGAAACAGAATTGAAGCAGAATAAAGTAAAAACTAAAAGGAATAAAGATTGTATAGCTTTCATAAAAGTTTTTTTTATCTAAAATTGATAATTGTTTAGCGTAAATTTAAGCAGGTTCTCCGTATAAATCAAATTCTGTAGCTTCTATTATTTTTATATTAACAAATTCACCTGTTTTTACATAATGTTTAGAAGCATCAATCAAAACTTCATTGTCTACATCCGGACTGTCAAACTCTGTTCTTCCCACAAAATGAGCACCTTCTTTTCTGTCAATAATACATTTGTAGACTTGTCCAAC
The DNA here is from genome assembly GCF_044007335.1 of Flavobacterium sp. FlaQc-48. Classification (NCBI taxonomy): domain Bacteria; kingdom Pseudomonadati; phylum Bacteroidota; class Flavobacteriia; order Flavobacteriales; family Flavobacteriaceae; genus Flavobacterium; species Flavobacterium sp. FlaQc-48. The sequence continues at coordinate 139,525 of NZ_JBIPCR010000011.1, read as the reverse complement.
TTTTTCCTGATTCAGATCCCATGAAATCTGAGATTGTAATTCCATGATTTCATTTGCTCTTGCCTGTTTTACATCAGCCGGAACATCATCTTCCAATAAATAAGCATGTGTGTTTTCTTCGTGAGAATAAGCAAAACATCCCATTCTGTCAAACTTCATTTCCTGAACAAAATCTTTCAGTATTTCGAAATCTTCCTGAGTTTCCCCCGGATATCCAACAATTAAAGTAGTTCTAATTGCCATTCCCGGAACAGCAGCGCGAAAATCTTTCAATAACTGAGTTGTTTTCGCCTGAGTCGTACCGCGACGCATGGATTTTAAAATAGAATCTGAAATATGTTGCAATGGAATATCAATGTAATTACAAATCTTAGGTTCGCGCTTCATGATTTCAAGAACATCCATCGGGAAACCGGTAGGGAAAGCATAGTGTAAACGGATCCATTCGATTCCTTCTACTTTTACCAAAGCTTCTAAAAGTTCTCCCAGATTTCTCTTTTTATAAATATCAAGACCGTAATAAGTTAAATCCTGTGCGATCAGGATTAATTCTTTTACACCATTTTTAGCCAAACCTTCAGCTTCTTTAACTAATTTTTCAATAGTTTGAGAAACGTGTTTACCACGCATAATCGGAATAGCACAAAAGCTGCAGGGTCTGTCGCAACCTTCAGCAATTTTCAGGTAAGCGTAGTTTTTAGGAGTAGTCGTTAAACGTTCTCCTAATAATTCATGTTTATAATCGGCTCCCAGCGCTTTCAATAATTGAGGCAATTCTGTTGTGCCAAAATATTGATCTACATTCGGAATTTCTTTTTCTAAATCAGGTCTGTAACGTTCGGATAGACATCCTGTAACAAAAACTTTGTCTACTAATCCTTTGTCTTTTTTGTCTGCATATTCCAAAATCATATTTACTGATTCTGCTTTGGCATTATCAATAAAACCACACGTGTTGATTACGATAATGTTTCCTTCTCTTTCTGCTGGAGCTTCGTGTTCAACTTCTTTTCCGCTGGCACGAAGTTGTCCCATAAGCACTTCACTGTCATACACATTTTTCGAACACCCAAGAGTGATTACGTTAATTTTGTTCTTTTTTAAAGACTTGGTTCTCATACTTTTATAAATTGGAGTGCAAAATTACACTTTTTTATTCAAACACCGCTTGTTTCGGTTTCATTTAGCTGTTTTTTGTGAAGCTATTCGTGTGTCGGTTCTGTCTTTTCCTTGGTAAAGAAGCAAGAAAAAGAATGTCGCTGTCATCAGGGCTAAAAAAAATCCGTCAAGTAAAGAACCTGACGGAAATTTCCATTCATCTATTTAATTTTAATTACAATTCAAATAATAGCGTCAAAGAAACATTATTTAGTTTCGATGTGATGTTTGCTCCATCTGTAAATCCGGTGGCGAAGAATCCCTGGTTCGATTTTCTTTCTAAATAAGAGTATGCTAAATCTACTTTAGTTCCTCCAAAATTATAACCTAAACCTCCTGAATAGCTATTTAGATCTCCAATTGTGGTTCCGTTTTTGTACGGACTTCCCTCAAAGCGATATCCTCCTCTTAAACTCAGTTGTTTAATTTTATATTCCGCTCCAACTCTTAATTCGCCTGTATTTGTTAATTGGTTGCTGATATCATTATTTACACCTCTAAAGCCTGCGTCACTAGTGGGCTTATATTTAGTGTTCCCGTAATCTTTTATAGCATAATCAATACTAATTAAGCCTGATTTGCCAAATATATACGCAGCACTAAATGTTGTCTTTCCAGGAGTTTGAAGGGTGTATGAATCGTATACGTTTATTATATCAGGATTGACAGTTGCATAATTTTCTGGGCCTCCGGCAGCTTGTGTGGTTGTACGTATGCTTTGTGAAACCTCGTCATACAGCTCGTACCAAGTATTTGATTCATATGCTAAACCAAGTCTAAATGATTCTGTGACCTTGGCAATGGCTCCAAGTTGAAAAGAGAATCCATTTCCGTAGGTATAAAGTTCGTTGTTAAAACGTAAATTGGATATAGTTGCGGTTGGTTGTAAAGGATTGCTATTGTCTTCGTAAAAGCTACTGGATCTTCTGAAATCGGTAATGTGTACATTTAAATTTGCTCCAAAGTAAATCCTGTCTTTGTAGGATGTGGCTATATTAAAGCTTAATTTGCTGTTGTATCCTCTGCTATAAATTTCGTTTTCTTGATAGTAATTGCCGCCTGCAGGAACATTTGAAGTATATTGAGTGTTGCTGTTTGTGTCTGTCAAGGGGTTTATTACGAATCCTTTATATCCAAAATAAGCTTGTTGTTCATCGTAAAACTGATCTCTGTAAGGTATTTGAGTTATGTCACCCAAAGGAATTCCATTAGCATAGGCCAAAAAGTATTTGTCAATAGAATTTGTCGGATTTGTACCTGCTGAAAATACATCATTGTTAAAGTTATTAGTATTTTCGTATGATATGCCAAGGGCAATTTTTTTCCAATTGTTGTTTGGATTATGATCTTTAAAAACAAAAACACCTCCGGCCTGGTTTAAAATAAAAGAATTTTCTTTGTCTGAAGTCTGAGTGCCAAAGTAATTAGAGTTGTTTTTTATATTTTGGTTGCTAAGGGTTATTCCAACCTGATTGTTGGAGAATATCGCCGATCCGGCAGGATTGACACTTATAGATGATAAATCACCTCCGACGGCTCCAAAAGCACCGCTCATCGCTCTAAATCTTGCCGTTCCGGTCAAATTGTCCTGTGCATAACGAACAGCATCTGAAACTTCTTGAGAATGTGAGACGCTAACACTTAGTCCCGTAATTAGTAGGAATAATATTTTTTTCATTTGGATAATTTTTAATATGAATCTTTATATTAATGAAAGAAGAGGTTATCTTCTTCCACCACCACCGCCACCATATGATCTTCCACCACCGCCGCCACCGCCGCCGGATGATCTCATGCTTCCGCCTCCGCTGTTCATTGAACGTGACGGGCTAGGAGAGTAACTTCTGGATGAGCTGCCGTTATCATAGCTTCTCGTTGCGTTACTGTTTGATGATCTTCTGTTAGAATAGTCATAACTATTGTTTTGTCCCTGAGATGAACTTCTTCTGTTGCTGAAATTTGAGTTTGAATAGTCGTATGTTCTTCCATTCGTGTTAGCGCTTCTTCTGAAGTCTGTATACCCGCTTTGTCTATTGGTGGTATAGTTTCTGTTTGAATTGTAATTTCGGGTAGTATAACTTCTGTTTGTGGTGAAGCTTCTGTTGGTGTAATTTCTGTTAGAGGCGTAGTTTCTTCCGCTATAGTAAGCAGCAGATCCTCTTCTTCCATAATTATAGGAGTAATTATTATATCGGTAACCAGGTCCCCAATATCCAGGGTATCCCCAACCCGGATAACCCCATCCAGGTCCCCAATAGCTAGGGTAGCCCCAGTAACCTGCGTAGCCTCCGTAACCCCATCCGTAGTAAGGATATCCAAATCCAAATCCAAAGCCCATTGACCATGAAGGATCAGAATATACGTTTACTGAAACATCTGTATTGGCGCTTCCCCAGGCAGGATAAGCCGTGCTGGCAACTTGAGTACTGTCATTATCGCTGTAATTACCGTAACTATCGACATCGGTAAAGATTTCCGTTGACTGATTGTCATCTTGTAAAGATTTGAAGTAATCTCTATATTGATTATTTGTGCTTGTGGTATTTGTCTGAGCATATCTGTTGGTTGAATTACCATATACGCCATCATTATCATGGTAGGAGGTATTTTGGTAAGAACCACATGATGCAAGTAGAAAACTCAATAATCCAATTAAGTAAAAATGACTTGAGTTTTGGCGGAGAGTAGCATAAGTTTTCATATCTGTGGTGTTTTTTATTGTTGCACATTACAAAAATAGTTAGTTTTGTCAAACTATTTAGTTAAAATTATTAAAACAAAATTTGTGCCAAACTATTCAATATGAGTAAGAACCTCACTACAAGATCAGAAGATTATTCGAAATGGTATAACGAACTGGTTGTTAAAGCAGATCTAGCCGAAAATTCAGGAGTAAGAGGATGTATGGTAATTAAACCATACGGATATGCTATTTGGGAAAAAATGCAGGCTGAGTTAGACAGAATGTTTAAGGAAACAGGACATCAAAATGCGTACTTTCCATTATTTGTGCCTAAGAGCATGTTTGAGGCTGAAGAAAAAAATGCAGAAGGATTTGCAAAAGAATGTGCTATTGTAACCCATTACAGGTTAAAAAATGATCCGGATAAGCCGGGAAAATTAATGGTTGATCCAAATGCTAAGCTGGAAGAAGAGCTAATTGTTCGTCCTACCAGTGAAGCTATTATCTGGTCTACTTATAAAGGTTGGGTGCAATCTTACAGAGATTTACCTTTACTGATCAATCAATGGGCTAATGTGGTTCGTTGGGAAATGCGTACGCGCTTATTTTTAAGGACTGCAGAGTTTTTATGGCAGGAAGGTCATACGGCACATGCTACAAAAGCAGAAGCTGTGGAAGAATCCGAAAAAATGATGAATGTTTATGCTGATTTTGTTCAGGATTTTATGGCGATTCCGGTAGTTAAAGGTATAAAAACCGAAACCGAACGTTTTGCGGGTGCTGATGAAACCTATTGTATTGAAGCTTTAATGCAGGACGGAAAAGCATTGCAGGCGGGAACGTCTCACTTTTTAGGGCAAAACTTTGCAAAAGCATTTGATGTTAAGTTTGCTAATGCAGAAGGGAAACAAGAGCATGTATGGGGAACATCATGGGGGGTGTCAACTCGTTTAATGGGTGCATTGGTTATGACGCATTCTGATGATCAGGGATTGGTATTGCCTCCAAATTTAGCGCCAATACAAGTTGTTATTGTGCCTATTTATAAAACAGATGAGCAATTAGCAGAGATTACAACTGCAGTTAATGATTTGACCGCTAAACTTAAGAAATTGAAAATTTCAGTTAAATATGATGACAGAACAACTCAAAAACCAGGATTCAAGTTTGCTGAATGGGAATTAAAAGGGGTGCCTGTTAGAATTGCTGTTGGTCCGAAAGATTTAGAAAACGGAACTTTTGAAGTTGCCAGACGTGATAGATTGACAAAAGAGACTGTTTCTGGCGAAGGAATCGTTACCTATATAAATGACTTGCTGGAGCAGATTCAGGCTGATTTATTTAACAAAGCATTAGACTATCGTAATACTCATATTACTGAAGTAAATAGTTTTGAGGAATTTAAGGAAGTTTTAGACGGAAAAGCAGGGTTTGTATCGGCTCATTGGGATGGTACAGCTGCGACTGAAGAGAAAATAAAAGACTTAACAAAAGCAACAATTCGTTGTATTCCTCTCGATGCTGTAGAAGAGGCGGGAACCTGTGTGTTTACTGGGAATCCTTCTTCAAAAAGAGTGTTGTTTGCTAAGGCATATTAATTTTTTTTAATTTTTTTTGCATCAGGTATTGTACATCTTAAAAATAGTTGTATTTTTGCATCCGCATTAGAGAAGCAGGCCCGTTCGTCTATCGGTTAGGACGCATGGTTTTCATCCATGTAAGAGCGGTTCGATTCCGCTACGGGCTACTACTTTTACTGCGGGATTTTCTTGAAATACTGAAAATTAAAATGGCCCGTTCGTCTATCGGTTAGGACGCATGGTTTTCATCCATGTAAGAGCGGTTCGATTCCGCTACGGGCTACCAAATTTCAATTTATTAAAATTGAAGAAAACTTAGAGGATACTGGTCTGTTCGTCTAGGGGTTAGGACTCCAGGCTTTCGTCCTGGTAACAGGGGTTCGATTCCCTTACAGACTACTGAAATTAGTTGTAAATAAGTTTTGTAAAATAAAAATTGGTGTCTCGATTTTTGTTTTATTAGTTAAAACCAAAGTGATTGTTTTGCAATTGTGGGAGGTTTTTCTTTTTTAACTAGTATATAATAATTATTACATCTAAAATTAAAAAAAAATGGCAAATCATAAGTCAGCATTAAAAAGAATCAGAAGTAACGAAAAAAGAAGAGTTCTTAACAGATATCAGCATAAAACTACTCGTAATGCTATTAAAGCATTAAGAATAGCTACTGATAAAGCTGATGCTACTTCAAAATTATCAACTGTAATCTCTATGATTGATAAATTAGCTAAAAAGAACATCATTCATGATAATAAAGCTTCTAACCTGAAGTCTAAATTAACTAAGCATGTTGCTAAATTGTAATTAATTACAATTTCCTAAGATATATAAAAGTCCTCTGCAAAGAGGACTTTTTTTTTACTTAAAAATGAAATTCGAGAATAAATAAATTCGAATTTTTGGTTTTTATTGGATCAGTTGCAAAAGTTAGGGGATCAAGATGGGAAACTTTGGAGTAATAAAAATTAAAGAGGATGGTCTATATGAAATGCAGATATAATATCTGACAAAATGGATATATTACTGGATGTTTTTTATCTTTGAAACTTAGGCTTTTAATCCAAGCGGTTTTATCTTTGAGTCTTTAGAAAAATTGATATTCTTTATGGAACAGAAAATACATCAGGGAAGAAACGTAAAACGCTTCAGAGAAATGCTTGGTATCAAACAAGAAACATTGGCTTTTGATCTGGGAAAGGAGTGGAATCAAAAAAAAATTTCTATGCTGGAGCAAAAAGATGTAATTGAAGATGATTTGCTTAATCAAATCTCAAACTCATTAAAAATTCCTGTTGAAGCTTTTCAGAACTTTGATGAGCAGCAATCAATAAATATTATTTCTAATACTTTTCACGATACTCAGGGTTTGATAAATTATAACCCAACTTTTAATAATAATCCAATCGACAAATTAATTCAGCTCCATGATGAAAAAATAGCTTTATACGAGCGCATGTTAAAGGAGAAAGATGAAATGATGTCAAGGCTTGAAAAGTTAATTGCTAAATAATAATTTGTACGATATTAATTCCATAAAGAGGCTTTTTAGTCTCTTTTTTTTGTTTTTGAATTTAAAACATTCCGCTGGAACATTTGCACTTCTTTTTCAAAATAGTGTAAGATTGACTAAAGATCCATTTTCTTTTTAAGATACTCCAACATAGGCTGGGTGATGGGTTTTGAAAGGAAATCGATTATGATAGGGTATTTTTTTGCTTTAGCAAGATCTTCAGGATCAATAGTGGAAGATAATACAATTACTCTCGCTGTGTTGAACTCCCTGTAGTCAGGTGAAGTGAAATGATCCAGGAATTCCCAGCCGCCCATTACCGGCATGTTTAAGTCCAGAAAGATCAATTCAGGTTTTTTGTTTATTTTGTTTTTATTGTTGGTGTATTTTAAAGTATTGAAATGATGTAATGCTTCCTCGCCATTTTGAGCAGTGATAATTTCATTTGAAAATGATGATTTTGAAATTACTTTTTTGCACAACATTAACGTAATCGGATCGTCGTCAATGCATAAAATTTGCTGAAGCATAATGTATTAATTTTTAAATGTTATTGTAAATGTAGTTCCTTTATTGACTTCGCTTTCAATGCTGATTGTTCCTCCCATAGTTTCGACTTGTGATTTTACAAGATATAATCCCAGTCCTTTACTGTCGGGGTAATTATGGAATCTTTGGTACAAGCCAAATACTTTGTCACGGTTGCGATCTAGATCAATTCCAATTCCGTTATCTTTAAAAGTCAAGATTACTTTTTGTTCTGTTTTTTCGGCAGTGATAGAAATTTTTAATTTTCTGTTTTCTGACTTGTATTTTATAGAGTTGGTAAGGAGGTTTAATAAAATGCTTTCAATATAGGCTTTGTTGGTATTTAATAAAGGTACTTTGTCAAATTTTAGCCTGATAATAGGTTTGTGTAATTCGATTTGAAATGATAACTGACTAAATACATTTTCGAATACTTCCTGTAAAGAAACCTCTTCTTTTTGCATCGAAGGATTGTCTTTGATAATGATGACTTTTACTAAATCATTGATGGTTTCGTTTAATAAATGAGTGGATTTAGTGAAGCCGTTTAGGATTTCTTCCAATTCGGGGTTGTCAATAGGAATATCATCAATAAGGTTTAAAAGGCCAATTAGATTGGATAATGGGGCACGCAGATTGTGTGAGGTAATATAAGAAAATTGTTTTAGGTCTTTGTTGTTTTGTGTTAGTTCACGGATTAAATGCTCTTTTTCTGTTTCTAGTTTTTTTTCGTCCGTAATATCTCTTTGTATTGAAATCCAGTGTGTGATTACGCCTTCGTTGTTAAAAATAGGAATCATGGCAAATCTAACCCAGTATTCTTCTTTTTGTTTTGTGTATGTTATGGTTTCTATCAAACATTCTTCTTCATTTTTTATGGCTTTCAAAAGTTTCTTTAGTTCTTCTGAATCTGATTTTGGCCCTTTGAAGATACTCGCAGATTTACCAATAATTTCACTGGACAGATAGCCGGACATTTGAGAAAAAGCAGGATTGACATAAACGATTTTTGGAATTCTCCGATTTACAGAGTTGGCTTCTGTGATTAAGATAGAATCTTTAGACTGGGTAATTACTGTTTCTAAAAGTTTTAGTCGTTGTTCTTCTTCTTTTTGTTTGGTAATATCCTGAATGGCTCCAATCATTCTGATAGCCCTTCCATTTTCGTCTTTTAGTAAAAAACCTCTGTCTAAAACATACTTGTAGCTTCCGTCGGCACATCTAAAGCGATATTGATCCTGCCATTTTTCGGTTTTTTGTTCAATAAATGAGTAGAGTTTGATAGACATTCTGATGCTGTCTTCGGGGTGGATTTTGTCAAACCACCACTTTGATGTTTTGCCTACTTCGGCCGGATCGTAACCAAAAACGCTTTCGATTCCTTTGTTCCAATTTATGCTGTCTTCCTGGATTTTCCAGTCCCAAATAGTATCACTTGTTGCTTTTGCTACAATGTCATATTTTTCATTTGATTCTTTGATTTCCTCGTTTGTCTCTTTTAATTTTTTAAAAACGGCTATGTTTCTTTTTTCGTTTTTAGAGAGTATGTATTTGAAAAATAGTGCAGTAGTGAAAATGAAAAAAATATCTTTCAGAAAATAAATAAAAAAATACCCGGTCTTGGAAAAGTGTGTAATAAGTAATTTATGACAGACAATTGCCACAAATAACGATATGATAATATAAACCAGAGTAATTTGTAAAGTTTTGCTTTTCATTACTCAAATATAGTTAAATTAACTATAATTAAACAATAACAAAAGTTCAAATTACACTTAAATTTACGTTGTGTTTAACGAACTAATTACTTGGATATACGCAAACTATCACAGAAACGTTTTTTATATCAAAATAAAGTGTACCTTTGCACCCATTAAAAATCACAGATGGAATCTATTAGAAATATTGCAATTATTGCCCACGTCGATCACGGTAAAACCACTTTGGTTGATAAAATTATGTATCACTGTCAATTATTTCGTGACAACGAAAATACAGGTGATTTAATTCTTGATAATAACGATTTAGAGCGTGAAAGAGGTATTACTATTACTTCTAAAAACGTTTCTGTTCAATACAAAGGAACAAAAATCAATATTATTGACACTCCTGGCCACGCGGATTTTGGAGGTGAAGTAGAACGTGTATTGAACATGGCCGATGGTGTATGTTTGCTAGTGGATGCTTTTGAAGGTCCAATGCCACAAACTCGTTTTGTATTACAAAAAGCTATTGACTTAGGTTTGAAACCTTGTGTAGTGATCAATAAAGTTGATAAGGAAAACTGTACTCCTGAAGAAGTTCATGAAAAAGTTTTTGACTTAATGTTTGAATTAGGTGCTTCTGAAGAACAATTAGATTTCCCAACTGTTTATGGTTCTGCTAAAAACAACTGGATGTCTGACGATTGGAAAAACCAAACAGATAACATCGAGCCTTTATTAGACATGGTAATCAAAAATGTGCCAGCTCCTAAGGTATCTGAAGGAACTCCACAAATGTTGATCACATCATTAGATTTCTCTGCTTTTACAGGTCGTATCGCTATTGGTCGTCTTGAAAGAGGAATTTTAAATGAAGGTATGCCAATTTCTTTGGTAAAAAGAGATGGTAAAGTAATAAAATCACGTATTAAGGAATTACATACTTTTGAAGGTTTAGGCCGTAAAAAAGTACAACAGGTAATTGCTGGAGATATTTGTGCAATTATTGGTGTTGAAGGTTTTGAAATTGGAGATACTATCGCTGATGCCGAAAATCCGGAGGCTTTACAAACTATTGCTATTGATGAGCCTACAATGAGTATGTTATTTACAATTAACGACTCACCTTTCTTTGGTAAAGAGGGTAAATTTGTAACTTCTCGCCATATTAGAGAAAGACTAACAAAAGAATTAGAGAAAAACTTAGCTATGAAGTTAGGTGAAACTGATTCTGCTGATAAATTCATGGTTTTTGGCCGTGGAGTACTTCACTTATCTGTTCTTATTGAAACAATGAGAAGAGAAGGGTATGAGTTACAAATTGGTCAGCCACAAGTTATCATCAAAGAAATTGATGGTAAAAAATGTGAGCCAATTGAGGAATTGACAATCGATTTACCGGAAAACCTTTCAGGAAGAGCAGTTGAATTCGTTACAATGCGTAAAGGAGAAATGCTTTCTATGGAAACTAAAGGGGAACGTATGATTGTAAAATTTAATATTCCATCACGTGGAATTATTGGATTGCGTAACCAATTACTTACTGCAACAGCTGGTGAGGCTATTATGGCGCACCGTTTTATAGGATATGAGCCTTACAAAGGAGAAATTGCCGGACGTAACAAAGGTTCATTGATTTCTATGGAAAAAGGAAAAGCTATTCCTTATTCTATCGATAAATTGCAAGATCGTGGTAAGTTTTTTGTTGAACCAAATGCTGAAATTTACGAAGGTCAGGTAATTGGAGAAAACTCTCGTGCTGATGATATGTGTGTAAACGTAACTAAAGAGAAAAAACAATCTAACGTTCGTTCTTCTGGAAATGATGAAAAAGCGAGAATTATTCCACCAATTATTTTCTCTCTTGAAGAAGCTTTAGAGTACATTCAAAAAGATGAATATGTAGAGGTTACACCAAAATCTATTCGTTTGAGAAAAATCTATTTAACAGAAACTGATAGAAAAAGATTTAAAATCTAATACGTTTTAAATTTCAATATAGAAATCCCAAATTCCATTACGGAGTTTGGGATTTTTTTTGATTAGATAATGAATGATTTTGATGTTCAGAATTTTTAGAGCTTATCTTTTTAGGCTAAAATGACCTTTGGCTTCTCTGCCATCTTCTAGTTTTATGGTAAACCAGTAATCTGATGAAGGCATGGGTTCCTTTGTATAAGTTCCGTCCCAACCTTGTTCGAAAGGAGATAATTGCTTTAATAGTTTTCCGTAACGGTCATAAATGTAAATAACTGCATTTTTGTAGAGTGGGTCATTTATTCCATTAAAATTCCAATAATCATTATACCCATCATTGTTTGGTGTGAAATATTTGGGAGCATTTAGAACGGCAAAACTTTTTGTTATCCGGCCACAACCATCAATGCTTTCGATAATTAATTCATGAAAACCTCCGGGAATATTTTCAAAGACTTCAGAATTTTGAAATTCACTATACGTTCCGTCCTGAAAATGAATCCTATATTGATAATCTTCCGGATTTTGTACATCTATAATCACTTCATTTAAAGTGTTTAAATCATTTATTTCTAATTGGTTTAGAATAGGCATACGGGATAGTTTTACAGGATGCTCTGAAGTTGCTGTACATCCGGATTTATTTTTGATGGTAAGGGTGTAATTTCCTTCCTGATTAACCGTAATGGTTGGCGCTGTAGCACCATTAGACCATAAATAGGTATAATCATTCATTTGAGATAACGGAATGCCGGATTCTAAAACGGCAACTGTATTTGATCCGGTTTCGCAAATTACTTTTTGTTGTGCATTTATTAAAACCGGAGCTGCTTCAACGACAAGTTCAAATTTTCCGGTTCCATAACAGCCATCACTATTTTCGGCTCTTATAAATACTGTTTTAGAATTTGTAGTTATGGTGTTTTTTATCTCATTTAAGGATAATGAAGCATCACTTTCGCTATTGTAAAAGAATAATTTAACATCAGAAGGCAAATTTAACTGGGCTTTGATATTTTGTTTTTTCTCTTCTAAATCAAATATTGCTTTTCCTTCGCCTAAATCACATTTATGAAGATCTTCGGGAGAGATAAAAATACTCGGATTTGCTTGCAGAATTATTGTTGCAATACTATAACATGCTGAGTTTTGTTGGCTTATTTTTGCATAAAGTACTTCTTTTGGAACTGTATTTTTATAAATTGGATTTAAAGAAGATGAGTCATTAGTATCTGTTTCGGCTTCATTTTGGCTGTGATAATAAAATACTTCATAATCTTTATTTCCTAATGCAATTGCTTCATTTGCAGCAGAAAGATTAAAAGTAGCCAATCCGTCTAATGAATTGTTGTCCTGTGTATCACATTGAATCAGTTTGTAAGGCGTGGTAATTACAGCTGGTTTATCGAAAATAGTTATTGTTTTTTCAAGCGGCTCTCTGTTTTCTCCATTTACTGTTTTTATTAAGGTTACCTTATAATCTCCGGCTGTTGCATAAGTATGATAGGCATTTTTATCGTTAGAAGTGTTTCCATCCCCAAAGTTCCACAATACACTATCTATTGTCTCGGTCGAATTAATATAAAAATGTGTTGATTGCCCTAAACAATTAAATTCATAATCAAAAGTATATAGAAATAAAGAGGTGATAAAAGGAGGAAGTCCCAGTTTTGAAGTCCCGCTTTTCAGATCAATTTTGTTTTGAATAAAATTACAATTAGTCCCATCGGCTTCAGGATTATTGATTACTGATATTTTGGTGATGTTATTGTCTGTAAGTGAATAACCTGACCGGTAAATTTTTTCGTCTATGGCGAGTTGAAGTGCTCCTGCAACATAATTAGAAGTGTTTATGATTTGCATTGAGTTTGCAATATTATCTTTTTTTAAATCAAACTGAATTAAACTGCTCCTTTGAGAGATTCCGCGTACATCATACGTGTTGTACGTCATGTATAGTTTTGATGATTTTGCGGAAAATTCTATTCCGTAAGGATCACAATTATTGTACAGTAAAGTTTCATTACTTAAAATACCGGTGTTAGCATCAAAATTATAAAGACATACATTTCCTGTTCTTCTTTTTATCTGACCATTTGCATCCAGATCATTTGAAGTTTTTGTAGACATATTGGCAATTGCAATTCTTTTTCCATTGGGAGATGCTTTTAGATATCCAATTGCATTTGAATTGTAGCCACCCAAAGGAATATCCTGTGAAGTTATTGTTTTAACTGGAGTTTGTTCGACACCATTTGCGCCTATTTTAAAGCTATAGAAAGTATTTTTGAAATGAGTTACAACCCAGAATGAAAGACCATCGCTATGTTGTACGGCAGTAATTTTTTCTGAGCACTTAAACTTTGTGTCTTCTGCATTGTTTACATCATAGGTAATAAGAGGAATATTCTTTTCAGAAGAAACAATATCCCCCAAACCATTGTTTAATCTTAAATCAACTATAGAATAATTTAATCCGCTATTGGGAGGTGATTCATCATTTGAAGGGTTGTTATCTACGTTAAAAGGATTGGGCTCATCTACCGTAAAAATGTAATATAGATTGGGGTCTTTTGGTTTTGGAACTATAATTGCAGATTGTGTACTGGATCGATGTCCTAACAACCCGGTTCCGTTTGGCATTACCTGATGGCTTTTATCATAGACAAGTGAGCCATCTGTATAAAAAAGTAAGTTTCCGTTTTTGTCAGAAATAGTAGTACAACCTTCGTTGGTAAATAATTTTCCGTTGGTTAAGGCAACGGGATTTCCGGAATTAAAATCTAATCCTGCTCCATAACCAAAATACCAAATTGCAGCTTCTTTTTGAGCAGAAACCGGTATTGCAAATAGCAAGAAAATGAATAATAATAATCGGATAGATTTCATATATTTCTCATTATGATCAAATATACAAAATCGTGTAATATGTAAATTAAAAAGAATTTTTATCTTTTTAAGCTAAAATGATCTGTAATGCTTTTTCGTTTTTTTAAATCTGTATCATTGGAATGTTCTATTCGTTATCTTTTAAGACTAAAATGACCTTTTACTTCGCGACCATCTTCTAGTTTCAAAGTGTACCAATAATCGTCTGCGGGCATTGGACTGCCTGCGTAGGTTCCGTCCCACCCGTTGCCTGAAGTGGTGATTTGCTTGATTAATTTACCATATCTATCAAAAACAAGAATTTTGGCACCAGAATTAAAAGCTTCATTTACTCCTTTTATGTTCCAATAGTCGTTATAACCATCGTTATTTGGGGTGAAAAATTTAGGAACTCCAAGTACTGCTATAGTTTTTGAAATGGTTCCGCAACCATTTTTATCATGAATATAGAGTTCATGAATGCCGGAAGGAATATTTTCAAAGAAATTAGATTCCTGAAAAGGACCAGTGGACTCATCAATACTGTACTCATAATCCCCGGTTCCCGAAACGTTTGCCTGAACAGTATTATAATCTGACAGGTCTGAGATAGAAACAGAATCCAGATGTGCAATATCAGAGGCAGCTACAGTAATGTTTCGGGTTCTGCTGCAGCTGTTTTCGTCTTTTGTAAAAACTTCTACGGTGTATTTGCCTTCTTCATTTACATCTAAGGTTTCATGGGTTTCGCCTGGAATTACATTTCCATCTTTTGACCAGATATAGGTATAATTGCCGGCAGTGACATTTCCTATAATTCCTGCATCAAGTTGTATAAAAAAAGAAGGTAAATTCGAGCATACTAATTTATCTGCAACCAGATTACTGCTGGTGTCAATGTTGGGTTTTGGATTTACTTTTAGGGTTATATATGCTCCTAATCCAAAACAGGCATTGTCCAGATTGCTGTCAACACGAACCCAAATTTTTTGTTGGTCTGCTATTGTATTTCTATAACTTGAAGGATCTGTTATAGCATTGATTTCTGCTAAAGCATCAGTTTCACCAGTATAATATTTTATGGAATAATTTGCACCAGAAGAAGGAAGCATGCCCTGAATGTCATTTGTTACACTGCTAAAATCAAAGGTTGCAATTCCGTCTATGTCACTATTAGCGGCATCGATAAAATCGTCGCAAACGGTAAACAACCTTTTAAAATTTGGATTGATTTGCGTTGTTGAAACTACCAGATTTAATTGAGCGACCGAAAAACATCCATTTGAATTCTCCACTCTTACCCAGATATTTTTATTGCTGGTACTTGAAAACGCAAGGGGATTTGCAATTAATGCAGCAGGGTCTTTTGTGTTTGCACCTGGCAAAGTCGTATAGTAAGAGAATATTTCGTTAGTAGAATTGGCTGAAATAAAACTGTTTTTTTCGGTTATATTAAAGTTGGAAATCCCGTCAGTATCATCATCACATTGAACCAGAGTAATTGGAGAGTTTAAAATAGGTAAAGCAAAAAGACTTAGTTTTACAGCGTTAGAAGAGATTAATCCGCACGCATTATTATAGCGGTTTAATTGAACACGATATAGGTAATCATTCATGGCAGTATTTGCTTTTTGGATCGTTACAGCTGCAGTTTTTGTTCCGGAATAATTTGTATTATCAGTCAATGTAGTCCATGTCTTTCCGCTGTCCGTAGAAAGTTGCCATTGAAAAGTATCCGCATCTGAGACAATACTAAAAGTAGCTTTTTGCGATTCACAAACTGTTTGGTTCGCGGGTTGTTGAGTAGTTAAAATAGGAGCAGCAAAATGAATATAATTCATGTTAGGAGTGGTATACCCATCGGTTCCACTGGTTACGGCTCCACGAGGGTTTATCATAACCGGTATATTTCCTAATTGACCATCAAGATCCGGATCTGTAAATCCGGCTTCTGTAACATCATTGCAACCATCGTTGTCACTGTCAATTTCAGTATAATTTTTTAGGCCATCGCTATCAGCATCTGAAACAGTATAGTTTAAGATGCCACTATCGGGACTTGTTTCTAAAGAATCTGATAATCCATTGGTTCCAAAAGCATTTCCGTCAATAATTCCGTCCTTGTTAAGATCAGGAGCATTACTTCCTGACTCGGCCAAATCGTATATACCGTCATTGTCGCTGTCCAGATCAAGATAATTTGGAACACCATCATTATCAGTATCAATTGGTGGTACGGAAAGGCTAAAAATGTCATCCATTCCATCCAGATTGGTATCAGTGTTAGATAGAGCTATTGGTTTTATTTGTGATTCAATGGCATCCGGGATACCATCATTGTCTGAATCTAAATCTACCTGATCAGGAATTCCGTCGCCATCAGTATCTTTTGGTACACAAGTGGCAATAAGTCTAAATGTTGATTTGTTTCCGGCAGTATCCAACAGGTTTTTATGTGTAATTTTTAAGGACTGCGTTTGATAAGATTGAAATTTGAATGTGCCTGTTCCGGCCGGTAACGGAACAGTTCCGTTTAATCTGAAACGAATTTCGAAAGAAGAGAACTGAGTAATGCCACTTTCGTAAATTCCATCATAATTGGTGTCAATTAATAATTGATTATCAGGATTCAGTACAGTAACAGTTTTATCAATGTCTGAGTTGATACTGTATTCGGAATCAGAGTTTAATAAATCGGTTGTATTTGCAGTAGCGGCATATTCTAACCTAAGATTTATGGGTTTTGCAAAATTCATGCTATAGCTGGCCGAAAAATCTTTTCCAGCCATAACTTCAGTAACAAAACTTCCATCTGTGTTTCCTGTAAAAGGAACTGTGGCGGCAGGTATTGTGTTGGCAATTGTACCCAGAAAAGAATTGGAATAAGTTCCTGCTTTTACCAGGCCTGCACTTGGATTTGAGATATTTATAGGCATATCTCCATAAGATTCGGTGCAGTTTGTTATGCCGTCGTTGTCATAATCGATATCTATATTGTCGTTTACTAAATCATTGTCAAGATTAAGAGGGCATAAGCTTACCGGAATTTTGTCTGAGAAAATATTACTTAGACAACCTGAAATACTTCCTCTTACCTGATAAAAACCAGGTTGGGCAGGAGTGAAGTTGTTTTTAGTTTCTCCTGGGATTATAACATCATCTTTGTACCATTGAAAAGTGTCATAAGATGATAAAGAATTGATTTTTAAAGATACATTTGGGATGCATGCTGATCCGGTTAAGGCAATTTTACCACTTACAATTTCCGGTTTTAAGTCAAAACCTGAATAATAGCCCCCATAAGTTGCAGCTCCATTGGTCCCAAAATAAGAAACATATACTTGCTTTGTTGATTTGATCGCTATATTGCCAGATAAAGCTGCGACGTTATAGCGCACAAATGCTGTTGTTCCCGGGATTGCAACAGATGGAGCCGTTATGGGAGTGTTATTTAATAAAACTGTAGCACCGGTTTCGGTCACAATATTTAGAAAACCAGTAAAAGTATTATTGCCAATAGACTGGATTTGGGGGATGTTGTCTACTGTATTGGGTGTTGCACAATTTATAGGGGGAACAAAAAATAAATTTTGATTGGCAGGACTTTCGTTTCCTCCAATGCTTTGATAAGCAAACACGTTAGCGGATGTTTTTACATATAAACTTCCGTTACTAAACAGGCTTCCGTCAATGGCTACGTATTCTCCGCTATTAAGTGTAGTGTATGAAGCAGAAGAACCATTGAGAAATATTTCTGTATTATCATAGTGTGCTACTAATAAAACACGTTCCAGTTCATCTGTTCCAAGACCTTTAATAAAGATATATTCTTTTCCTGTTTTTTCTAATGAAACAATTTGATCAAAACCTACATCTCTTCCTACAGGAGCTAAACCACCATTTTGGGTTGGTCCTAATACGATACTGTTGCTTCCGCCAAACGAACCGGAATTGACTACCACCGGTTTATCTGAAACAACCAGTGCCCCAATCATTTTAGAACTATTTAATACATTAATAGCATCATTATAGTTTTTTAAAGCCAGGACATAACTTTCGTTTTTGTTTAGGGTAACAGTTATTGGCCCGGAAATAATGGTTCCGTCTAAAAGCTGGGTGCCGTTTTGAATATTTGAAATGGTTATTTTGGTTCCGTTTTCTGTAGCCATGATGGAGGCAAAATTCAATAATGTTGCATCAAAAAGCGGGTTTAGCATTGCGCCTAACCTAAAAGTGTTGCCCAGGGCACTGTTTCCTTTAGAAACCAATCCGCCGGCATGATTATAGCCTCCTTGCTCGTTGCGGCCGGCATTGACTCTGGCACTTACATAAATTAAGTCTTCAGCTTCAATAATATAACCGCGATTGGCTACGATGCCAAGACTGTTTAAAGGAGTAAACAATTGCGTATTAAGACCTGTACCAATATAATATCGGTAAGGATTGTTATTGTTTACAGTTCCTGTAATTACACTTCCGCCATTGGCTATGATTTTAAAATTTACATTCGTCACATTCGGAGTTGAGATGTACAGATACTGATCTTCTGCAAATCCTGTAACAGAAACCAATGGAGGAATATAATGTGTTTTGCTAAATTGTGAGAAACAATTTACTGTGCAAAACAGGAACAACATAAAAAGTAATGTTTTTTTCATTGGCTTGGCTAATGGCTTTTTAATGAATTGAATTGCCTAAGCCAAAATAAGGTTTATTTTAATTTCTTTTAAAATAAAGATTTTTTCTTTTTAAAATTTTAAAAATTGAATTTGTGATGATAAATTTTAAAAAAAAGATATAGTTATTGCTTTATCCGGATCAAAGAAAAAATTATCGTTTTAAGCTGAAATGGCCTTTTATAACTCTGCCATCAGCAAAGTTTAAATTAAACCAATAGTCATCAGAAGGCAATTGCTGACTATTAAATAGTCCGTTCCAGCCTGTGCTGTTTTGGTCCATCTGTTTTAGTAATTTTCCGTAACGGTCAAAAATAGAAATTTTATAATCCGGTAACTGGTCAGCATTTTTAATAAACCACAAATCATTATATCCGTCTCCGTTTGGAGTGAAAAATCTGGGATAATCCGCCACATATACTGAAAATAGATTAGAAGATCCGCAACCATTTTTATCTTTTGCTATAGCAGTATAAACTCCTGGTTTTACACTATTGAATAGAGCTTCATCCTGATAAATAGTCCCGTCTAATGAAAATTCGTAATTGCCAACTCCTGTATATTTAATTAATACCGAATTTTCATCACCGGAAAAATCTTTAATCACCGCATCTGTTATAAGAGCTTGTTCAGATAGAATGACTTTAAATTTTTTTGTTTTTTCACAACCATTTATATCTTTTACGATTACTGAATAATCACCGGCTGCATTAACGGTAATATAATTATCAGTACTTCCTGCGTCCCATAAATAACTGGCATAACCTGGAGCTACACTTAAAATTATTTGATCGTCTTTACACAAATATTTAGACTCATCTTCAAAGTTTGGAGGATTAAAGGTGTTTACAACAAGGGTGATGGGTAAAATGTCATAACAATCAGATCCATTAGTAGCTTTGGCATAAATAATCTGGCTAAACGGTGTCGTATTTTTAAAGATGTTTGGTAATGCATTTGCATCTGCTAAAGCATCGTTGGTATTTAAATAATAATTAAAAACGATTCCGTTGGGTAATCCGGCAGAAACCTTTGGTGTAATTTCTGTGCTTAAATCAAATTGATAAAGGCCATCCTGATTTTCATCTCCATCACAAGTCGCGAATGGGTTTTGATTGGCAATAGTGGTGTTTGAGATTTGAAGCGTTACTTCGGCAATTTTAAAACATCCATATTCGTTTTCAAGTCTGGCAAAAACAATTTGACCAGGGGCTTTATTAGTATATTTTTCAGGGGTTAAAATTGGGTTTGTTTTGGTCCGGGCATCAGCCAGGGATTCGTAGTACCCTTTATTTAGGGTTGCGGCAACATTGTTTTTGACGATATTATCTACTTTGGTTAAATTGAAAATTGAAATCCCGTCAGTATTGTCATCACATTGTAATATCGAACTGTTGGCAGAAAGAATTTCCGGGGCATATTCAATTTTAATGTTTCCTGTCGCCACACAAGTTGTACCGGTTAAAGTGGCTTCAACGCGATAGTCTCCTGTTGATTTAACGGTATAAACAGATCCGGTTTCTACAGGGGTAATTTCATTGTAATTGTTAGAAGCATCCTTTTTTAACCACTTAAAAGTATATTTGGTATTGTCTAGATGCGTATCTAGAATTATATCTTCTCCAAAACAAGCCGGATTATTATTTGCAATTGTTTTATCAGTTCCAAAATTAATTGTCGAAGCAAAACTACCGGCTTCTATAAAAACAGCAGAATTGTACTGTCCGGTTGGATCATCTGCAATCACCAGTTTTAAATGATAGGTTTTGTTAGGAACAACTTCAGCATGAGCATTCATTACGACTGTCTGACCGGCATAATTTATAGGACTGGTATTCGTATTGTATCCATTGAAAAAATTCTCGTTTAAAGGATCACATCCGGGATAAGTGGTTGCGTTGATGAAAACCGGATTAATTTTGGGGTGAACTGTAGTAGAAGAAACAGGTATAGTGGTGTTTGGTAATACCGCTAAGTTTTGATACGGATCTGTAGTATTTGCCTCTTTTATCAGAAAAGCAAATCCGTCAGAATAAACACAAGGATAATAGGTTTGATATTCATTTGATGCAAAGACATAATTGAAACTTATCGAGTTTGTCAAAGCTAAAAAGTCAAATTCCAAAACTGTTGCTTGTCTGCTTTGTGTATTGTTTAATGCCTGATTCAGATCCGGATCCCCTGGCCAGTTATTGTTTGTAAATCCTTCGGAGTTGGCCTGTATAAAAGGACCGGCAGCATGTTTACTTGCCGATGTGCTTAAAACTATTCCTCCCGTAAAAGGGAAACTACTCGTTCCGGAATTAAAATAAGCATAACTTTGTCCGGTATTACTGGGGTTTCCAGATGCATTAACAGTTCCGATATTAATACAGGAACTGTTAATTAAAATGTTTTTTACTAATTCTTCGGGTGTTTTTGAGGCATCTACCACAATATTTTGGGCCTTCATTCCAATAGAAAAAAAGCACATAAATAAAGTAAACAAAAAGACTTTAAAATAGTTCATAGTCTTACAAATATACTACAAATCTCTATTTTTTAATAGCTTGTAAGAAAAGTATATGAATAAAAATGTCCAGATTAAAACAATCAAAATAGTGAAATAATTGACGCTATAATCTTTAACGTTCTGGACTCCCATTTGGTTCCCGATACTTTTTATTAACGATAATCTTGAAATAGGTTCTACAATTAGATTAGACATTGATTCTAAAGGAAGAAACTGAGTAAAATATTTGTCTTTATCGCTATTAGGGAAAATGGTAAAGGCAAAAAGTAATTTTAAAAGAGATTCGATAAAAAACCATACAAAAAGGAACCCTAAGGCAAAGGCAGAACGCTTTATTAAAATTCCTAAAAATAAACAGAACGAGAAAAAACCCAGAAGCTTAACAAAAAAGGCTAGAAGATAACTCAGTTCAGAGAAAATAATACCAAATTCTGTATAGGATGAAAAGGATAACCCCAGAATTAGGCTCATTACAAAAACAAAA
The DNA here is from genome assembly GCF_044007335.1 of Flavobacterium sp. FlaQc-48. NCBI lineage: Bacteria > Pseudomonadati > Bacteroidota > Flavobacteriia > Flavobacteriales > Flavobacteriaceae > Flavobacterium > Flavobacterium sp. FlaQc-48. Next base: position 117,846 of record NZ_JBIPCR010000011.1, on the reverse strand, counting down.
ATGGTAGAGCACAAGGCAAAAAGGACGACTGTCAAGAATTTTGATAAAATGAATTCTTTTTTACTTAAACCATCAATAAGGTTTTGCTTTAAAGTACCATAGCTATATTCGTTGGCCATCATAGAAACAATAACAATGGCCAGGAAAAACTTAAGCCATCCCGCAATATACGTGTTAAAGTGCCAGATGTATGGGAAATTAAAAATACCCATTTCAGCAAAATGAATTTTAATAACACCAAACTCAAATTTAATCGAAGCAATGAGTGCAATAAAGGATAGTAAAATAAAATAAGTTAAGGTTAATACACGACTGGCTTTATTTTTCCAGATTTTTTGTAATTCTATAGCGATAAGTCTTTTCATGGTTTAATTGTTTTTGGTTAATTCTAAAAATTGAGCTTCTAAACTATTTTTACGCTTTACCAAATGGGTGAGTGTAATATTTTTAGAAAATAAAAACTGATTTAATTCTGAAGCTGACAAATCAGATTTTAGGTAAACCAAAATTTTCCCGTCTTCTTCCACAATTTTTTCAACGGCTGAATGTGAACTAAGGGTATTCTTTAACAAAAGAGCATCATCTGCCATAATTTCAAAAAAGCTCTCGTTTGCAGACATTCCATCAACAGAACCCGAATATAAAATTTCTCCTTTTCGTAAAACAATTACATGCGAACATACTTTTTCTACTTCATCCAACAAATGTGAAGCCAGTAAAATAGTAGTTCCCTGAGAAGCAATTTTTCTGATAATATCACGAATTTGGTGAATTCCCTGTGGATCTAAGCCATTGGTAGGTTCATCTAAAATTAAAATTTCAGGATCGTTTAATAATGCCGAAGCAATGGCTAAACGTTGTTTCATACCTAAAGAAAAAGTACTAAAGGTGCTGTCTTTTCTTTCAGTCAAACCAACTAAATCCAGTTTTTCACTGATTTTAGAGTAATTGATGCTTTTTATTTTACAGACCAATTTTAGATTTTCTTCGGCTGTCATGTACGGGTAAAAGTTGGGTCTTTCTATAATGGCGCCCACTTTTTTTAAAGCCTCATGTGTCTGCACTTTTCCGCCAAACCAGCTGTAATGTCCAGATGTACGGTTTACCACATTCAGTACAATTCCAAGAGTAGTCGATTTTCCACTTCCATTAGGGCCTAAGATGCCATAAACACGGCCTTTTTGTATTTCAAAAGATACATTTTTTAAGGCCTGAATGCGACCGTATCTTTTATGAAGATTTTCAATAGTAAGGATGGTTTCCAAATTTATTTCGGTTTTAGTTTTTAGTATGACGATTCAACTTTAATATTGTTACGCTAAATTTTATTTAATGTAAATTTGTAATAAAGATATTCAAAATGAGCGAACCTTTAATGGTTTTAAAAAAACCATCTTACCCTTTGATGCAATCTCTTTTAAGTTATTTAGAACGCTACGAACGAATTTCAAAAGTGTCCGTGTTCTATGACGACTTATTGCGTTTTTCCGGTTCTGTGAATGTGTATGATAAAAACGAAACCGATACCTTATGGATTCGGGTATATTACAGTGAATTTGAGCGAAATGAGATCGATTTAAACCTAAAAAAAATATATTCGCTTTTACATTCTGATGGAAACAATGAGATCATTCAGTTTTTAAATGTTGACGCCATAGACTATTGTACTTTTGGAAATTCAAAACCCTTTAGAATAAAAGTTCGTAATATTCTCAACGACAATTATGTTCATTTTTATATTAAAAAAGCTGATGCTTCGAGAATTTACGGATTAGAATTAGAAGATATCCTTTCGCCCGATAAGATCAACTTTCTGGTTTATAAAGATACTTTGATCGAGGAACATATTATTGGAATTCCGGGGGATGTTTTTATGGATACACTACTGGATAGTTGTACTGAAATGGAAAAATCACAAATTGCAAAAGAATTTGTAAAGTTTAACGAGCGCTGTATGATCAGGCTTTTAGGAGATATGCGTGCTTATAATTATGTGATTGTCCCCATTCATGATTTTGATCAGGTGGTGTATAAAATAAGGCCAATTGATTTCGATCAGCAATGTTACGAAGGGAATTTTAAAGTGTATCGTCCCCAGTTTTTTAAGGAAAATTATCCAATGATAAAATTGATAAAAGAGAAACTGGAAGACCGGTCTATTATTCAGTATAAAGATGAAGAGAGGGCCATTTTAGCTAAACGGATCCATTCTGCCGAAAACAGAATCAAAAAACTCCTGAATATTATGTGTCACGATACCATTTCGACAGAAGAACATTTAAGTCAGCTTAAAATGGAACTGTATCGCTATACCAATGATATGAAATTTAAAAATGCCAGATCAATGGGGCACATCATGCAGGCGGCATTTGAATTTATTACTCGTAATTTTAAAAACACAAATTTAGTTTAAAATGATTTGCTGCAGATTCTGGAATTATTACTGAAATGATAATAATTTTTAATGTGTCGCAGAATTAAAAATACAATCTTATGAAAAAGTCTTTTTTAGTAGTAGCTTCTATTGTTTTATTAGCGTGCCAGCAACAATCAAATGATGATTTAAAAACACTCTATTCGCTTCCGAAAAAGTTAAAAGAAGTTTCCGGAATAACTTATTTTCCTGAAACAAAATTACTGTATACGCTAGAAGACAGCGGAAATAAAAATGCAATTTATGCACTAAATACGCAAGGAAAAATTGCTAAAACGATTACCATTTCAAATGCAACAAATGTCGATTGGGAAGATATTACAAAAGATAAAAATGGCAATATTTACATAGGGGATTTTGGAAATAATGACAACGAGCGTAGAGATTTATGTATTTACAAAATCAATAAAAATCAGCTCAATAGTGATACGGCTGTCGCCGAATATAAAATTTCATTTTCATATCCGGATCAAACCGGGTTCCCTCCAAAGAAAAAAGAGCTGTTTTACGATGTAGAAAGTTTCTTTGAACACGGAGGTTATTTTTATCTTTTTACCAAAAACAGAAGCAAAAATTTTGACGGAACAGCTTTTATATACAAAATTAAAAATGCGGCAGGAACTCAAAAAGCGACTAAAATTGGAGTGTTTAAAACATGTGACAATTACAATCACTGTGTGTTAACAAGTGGCACGATAAGTCCTGATGGAAAAAAAGTAGCGTTATTAAGTCACGATAAAATTGTTTTGTTTAAAGATTTTAAAGGGGATTTATTTCATAAAGGTTCACAGACTGAAATAAAACTGAATCATTTCTCCCAAAAAGAAGCAATTGTTTTTAAAGACAACACAACTTTATTAATTGCTGACGAAAAGACAAATAAAGTAGGAGGTAAGGTGTACGAGTTTAAATTAAAGCAATAAAAAAATGCCATGAATTCACGAATTTAATTGTACTAATCGTGAATTCATGGCAAAAAAACTTTAAACCTTTGTTACTCTGAACCTTTTCTAGAAACTATAGGCTGCTCCAAAAATAAGCCTTCCTACTTCATCAGGAGATTTAAAATAAGAAATCCTTGCTGTTAAAATATTGATTGCGTTTATCCAGAGTCCGCCACCATAATCCTGGTGCCATTTTTTTGAGTTTTCTCCGTTAAGCCAGATTCTTCCGTAATCAAAACCACCTAAAATCCCGTATGTTAACGGAGCAACGGTACGTTGAATTTTACCCAGGCTAAATCGCAAATCAGAACTTTGAGAAAAATAAGAGCTTCCTAAGAAGCGTTCGTTTCTATACCCTCTTAAATCAGTATCGCCACCTAAAGTTGCACCCTGATAAAATTCATAATTATTATTTAAGATTGCTTTTCCTTTCACATAAGTAGCCAAGATCAGCTTTCCGTTGTGATCAATTCTATGGGTAAATCCAAGAACACTTTCCAGAGTAGGGAAATTTTGTTTGGTTTCGTTTAGGTTTGCTGTCCAGGTTCCGGCAATCATAAAATACATTCCCAATGTTGGTTTGGCTGCAAAATCAGAATTTTTAAACTGATATTTTACTTTTAAGCCTCCATAAGTTTGGTTGTCAAATACATTTGGGTTAATAATATTAGGTAGATCAATATACCTGTTATCCGTATCTTCAACGGTCATTCTTTGCAAAATGGGCTGTAAGCTAAATTCACTTCCGTATCGTCCAACATGCCTGATAGCTCCCGAAACATTAAATTTTCGGATACGAACCCTGTTATAATCCATACCAAACTCATCATCATGATTCTGAGTTTCGTTCCCGTACCCAAAGTAATTCATGGCAAAATTTGGTGTTGTATATTGCGATTCCACATCAATTACCCATTTACCCAATAATCCGGGGAAATGCGCTGCATAATTGAATTCTAAACCTCCTGTAGCAAAATAATAGAAGGCATTTAAAACATGTCTTTGCGTGTATGGGTTTTGCTTAAAATTATTTACCGTATAATTGATATTGACACCCACTTTTACACCATCATCGGGATTATATCCAATATTGGGAAGACCTGAAATAACATTGTACTTCGGTTTCTCGTAATTGTATAAATTAACATTATAGTCGTCTGTTAATTGTGTCTTGGTTTTAGAATCCAGGTTATAGGTGTTCTCTTTTGATTTAAAATCGTAGACTATAACCCTTTTTCCGTTTTCGATGTTATAAGTGTCATTGTTCTGACCGCCAATCAAACGGATTTTAATTTTTGATTTCTGATCGCCTTTTACTTCAAAAATATCATTATCATCTAAACCATAAATCCATAAATTTTTAGTTTTTGCATCGCTTATATTTTTCGTATAAACCAATTCATCACCTTCTTTTTTAACGCGGAAGACCTGAATTTCGATGCTTTTTTTAGCATTATGATTGATGACAAATTTGTCTTTTTTATCTGTTCCGGCAATCATGATAGTATGGCTTAAAACATCAAAATATTCAGAAGCATATTTTTGTAGTTCTCTTTTTCTGTTTTTTAATTTTCTTTTGATATCCTCAACAGTTTCATCCTGCACTTCTTTTGGCATACTTTTAAAAGCATTATCGATATCACTGTCAGATAAGTTGTCCTGAATGTATTTTGCCTGTGCAATCCAGTCTTTTTCTTCGGCAGTTCTTAGAAAAGCTAAATCCATCGGATATGGTTCTCGGTTCAGCCACTTCACATTGTCAATTTTAGTTTTGAAAGAACGCATGTGTCGCAAGGCCGGAATATTCATTAAAAGGGAAAGTAAGGTTCCGTCATATTTTGAAAATGCCTGATCCCGATCTCTTGGAATTGGCTTATAGATTACTTTACCGTCTTTTTTGTATTCGCCCCAACGCCATTGATCGCTGTGCCTGTCCCAATCGCCAATGAGCATATCAAACAAACGTGCCTTAATGTATTCTTTTTCATCAACAGTATATTTCTCATCCTTATGAAGGTTTTTCATCAAATCATCAGTGCTAATGATGTCAGATGGATGGCCAAAGTTTTTTCCGTCAAGGTGATTGTCGGCCGGTCTTTCTTCCACCATATACAATTGATCACCATAACTGGCATTAAATTCTTTTAAACCATTTTGCTTTGGGATATAATATAAAACAGGATTGGTATGCGAAACGCCTATTTTGTCAGACATACTCGCTGTTACAAAAGGGGCGTAAGGATGAGAAGTGGTGTAAAAATCTAATAAAAAATTCTCTGTATACGTTTTTTCAAAATCGTTTACAATATATTGATCTTTAAAAGCCACAGATTGTAAAAAGACAGTTGCACTTTTTTTCATGGCACGCATTACATATTCCCTTCCTTTTGGATCTGACATTCTCAAGGAGATAGATTGATGCCCACCACCTTCACGAAGTGGTTTTAATCCGCCCATTAAAGTGTCTACAGTCGCCACTTTAACTTCAACTGGCATACTGTAATATTTTCTGTAATGTTGTCCGAATAAAAATTTATGGAATAAACTTTTATCCGTCATTTTTTGGGAATAGATAGAAGTCGTGATTTTTGAAGGGAAATTATTTGGAATATCAGCAGCCCAGTTAATTTCTTTGGCTTTGATAATTTCACGCTCAAAAAGCAGTTTCTCCTTATTGTTTTCATTTCCAAAATAAGAGACTTTTGCATCACCGCTTTTAAATAAGGTCAAAGTCACATAACCATTTCCACCGTACGAAAAATCATTTTCGTTTATGGCTCTCGCAGCTTCTGATTTTGATCCGGCGCCGCTAATAATTTGCTGAATATTTTCTTTACTGATAAATTGGAGGTTATGATCGTGTCCTGAAACTACAATAACATTTTTCTGTTTTTGCAAAAGGGTCTTAATCCTTTTTGCGTAAATGGTATACTGCTTATTTTGAAGGTCCTGCGGACTAACGCCGGATGTTTTTCGAAGTAAATTGATAAAAGATCCAATGATCGGAAGCGGAATTTTTTGCTCTAAAGGAAATAATTGTTTTTCCAGCGAAAACTGCCCGCCATGCGTTCCGTTGCTCAATAAAGGATGATGAATGGCCAGAATAACGGTTTTTTCCTGATTTTTATTCAAGATACTTTCCAGTTCGGTGAAAAAGTCTTCACGGGTTTTAACATCACAATTGTCATTTATAGTAGGGTGATTGTTCCAGTCTTCCAGAAACCATTCACTGTCAATAGTGATTAATGTCGCAGTACTGTCAATTTTTACATCTTCAATAGCACACGATTTTCTGGGTAAAAAAGCTTTTTTATCATTTAAGTACTGAGTCACAAAATCAGCCTGACGCTCCAGACCTTTAATCCCGCTGTACCAATCGTGATTTCCGGGAATAAAAATAGTTTTCCCTTTAAAACCTTTTGCTAATTTTAATTGATTAGTGAGTTTTGTTTCGGCCAAAGTTTTATCTTCGGCATTATTATCACTCGGGAAACCTTTTGGGTAAATATTGTCGCCTAAAAATAGTAAAGTGGCTTTTTTATTCGATTTTTTCAGCTTTTGATGTAAAAGTTCCAGTGTTTGCTGTGCTTGTTGTTCATCGGCATTTCCGGCGTCCCCAACTAAATAAAAAGTATGAGCAATTTTTATAGTATCTGTTGCGTTCTCTGTCTCGTTGGCACTAACATTTTTTCCATATTGCGGCTTATGTGTTGCACAGGAATGAATTAATATAAGTGTTGTAATTGCTAGGGAATAGTTTTTAATCTTAGCAATAAAATGATTATCCAAAAACAATTTCATAATTTAGTGGTATAAAAATATTCTATATGAATCTAATAGAACAATCCGAAGATTTCGTCAGTAATTTACTCAAAGATAAACTTTCTAATTTATATTCTTACCATAATTTTAACCATACTTTAACTGTAGTAAATGCAGTAAAAGAGCTTTGTAAAAAAGAAGAAGTTAAAGGAGATGAAAAAGAAATGCTTTTAGTGGCCGCCTGGTTTCACGATACAGGTTATATTGAAGGTTATGAAAATCACGAAGAAGAAAGTGTAAAAATTGCGACTGCTTTTTTGAAAGAAAAAGGACAATCAGATGAGTTTATAGCGATTGTTTCCAGTTTGATTTTAGCCACAGTTAAGGAATACATACCCAAAACTCATTTAGAAAAAATTATTAAGGATGCTGATTTTGCGCATCTTATGGGAGAGGAATATGCCACTACCTGTGAGTTATTGCGTATTGAATTAAAAAACACCTGGAATTTGAATTTCTCTAATGCGGAATGGGCAAAAGAAAACTTTAATTTTTTAATGAACAGGCACCGCTTTTATACGGATTATGCGTTAAAAAAATGGCAGCCTTTAAAAGAAAAAAACCTGCTTCTTGTACAAAAGAAAATCCAAAAACAGGAAAAAAAAGAAGCAGATAAAATTGAAGCCGAAATTAAAAAGAAAGAAAAAATAGAAAAACCGGATCGTGGTGTTGATACTTTATTCAGAGTTACCTTAGGCAATCATACGCGGTTAAGCGGTATTGCGGATAGTAAGGCTAATATTTTGTTATCTGTAAATGCGATTATTATCTCCATTGCGCTATCGTCTATTATCCCAAAATTAGACAGTCCTAAAAATGCGCATCTGGTAATTCCAACTTTCATTATGCTGATGTCGAGTGTTATTACGATAATCTTTGCCATTCTTTCGACCCGTCCAAAAGTAACTACCGGTGTTTTTACGAGAGAAGATATTGAAAACAAAAAAATTAATTTATTGTTTTTTGGAAATTTCTATAAAATGCCTTTAGAAGAATACGACTGGGCAATGAATGAAATGATGAAAGACCGTGATTATCTTTATTCTAACATGATTAAAGACTTATATTATCTGGGATTGGTTTTACAGCGAAAATATAATTTGTTGCGAATTGCTTACAACTTTTTTATGGTTGGAATTATTATTACCGTAATATCGTTTGTAATAGCCTTTAAATCTATATAAGAAAAGCTCAACTCGTTAGTTGAGCTCGTCTAATAAATCCTGATAAGTAATTTTTTTTGCTGTTGGATTTCCGGTATTATTAATCACTTTTACCCGAATAGCCCTTAATCCTGAGACACCCTGAAGATCTTCAACTTCAAATTGTTCAATCGACGGTTCAAGAACTTTCTTGTGTTGCAGGTATTTAATGTATTTTAAATATTCTGCTTCTTCACTGTTTTGTGAATAGACAATTGTAATTTTTTCTTTTTCAGTAATACGTTCATTCGTCCCTTTGATGTTCGATTTATCGATTCGTTTTTTTACGACTTCGTATCTCGCATTGTAAGTTCCGTCAACGTCAAAACGTTTTTCATCCATTCTGAAACGAATAGAAAGCGGTGAACTGAAAACCAAAATAAGTGACGTAACATCTAATTCGTATGGCAAGGATTCTTTAAGTTGATGATGCTCTAATTCCATTTCGCATAACGTTTGCAATTGCCACAAACGTAAATTATGCAAATACATAATATCAAAAGGCTTTGTTGGGGCAATTGAAGCGCCTATGTACAAATTGTGCTCAACACCATCTGTTTTAAAACGTTCGTAGTAATGCGGATAGATTTGTTGTGCTTCGACTTGCTTTTTATCTAAAACAGAAGCCAGTCTTTTATTAATAATCGACATTGCGTTATCAAATTTCTTTCTTTCCTGATAAAACATGCCTGTTTTTTCATCGAGAGTTGCAAAGTACAATTCTTCTAATTTTTGATTTTTAGCATTTTCCTTCGTGTTTTTTAATATTGGATGAATTTCTTCTTCAATATAACGCTGAATATGCTGTTCGGTATCTGCTTTTAAAGGAAAATCCAATTCATTTCGAAGCGATTCCAGTTCAAATTTTCGTTGTTCCAAAAGGACCAGATTCGAGTTTGGTTTCTGATTATCAAAAATTTCCAATAAAGCAGACAGTTGATTTTTTAAATCAATTTTTACAGTTTCATTTCGATGTTCAGAGGAACTTTTAATATCGATTTGACCGTATAACGGGAACACATTTTTAAAGACAATTTCTTTAAAAATATAATCTTTTGTATGATTTGTATTTTGAAAATAATTTTGGGATTCTTTCTTGAACTTCCAGTAAACGCTTGGGTGAATTGTAGTATATTCTCGTTGTATAATAGCCTCAATCTGATGCTGCATATCAGTATTGTAGCGATCAATAGTATCTGTTAGATACGGTAAAATCAATTCGAGTTTGGTTGCGTTTACACTATTCAGCTCACGCGGATTTTTAGAAACCAGTTCTACAACGCCCAATAAATGTCCGTCTTTTATAACCGGGGCAAAAACGCAGCTCTGGATCCCTTGTTTTAATAAATGCTCACCAAGTCTCCTGTTGGAGGATTCTTCTATGAATTTTTTGACATTGGAAATTACCAGAGGTTCTTTGTTGTCTAAAAGATTTTCAAAAGAACATCCGAAAAAGGCATTTTTACAATCGACTTCCTGATCCGATTTAAGTAAGAAACTTTGCAGCTGATTGTCAAATTTAACCGGTCTGATAAATTTTTCTTCTTCCGGATTGTAAATAATAAATCCCACTCTTAAATCTGATATTTTAAATATCGATTTAAAAATGTTCGTAATAATATCATCACTTGCCACTGTTTTGGCATCGGGTTTCAGTAAATTACTTTTTAGATTTGAGATAGCACTTTCAATCGTTGCATCAAATAACGAAACGATTCCAAAACCTTTTAAAATCCAGCTTCCTTTAGGAAATTTAGACTTCCAAAGCGCTATGTCATTATAATTATCAATCAACAGATCAATATCGTCCTGAGTTAATTGTACGGCATTCTCTGTTGGAGTTATCTCCATAAAATCAGCATTATAAAGAATGCGATAATGTTTCTCTACACCGTCTTCATCAGGAATGTCATAGAAAAAAGGCTTATTAAAATCTATTTTCTGATTGTAGTAAATAGCCAGGATTAGACAGCAGTTGTTAATGTAAAACTGATGCTCATCAAAATCACGAATTTCCATATAAAATTCATCACCTGCATTGCGTAAGATTTTCCTGAAACGCTCTGTATAATTGAAAGATAAATTCTGGAAGGGAATGGTAATAGCTTTTATTTCATTATTAGTCAATGCAGTAGGGAATAAATCTGCGACTAAATTTTTGATTAAAGCAGCATTGTTTTTAATGGTGCTGTAATCATGTATCCCGGTTCTGAATTCAGGATAGGCTTCAACTTCTTTTAAAATTGCTTTGGCGTAATTGGAGCGATAATCAACATCAGATAAAGCAATTTGCTCAAATGACTCAATTAATTTATGAAATGAGATTATCGTTTCGAAAGGACTTTCGTTGTGTAAAAGACGATCCATTTGTTTTTTTGTTTTTAGGATACAAAATTAAGCATAAATTAAGAATGTTTGACATTTTATGATTTCTTTCATTTATAGTTCGATAGATAAGAAGCCTTTAAAATTGCGGGTCTCAAAGCACGTATTTTATTTTAACTAAATTTTAACAACAATAATAACGGAACGATCGTTCCGTTATTATATCTTTGTACTATAATAATTGAATAATCAATAACTTAATAATAAAGCAAAATGAAAAATTTAGAAAATAAAGTAGCTATAGTAACAGGTGGAAATAGCGGAATTGGGTATGCAGCTGCAGCTGAATTAACAGCAAAAGGAGCAAAAGTAATTGTAACAGGAAGAAATAAAGAAGCTTTGGCAAAAGCCGAAACAGAATTAAACGTTACCGGAATCGTTGCTGATCAGTCTGATTTAAGGTCCCTGGATCATTTGGTAGAGCAGGTAAAAGCACAATACGGAAAAATTGATATCGTATTTTTAAATGCAGGGATTGCTTCTTTTGCCCCTGTAGATTCAGCTTCAGAAGATCATTATGACAGTATCATGAATGTAAATGTGAAAGGAACTTATTTTACAGTTCAGAAATTATTGCCAATTTTAAATGATGGAGGTTCTATTATTTTCAATACCTCAGTAAATGCTCACCTTGCAATGCCAAATTCAAGTGTTTATGCTGCCAGTAAAGCCGCAGTTTTATCATTGAATAAAGTATTTGCTGTAGAATTAGCTTCAAGAAAAATTAGGGTAAATGCTGTTTCTCCGGGTCCTGTTGAAACTCCTCTTTATGGTAAATTGGGTTTAGAAAAAGCCGAGGTAGAAGGATTTGGTGCACTTTTGGGCGGGAAAATTTTATTAAAACGTTTTGCTCAGGCTTCAGAAATTGCAAAAACAGTGGGGTTTTTAGCCTCAGACGATTCATCATTTATTACCGGATCAGAAATTGTTGTAGATGGCGGTCTTACTGTAAATGCAGTCGTATAATTTTTTGGACTAATTCAGGAACGATTGTTCCGTATTTTCAATATCTTTGTATCATAATTAATTTTTTGGAAGCATGGCTAGAACGAAAGAGTTTAACGAAGATCAGGTTTTAGATAAGGCAATCGAAATATTCTGGCACAAAGGTTATAACGGAACTTCGGCTCAGGATTTGGTAACACATTTGGGTTTAAGCCGCTCCAGTTTGTATGATACTTTTGGGGATAAGCAAAAACTCTTTGTAAAAGCCTTAAAAAGATATCATGATGGTAATTATGTCCGGATCAAAGAAATTCTCGAAACATCGGTAAATGTCAAAGAAACATTAACGGTAATCTTTAAACTGGCAGTAGTAGAAAGTCTTGAAGACCGGATTACAAAAGGCTGTTTTATGGTAAATTCTGCTGTAGAACTCGCTATGCATGATACTGAAATTGCTGCTATAGTAACCGATAATCGCAAAATTATGGAAGAAGTCTTTTATAATGCCGTTAAAAAAGGCCAGGATTCAGGACAGATTTCAACGAAACAGGATGCCCGTTTATTAGCCCGTTTTATCTTTAACAATTATTCCGGAATTAGGGTCTTGGCCCGGGCAGGCGAAAAAGACAAGCAAGTGTATGATGATATTCTGAAAGCAATGTTTTCGTTGTTCTGATTTAAAGCATTTTTATAAAAAAGAAACCTCAATTACGTTTTGTAATTGAGGTTTCTTTAGTGTTGTATGGTACTTATTTTAATCGCATCATTATATTTTCAACATTGATAAATCCATTTTCTTCTCCCTTTTTGTATTTAATTTGTTTCTCAACAAAATATTTATCAAGTTCATAGAAAACAGAGACAGAATCAGATACTTCTTTCAGGATTCTTTCTTTTGGTATTTCAAACGCTTCACTATTATAGTTTTTTTCACGAACATAAAACAATGCATGGCTTGCCGGTTTAATAAAAACAACCTCTTTTTTCAGGTTATTAATAAAACCAAAGCCTTCCTCTTCTGTCTGGTGCCGTTGCCAGCCGCTACTCATCTGATTTAATAATTTTTCCAGTTTTTCAGGTTCTTTTGCCGTAATAATTTTTTCTAAATCTTTAAATTCGATATCCCGGTTTGAAATATTTTTGAATTTTTTTACAGATTGATCGTCTACTAAAACCCTGAAAATTTTTGGGTTTTGAGGTAAATAAATGATTTCGACATCCAGTCCAACGCCTACTTTTCTATACGCTTCTGCGGAGACATTGTCTGCTACAAGTTTGTATTCCTTGTTATCATCGGTGGTCAACGTTAGCGCAAGGGTATTGTCTGAATAGTTACCACTTGAAGTTTGTGTCATTTCAGTAAAACCACTGTCAATAGTAGCTCTTGCAATTACACCTTCCTTCTTTATTTTTGCTTCAAGGCGATTGCTAAAATTGGTATTGATCCAAAATGTCCCAATTATAAAAATAGCAATCGGAATTAATAATGTAGCAGCATCTTGAGATTTTGGATTTTCCGAATAATAGGTTATTTCTGAAAACGAATCAATTTCTGCTATACCAAGAAAGACAAAGAAAGCTGCTAATACGGCAGTTCCAATTCCGATTGAGAATCCAAAAGAGTGGTATTGGGTTTCAGGGATCAGACAGAAGCACAATACAACAATCAAAATAGCGATAAAATACCATTTTAGATGTTTGATGTTCATAGTTTTGGGTTTAAGTTTTTGTAATTGAATTCGAGGAACCGTTACCGTCAATACGATAAGTGTATTCGATGTTGTTAGAATCTAATATTTTGATTTCGGTTATATAAGAATTGTTTCCGTAAAAACTAAATTTTTCATTTTCAGTATTTTCCAGAAGAAATACGGTTGGCTTGGATTTTGTTCCGGCGTTTACTTCAAAAGGTAATTTAGTATTCCAGGGTATCGCATTTGAAATGTTTTTAATAGACAAAATCCTAAAAGCAGTACTACTGTTGGTAAGTTCAATTTGAATTACTTTGTAGTCAATATAGGTTTTGGCAATATTTATTTTAGGCTCAAATTTTTGCTCAATTTTTGCTATAGCGTAGCTATTGTTTGAGTTTAATAAGGTTACGCCTTTAAAATTACCGGTTCTGGAAACTTCAAAATCGTTATTAATAGCCTTTTTTAATTCTGCTTTTTTTATAGAAATAGTATCTAAATTAGTTTTGTTTTGATTGTAACATTCTTCTAATTCTAATTGCGATGAATCAAGAAAAAAGCCCGGGATTAAAGTAAATAGAATTTTATCAGCGTATATTTTCTCTACCTTTAAATACATTGCAGATTCAGAACTAACTTCGGTCGTATTGTCCAGTGTAAAAATTTCATTGACTTTCGCATGGTCAATGTCATAATTTAAGGTTTGAATATTTTCTGTAAAAGACTTCATGTCCTGTTCGCGCCATCGATTTTCTTTTATCCGTTCATTAACCCCATAAATTAAAAATCCTAAACAGATCAAGATGGGCCAGGTGTAGGTATACCAAGGGCTTCGGACTTTTATTTTTCTCCTTTTGATTTCCTGAATGTATTGCACCGGAAGCTCATATAATTCACCATTCTTTCTTATTGCCCATATTTTTCCTAATCCCAAAAAGGGAATCCAGTAAATATGGAAATATTTTTGACGAATTTCTATGTTGAAATTAGTAGTATCGGTTGTTAAACCTAATTCATGTGGATAGATGTCTCTGATTTTAAAATTTCGGTGGCCGAAAACTATGCTCATGTTGGGGACAGTTTGGTTAGATTTGTTTTGGTTTAAGATTTTAATTGTTAAAATTAAATCCGTGGCGAATATATAAAAAAATGTTAAATAAAATATTAATGTCTATTTTGCATCAAATAAATAAAGGCTTATAGTTTTGAAACCGACAGAGAAATGAAAAAGTCTGATGGCGCTATTTTACAGACATAAAAAAAACGGCAACTACATAATGCAATTGCCGTTTTTTGTAAGTAAGTAATAGAAAATGAATAACTCCTAGCTTTTTTCTTCTTTATTGAAATACACTAAGTAGTAATACATTTGTTTTTCTTCATCCCAGCCTTTTTCAACGAATTTCTCTGCACTTTCAGGATTGATAAAATCCATTTTAATCTGAATGTGAGTGTCCAGGTTAATTACGTTTTTAATCGATTTTCTGGCGTCAGAAACTGCTGCGTTGGCAATAGGGAATGAGGTTACATCTTCGATGCTGTATTTTTCTCCTTTATCAACTTTATAATTTTTGAATTCAGGAATTAAATCAGGGTTGTCCAATACTTCGTTTAAGAAATTTTGCTCTTCAAACTGATCATTTTTTGCGAAATAATTCACAGATCGGTTCATAAACATTACTTCTTCTTTTTTGTCTTCTGCCGGTAAAACTACATCTTTTGCAAAGTTCTGGCAGAATTTTAAATATTTTTTAGTGATGAAGTTCTCATCTTCAAAAGCATCTACAGATAAAAAGTGCTCTAACCAGTAGCGGGCGTCATAACGGTTGCTGTCTACCGTTAAAATTTTGTATCCTTCTTCTTTTTTATAATTAAAGATCAAACATCCTTTGTCTAATTTGCTCAGGTTAATACCTTGTTGCAGAATCATTTCAAGGTTACTGTTTTTTTCTTCAAACTGTAAAAAGTCGGCCTGTAGTTCACTTTTAAAAATTCCGATCGCGTCAACAACATTATTGTCAATACTTAGATTGGTTAAATACGTTACATAAACCTCTCCGTTTTTAATGTGCGGATGGTTCGATTGTTCGAATAAATGCGTAGTAATTCTTTTTGAAATCTCCTGTAAATTACCCGGATTGTCAAAAATCTCAGTAGCATATTTAAACATGTCGTTGTAATCCAGATCGACTTCGTGCGCAAACTGATAATAGTTTTCTTCTTTCTCTCTAAAAGGCTTAAAAAAGTACTCTTTTATCAGCGGAACAATTTCATCATTTAAATTAAATGGCTGTTCTGATAAAAAAATAGCTTCGTTTCTGCTTTTGTTTCCTACGCGGTGTATCGCAAGCGTCTCGATGTGGGTGTTGAATAAGTTGATCATGTTTTTAATTAGGTTCAGAGGAGCAGAGGTTCAAAGGAACAAAGGTTATTTTCTATCTTTTATTTTTCTGATAAAAGCACTTAGCATTCGTTCTATTTCTCTGCTTTCTCCATTTATTTTGTTGAATTGATTCTCGTTTATATACTTTAAATTGAATGAGATTTCAAGTTGCGTTTGCATTTCGAATAATGATGAAATTGAGATATTTAAAAATCTTAAATAATCACTATTTCCATCTCTACCGTAACCCTCGGCAATATTACTTGGTATTGATATTGAACTTCTTCTTATTTGTGAAGATAGTCCATAAATTTCTTCTTTGGGGAATGAATTTGTTATTTGGTAGACTTCTGTCGCTAAATTCATCGATTTCTGCCAGATTAAAAGGTTTCTAAAAGTATTCATAGTTTTTATATTTAAAAAAATTAAACATAAAAATAAGAAAAATCGTTCTTTTTATAATCCGGATTTAAATAAAACCTTTGAACCTTTGCTACTCAGAACCTTTGAACCTCAAAAGACTAATTCCAATTCTCCTCGAAGCCGTAATCTTCAAAGCTGTCGTCTCCTTCAAACATATCAAGATCGTCTTCATCAAGATCATCTTCAAATTCTCCGTAGATATCGTCATGCATATCGGCTTCAAAGTTTTTTTCGATGGCTTCGTCCGGCATTTCCCCATGAGAGAATAAAGTTTCAGGGTAAGGTGCTCCGGCAATCTGATCTTCAATCGCAGCCAGTTCTACTAAGAAAGTCCACATGTTGATAAAATCGTAAACATAGATAATTTTGGTGTTTTCCTGATCCAAAATTGAAGATAACGGATAATCGCTCATCGTTCTTTGCTCGCCCGGAACATCACCGGTATCAAAAAGTGGAATTTCATCTTCCTGATTCCAAGTTTCATCGCAGGTATAAAACGAAGCTACTTCCATTCCGTCAAAACCAAAAGCGTTGAAGATGGCATTGTGTAAATCCTCAAGTGTATCGTCTTCAAGAATTGCAATGTCTCTAAAAATATCTTCTTCGGCGTCTAGAATTACTCTAAATTTATAAACCATAATCTTTGTTTTTATTGAAAGGTCAAAGGTAAAATATAAAAAACGAAATACGAATTGTGAATTACGATTTGTTGAAAAGATTTTTAAGTGGTCCGCCTGAATCACTTTTGTAATTGGTGAGTCTTCTTCGCCCAGATTGACAATTGTGTAAAAGAAATGATTATTTCCTGCTTAGTCTCTTTCTGATTTTATGGTAATGTTTGTGGTAAGTACTATGACTTGGATAACTTCTGCCCGAAGTCATATTGTTAAAAATAAGCGCTGTCAGAAATAAGATCAGTACACCCACTAATACCGGTGAAATCACATACATATAACCCAATGCTTTTATCTGAGCAGAACCTGTAACGGCAATAAGAGCTGTTGCACCTCCGGGAGGATGCAGGGTTTTGGTTATTTGCATGAAAATAATCGAAAGTGAAACTGCAAGCGGAGCAGAGATCCAGATAATATCAGGCACTAATTTGTTGACGGTTACCCCTATTAAAGCCGAAATAACATGTCCGCCAATTAGGTTCCTTGGTTGTGAAAATGGACTTTGGATAATTCCGTAAATTAAAACACCCGAAGCTCCAAAAGAACCAATTAGATAAACCACATCGCTACCCGAAAAATGTATGGATTCCAGATAAGCCAAAATTCCGATACCAACAAATGATCCTAAAAAAGACCAAAAGTGTTCTTTATAATCGATTAAAGTTTCTTTATAAAGGATGTAACGTGTTTTGCGGTAACCTCTTTTTATTTTTTGAACAGGCATGAATTTTTAAAATATTTATTTTGTGCGACAGATTTCTGATTCAGGATGAGTAATAATCTGCATGAATTTGTAATTGTAGCGAAAATTTATTTTTTTATTTGGTCAGGCTTGGGGAATAGCTGTATACAGTATAAGGGTAAATCATTTTTGCCGTATACTTAGATATCAGGCAAACGACAAGAATGGGCAGAAATAAGGTATAGTCGTTTGTTAATCCGCAAACCAGGAATATTGCGGTAAATGGCGCATGAATACTGGCGCTTAAAACGGCTGCCATACCAATTATCATAAAGTTTACCGGAATTACATTGACGTGAAATAGGGTATTTAACACAGATGCCAGTAACAAACCTAAGAACGCTCCAATAAAAAGACTGGGAGCAAAAACACCACCGTCACCGCCCGAAGCTAATGTTATAGAAGTTACAATTGGTTTCAGAACTAAGATTCCAACGAAAGTAAAAGCTAAAGTCAGGGTTAACGGAATTTCGGTCGAATTTTCAAAGATGCCTTTAATGGCATGATATCCTTCTCCGTATAATTGAGGAAAAACAAATAACGAAACACTTAAAACGACTGAACCAATTAAGATTTTATAATAATGTACCTCTATTTTTGAAAATTGAGATTTAAAAAACAGTACACAACGTGTTAAGTAAACGGAATTTATTCCGGCCAAAATGCCCAAAAGAATAAAATACGGAATCGCTTTTAGATGCCAGGTGGTAATCGAAACAGCAAATAAAGGCTCTTCTTTTAAGATCGAAAGTAATCCAAAAGCAATTGAAACCGCAATGACATTTGAAATAATAAAAGCACGGGTAACTTTTCGTGAAATTACTTCGAGGGCAAATAAAATCCCGGCAATCGGACTGCTGAATAAAGCTGTGACTCCTGCAGCAACACCAGCACAAATTAGCTCAGTTTTGTATTTACGAAAGACATTTTCTTTTTGTTGAGCGACAGAACCAATAGTTGCAGTGGCCACAACAGTCGAAACTTCTATTCCTGTTGAACCTCCAAAAACAACAGTCAATAAACCGTTTATAAAGTGTGAAGGAATTTTGTATGAAGGTAAATTTTTTGAATTTGATTTGGTGCTTTCAAAAACTTCTTTGATGCCTTTGTTTTCTTTTTTCTTAAAAAGATATTGTCTCAGAAAATAAATTACAGATAACCCGAAAACAGGAAAAATGATATAAAAAACAGGATTTACCGTGACTTCATGAAAGAAAATTTCTTCGTAATATTCGGTAATCTTTTTTAGTGAGATTCCTAAAAAGGCAGATAAAAAGCCAATTAAAATAGAAACGATAACTAATTTTTGAAGGACAATGAATTGATGATTCTTTTTGATTTGCGCCGTTTTGTTCATCAGAAGTAAATTTGTAGTACCACATTTTTTATGTGGATTACAAAATTAAGTATCAAATTCGGTTTTTTATAGAAAAAACGCAATATAATGTGTTAAAATGAATAAAAACAGGAAAAATCTTTCAGTGTATTTTTTTATTATGGGGTGTAAAATCAATCAGTCAAGGAAAATAAATTTAATTTAAAACCAATGGTATAAAGGCATTGTTTGTCATTTCGAGGAACGAGAAATCACACTAGCCGATCGACAAAGGTTGACGACATTTCTTTGCGTCCCGAAACTTCGGGATAGTGTGATTTCTCCTTACGTCGAAATGACATAAAATGAGAAAACCTTTATCCCTTTGAGCCTTTGCAACTCTGAATCTTACTTTCTATCGCTCATAAAACTCAATAGGCAATAAATCAGGATCCGCGATAAAAGTAAATCGTTTTTCAGTTGTTTCATCAACTCTTATAGGTTCTGATTCGATATTTTTGGTATCTAAAAAAGCAATAGTTTCTTCCAGATTAATGACTTCAAACGCCAGATGACGCAAGCCAACAGCTTCAGGTCTGGAAGGCCGTTGCGGAGGATTTGGGAATGAAAATAATTCGACAACATAAGTACCATTCAAAGCGAGATCCAGTTTATAAGACTGACGTTCTTCTCTGTAGATTTCTCTGATAATAGTCAGGCCTAAAACTTCAGTATAAAAAGTTTTTGATTTTTGATAATCAGAACATAAGATGGCAATATGATGAATTTTATTTAAGGTAAGCATTGTTTATTTTGATTCAGGTTCCTGATTTAATTTTCGAATTACTTTCGCCGGATTTCCAACAGCCAATGAGTTGTCCGGAATGTCTTTTGTTACTACAGATCCGGCTCCAATAACGCAGCCTTTTCCAATTGTTACGCCCGGACAAATAACAGAATTTCCTCCAATCCAGCAATCGTCTCCAATAGAAATGGGTAAGGCATTTTCTAGTGATTTTCTCAATTCAGCGTCAAGCGGGTGAGATGCGGTATAAATCTGAACATTTGGTGCAAAAAATACATTTGATCCAATGGTAACAGGTGCACAGTCTAAAACCACACAGTTTACATTGAAATAAACGTTCTCGCCGCAAACAATATTGTATCCATAATCACAGTGAAACGGAGGTTCAATATAAAAGCCTTTTCCGGCATTTGGAATTAGTTCTTTTAAAATTTCTTTGGCTTTTTTAGTTACCCGGTACTCGGTTACATTTAAACGATGCAATAGGTTTTTTGCTTTTCGACGGTCTTTTACTAAAACAGGATCTCCCGCAATATAATATTCACCGGCGATCATTTTTTCTTTTTCAGTTTTCATGAATGATTTTGTGTCTTTTTGCTGTTTTTTATTAATAAGTTGAATAACATCATTTATTGATTTTGAATGATTTATTTACTATGAAAAAATATATGATTTGAAGATAGAAAATTTTTAATTTAAAAATAATGAAATTCGATAAAATTAAAGCAGGTATCCTTCTTTAGAATACCTGTTTTTTAATACTCCTAATTAACAAATGATTAATTAATTGCATGATAAACTGCTACCCCTGCTAAAAAACCAAGTACGATAATTGGAAAAATTCCGCCTTCAGTTTCTAATTATTACAAAAGTTTCTTCAAAATAACAATCTGTCCCAAATGATAAACGTCATGCTGAATAATGCCATGTATGTGTTCGTAATAGGTATGATTGTTATGAGGGTAAATTTTTTCAAAATCCTGATCCTCAAAATCCTCAAAAAAAGCATCCCACAATTCTTGTGATTTTCCAAGACTTTGAAGCGATTGCTCCCAGGAAGCCTCTGATGAATCCAAAATAGGAACAAAATAATTATGATCCGGAGTTATAACTGTTTCTCCCTGCATACGTCTTAAAATGTTCCTTCTCCATTGTATAAGATGGTTGACAATTTCCCAAATGGTATTTAATTTTGGGTTTATTTTCCTGTAAGCCTGTTCGGCTGTTACATTTTCTAAAGTACGTGCCAAAGTTACCTCCAGCCACGGATTTCCATTATAAATGGATTGATATAAATTTGAAACTCTTTTGCTTTCTGACATATCTTATAAAATTATTATCTCTTAAATTAAATTTCTGATTTTAGTGATTATCAAAGTTATAAAATGATTTTTTTATAAAATCTGTTTTATAATCTTTTCGGTCTTGGTATTAAAAATGATAATGCCTTCGTTTTCATTATCAAGCTGTCCAACTAATTTTCCTTCTTTTGTCCAGACAGTACTAAATCCAACACTTACAAAATTATCACATTCTCCAATACAATTGGCCATTAAAACGGGCATTGCATATTTTTTTGCAACCTGAGGATAATGTTTAAACCCTTTTTCTACTCCGTTTTGAGATTTGGCTACACTGGCGAGATAGATTTCACCTCCCAGTTGAGTTGCTTTTTCTGCATGTGGTGTTTGTAAACTTTCATAACAAATAGCCGGAATAATTTTCTGGTTTTCTATTTCAATTATGAGTTGTTCATTTCCTTTTTCAAAATATGGAAATTCATCTTCATGAAGTTGTTGTTTAGAATAGGTAAGCCTTCCCTGATGCGGTCGAAATACAACCATACTAATTTGAATTCCGTTATCAGATTTTGTCGGGATTCCCACTCCAATTGTAATGTTTTTGCTGTTGCTGGCTTGCTGAAAGGTATCCAGTCGATGATCGTCCTGATATGTCGCAAGATCTCTGGCTAGTTCTGGCTCATAGCCTGTTAAAGAAAGTTCAGGAAAAAATACTGAAGTTGCTTGTAGTGAAGAGGCCAGTTCTATAAATTTGATGTGCCTTTCTATATTGGATGAAATGTCTCCTTTGGAAGGTTTTATCTGTGCAATCCCTATGTTCATTTATGTTTTGTCTTAATAGTGGCGTACTGAAAGCTAATATACAAATAAAGTATTTTACAACTCATCCATGAAATTCTACAATTGGGTTATTATATATTTTTTAACAGGAAATGTTAAAATACATTTGCTCCATCAAAAACCAAGATCATGAAAACCAGGATTACTTTTATTTTATTATTACTAAGTACTTTTACCTTTGCTCAAAATATTATTTCCGGAAAAGTTCTGGATCAAAAAGGGAAACCGGTTCCGGGCGCTAATATTTATATTGATGGAACTTATGACGGAGCGACTAGCTCTGAAACAGGGGATTTTTCTTTTGAAACATCGGAGACAGGGAATAAGACTTTAGTAGTGAGTTTTTTGCTTTATGAAACGTTCAAAAAAGAAATCGATGTAACGAATTTTAAGGATCAAAGCGTAAAACTGAGAGAAAACGTAAATGCACTTGATGCTGTTGTTATTACTGCCGGAACGTTAGAATCCGGCGATAAAGCAAGAGTTTCGGTTTTAAAACCTTTAGATATTGTAACCACAGCAGGTTCTGCCGGAAATATTATAGCTGCTTTACAAACTTTACCGGGAACACAAACTGTTGGCGAAGACGGACGTTTGTTTGTTCGTGGAGGCGAAGCCAGCGAAACGCAAACTTTTGTAGACGGACTTCGAGTAGCACAACCTTATGGCGCAACCACGAACAATTTACCAACCCGTAGCAGATTTTCGCCATTTTTGTTTAGTGGAATTGCATTTTCTACCGGAGGTTATTCTGCCGAATATGGCGAAGCTTTGTCAAGTGTTCTATTATTAAATACTCAGGATGAACCGGATCAGAATAAAACAGATATTGCCTTAATGACGGTAGGTTTAGGAGTCGGAAATACGCAAAAATGGAAAAAAAGTTCCTTTAGCATTAATACTAATTATATAAATCTGGCGCCTTATCAGGCCGTAATTCCTCAAAATGTAGACTGGAACAATCCGTATCAGTCTTTGGGGGGAGAAGCCGTATACCGCTATCATTTTGAAAGAGGGATATTTAAATTTTATGCCGCTTTTGATGCTGAAAGATTTGACTTAAACCAGAAAAATGTAAATTTTGTAAATCCGGTCAGAACCGATTTAAACAATAATAATTTCTATCTGAATGCCTCTTACAAAGGCGATTTTGGAACCGGCTGGCAAATTACATCAGGAATTAGTTATGGGTATAGCAAAAACAAAGTTAAATATGACATTAACGATGTCGATAACAATGAAAATGCTGCCCAGCTGAAATTAAAATTAAGAAAAAATATTTCCAACTACTTTAAATTGTCTTTCGGAGCAGATTATTTTATCACCAAATTCAATGAAAATTTTGATGATAATGTTTCCATAAAAACAGCCAACGGCTATAATTCAAATATTGCCGCTTTTTATACAGAAGGAGATATTTTGTTCTCGAAAAACCTGGCGATGAAAGTAGGTTTAAGACTTTCAAATAATAGTTTGTTAGACGAAACTAATATTGCGCCAAGGGCTTCAATTGCCTATAAAGTTTCAAAAAGCAGTCAGTTTTCATTTGCTTACGGTGATTTCTCCCAAACTCCTGTGGTAGATTATATTAAATATTCAAAATACCATCAGTTTGAAAGCGAAAAAGCAAGACATTATATTTTGAATTACCAGTTTACAAAACCGGGACAAACCTTTAGGGCCGAAGCTTATTATAAAGATTACAGCAATTTGGTTCAGTACAATACAAGAGATATTCAATACAATTCGGTTTTCAATAATAACGGCTCGGGATATGCAAAAGGCTTAGATTTGTTTTGGAGGGACAGCAATTTGTATAAAAACTTAGAATACTGGATTTCTTATTCTTACATCGATTCTGAGAGACAATACAAGAATTTTCCAACCATGGCAACTCCAAATTTCATTGCCAATCACAGCTTGTCTGTTGTAACTAAATATTTTATTACGGATTGGAAATCCCAAATAGGTTTCACGAACAGTTACAGTTCAGGACGTCCGTATAATGATCCTAACCAGGCGCAATTCATGAACGGAAAAACAAAATCATACAACAGTTTAAGCTTTAACTGGGCTTATTTAGTAACGACACAAAAAATCCTGTATTTCTCAGTTTCAAATGTATTAGGGACTCAAAATGTTTTTGGATACGATTATGCTAAATTACCAGACCCAAGTGGCGTATACCAAAGACAAGCCGTTGTACCAACCGCAGACCGTTTTTTCTTTGTAGGTTTCTTCTGGACGATTAGTGATAATAAAAATGAGAATCAGTTGAAGAATCTTTAGGATTAGGTACAAAGTGACAAAGGTTCAGAGGGACAAAGGTTAGCTCCTTGAAATTCAAAAAACCTTTGAACCTTTGTTTCTCTGAACCTTTGAGCCTTAGCGAAAAAACAATTCAGTAGCAAAAATCAACAACTCAGTATCATTTAATTTTAAAACAATAAAAAGCAACCTACTTTTGAAGTATAAATAATAAGTTGCTAAGATTTTAAGTCACTAAGAAAAGAACTTCGCTACTTAACTCTTTAAAAATCAGAACAACAAACAGCGTTTTAATCATCAATAAAAAAAACTTAGAGACTTAGATCTCAGAACCTTAAAAACTAAAAAAACAACCTTAAAACAAGAAATCATGACCAAAATTATTACAATGCTTACTTTATTTATTTGCAGTTTATTATCTGCTCAAACACAATTTGAACAAGGAATGGGAAAAGCTTTCGGGCTTTGGAAAGAAGGAAAAAGTACTGAAGCTTCGGCATTGTTTGAAAGAATTGCAGCAGCAGAAAAAACAAGTTATTTGCCTAATTATTATGTAGCCTTAATCAACACTACATCGGCGTTTAGTGAAAAAGACAAAACAAAGATTGATTTATTACTGACAAAAGCACAAGATGCATTAGATGTCGAATTGATAAAAGATCAAAACAATGCCGAGTTGTATGCCATGCAGGCTTTGATTTACACAGCCTGGGTAGTAGCGGATCCAATGACAAACGGAATGAAATATTCGGCTAAAGTGATGGAAGCTTACGCAAAAGGAAAAGCAATAGACCCAAATAATCCAAGAATCGTTTTTGGTGAAGCTGATTATCAGATAGGAGGGGCAAAATGGTCCGGTGTTGATACAAAACCATTATGTGCCCAGGTTGATAAAGCGATTGAACTTTTTGCTACTTTTAAACCAGCAACTCCTTTTTCTCCAAAGTGGGGATTAGACCGGGCTTTGGAAGTTCAGAAAAACTGTAAAAAATAAAATTAATCAAGTTGATAATATAATGAAAGATCATAGAAACGAATTTGCTGATTTAAAAAGTGGAACAATAATTTGTTTCAAGATTTCTATGGTCTTTACAGTAATATTCTCCGCTTTTTTAGGGGCAGATTTAAATATAAAAAACGTTGTTCTTACTTTTCTTTTAAGCTGCCTTTATTCTTTTGGACTTGGTTTAGGAAATGGTTTTTTAAGTGTGCTCTTAGATAGAAAATGGGATTGGCTGGAGCAGACTAATTTAAGGGTCTATTACGGAATTTTGGTTACAGTTTTATATACTGTCCCGGCTGTTTTAGGAATCAATTATATCATTTTTGTTTTAGTTCAGAATCTTCCAATAGAGAAGTTCTTCAGTGACAGAATGATTTGGAATCATGTTTTTTATATCATTTTATCCTTGGGAGTTTCGACTTTCCTTCAAGCCAGAAGTTTTATGGTAAAATGGAAACAGGCATCAAAATTTGAAATAACCCAACAAAAGATTATTGCAGGTACGGCAAATGCTAAATTCGAAAGTTTAAAAAATCAAATCGATCCGCATTTTCTTTTCAATAGTTTAAATGTTTTAAGTTCCTTAATTGAAGAGAATCCGGACAATGCGCAACGATTTACAACTTCTTTGTCAAAAATTTACCGCTACGTTTTAGAGCAAAAAGACAAAGAACTGGTTTCGGTTGAAGATGAATTGTCGTTCGCCAAAACGTATATGAATTTGCTGAAAATGCGTTTCGAAAATAGTTTGTTCTACGAATTGCCAACCACAAATATAAATCCGGATGCAAAAGTGGTTCCGTTATCGTTGCAGCTTTTACTGGAAAATACAGTAAAACATAATGTAGTAAGTGAACAAAAACCATTGCATATCAGAATTTTTATTGATGGGGATTATCTGGCCATTCAGAATGATTTTCAGAAAAAGGAAGTTTTGCAGGACAGGCAGGGTGTTGGATTGCAAAATATCGTCAATCGGTACGGGATTGTAACCAACAGAAAAGTATTGATAGAACAGAATGAGAAAAATTTCACCGTTAAAATTCCAATTTTAACCAAACAAATTACTGTTATGGAAACAAGTGCAGAATATAGTGATGAAAATAAGGCTTATTTCAGAGCTAAAAAAAGAGTAGAAGAACTAAAAGGTTTTTACGGGAATGTTATTTCATATTGTTGTGTAATTCCATTCTTAATTTTTATAAATTTGAGGTATTCTCCTGGATTTCAGTGGTTTTGGTTTTCTGCTTTAGGCTGGGGATTTGGAGTAGTAATGCATGCTTTTAAAGTTTTTGGTTACAGCTCAGATTGGGAAGAACGAAAAATCAGGGAGATTTTAGAGAGAGAAAATAACAAGCAAACCTGGAAATAAAGATGGAAACAAATTATACTCAGGGGGAACGCTATTATCAGGCTCAGAAAAAAGTAGCAGAAATTAGAAAATTTTACCAGCATTTGACGGTTTATCTGCTCTGCAACCCAATTGTAATAGTTGTAAACCTAATGACTTCACCAGGTTATTTGTGGTTTATATGGTCATTGATGGGCTGGGGAATGGCAATAGTTTTGCACGGATTGAAAGCTTTTGAATTCTCTCCATTTTACAATAAAGAATGGGAAGAACGAAAGATCAGGGAAATTTTAGAAAAAGAAGATAACAAACCAACCTGGAAATAATCATGGAGAACAGTTTTAGCAATGATCAGGAAGAATTTGAATTGCAAAAAATGGCGACCAAAAAAGTGGTTAAATTGAAAGCTTTTTATTCGCACATGTTTGTTTATGTTATAGGCGTGATTTTTTTTATCTTGAAGGAATATTTCGGAGTTCCGTTTAATTTCTTCCCTTTAAAACATATCAACCTGTTTGTAATGGCAGTCTGGACCGTTTTCTTCTTAGTTTCTGCAATAGACATATTTGCTTCTTTTAAAATTTTTGGAGAAGAATGGGAAGAACGTAAGGTAAAAAGTATCCTTGAGAAAAAAAATAAAAAAACAAAATGGGAGTAATCATGGAAGTAAATTTAAATGAAGAGGACAGATATTATCTGGCAAAAAAAAGAGTTGAGGAAATTAAAGGGTTTTACGGAAATTTAACGGCATTTATTGCTATAAATGTGGTTCTGATTTTTATTAATTTGTATACATCACCAGATCATTTATGGTTTTACTGGCCTTTAATGTGGTGGGGAGTCGGAGTTGTTTTTCATGGATTGAAAGTTTTTAAAGTATTTCCTGTTCTTGGAAAAGACTGGGAAGAAAGAAAAATCAGGGAATTGATGGAAAAAGAGAAAGAAGGAAGAAATAAATGGCAATAATTAAATCAAAATAAAATGGGACGACGATATAAAAAACAGATGTACGAAGAATACGGGCACGAGTTTAGTACAGACGAAAGCTTTAATTTAGCATATAGAAAAGTAAAAAGAATCAAAGGTTTTTACTCGCATTTAAGGGTATATTTTATAGTGAATATCATCATCATTATTTCGAGCCTGAATAAACCTTATGTAGATGGCCATTTTGTGATGAGAGGTTTTCAGAATTGGGAAATTTATTCAACAGCATTTTATTGGGGAATAGCGCTGTTGATTCATGCATTTGTGGTTTTTGGACCGGATGTGTTTTTTAGCAGGGATTGGGAAGAAAAGAAAATCCAAAAATATATGGAGAAAGAATCTCAGAATAAAAATAAATGGGAGTAATTTTAAATTCAATTTTTACCGCTTATTAAATGACCACATTAATTATAGAAGACGAAAAGCCAGCCGCAAGATTACTGCAACGAAAACTGGAAAAGTTAGATATTCCTGTAGAAACCATGCTGCACTCTGTAGAGGAATCCATTTATTGGTTCAGCAATAATGAACATCCTGATTTGATTTTTCTGGATATTCAGTTGTCAGACGGTTTATCGTTTGAGATTTTTGAAAAAATAAACATTCAGAGTGCTATTATTTTTACTACGGCTTATGATGAATATGCCTTAAAAGCCTTCAAATTAAACAGTATCGATTATCTTTTAAAACCTATTGACGAAGATGATCTGGAAGTAGCCGTTACTAAATTCAGAGCCAGGATCCCTAAAGCTAATGCAGGAAATCAAAACCTTCAGCTTGATTTTGAACAAATACGCCAAATGCTGTCAAATCCTTTTGAGAAGAACTACAAAAAACGGTTTACCGTTAAAATAGGACAGCATTTAAAAGTGATTAATACAGATGAAATCGAATGTTTCTTTAGTGAAAACAAAGGAACTTACATTCATACTTTCGACAATAGAAATTATCTGATAGACTCGACTTTAGAAATTCTGGAACAGGAATTAGACAAGAAGGAATTCTTTCGCGTAAGCAGAAAATATGTTGTTCCGCTTACTGCAATAAAAGAAATTCAGGTGTATACCAACTCTCGTTTAAAAGTAATTTTGCCTTCTTATAAAGAAGATGAGGTCATTGTAAGCCGAGAGAAAGTGCAGGATTTTAAAAATTGGTTAGGGTAATACCACAATCATTCCTGTAGCATTCAAAAAGGATCGTGAGCTGGATCTATTTTATAGGGGCAAATTTTAATCCGGTTTATGTTGGTATAGATTAAAAACAAAAAAATCCTTCAACGAAGGATTTTTTGTTTTTAAAAAGCTTTTTATTATTTACTCAATCGATGCAAAGTAAAAGTCATGGCGCTTAAAAGGAAGAAAGCCATAATTTGATGAATTAATCCTAAAGCCAGAGGAACACTATATAAAAGTGTAAAAACACCCAATGCAAATTGGATAAATACAAAAACAACTAAGGTTTTTACTCCGTTTTTTTGAGTTCTTGAAAGCGAAAATTTTGTGCTTTTGTAATATAAGAAAAGGATAAAAGCAACCACAACATAAGCAAAAGTCCGGTGTACAAACTGAACACCACTTTTTCCTTCAATTAAGTTTTTCACCAAAGTAGATTGTTCGATAAAAACAGAATCATGAATAAACTGTCCGTCACTCATTAATGGCCAGTGATTGTGTATTAAACCGGCATTTAAACCTGCAACAAAGCCACCGTAAATAATTTGAATCAACAGCGCTATCAAAGCAAAACGTGCAATATTGCGAAGCGGGACAATTTTGTTGAAATTTCTTTCCGGATAAATTAAATCCAATGCTACCCATAAGGTATAGGCAAAAGTAATAAAGGCGAAAGTAAGGTGTAGCGAAAGCCTGAAATGACTAACATCAGGATTGTCAATTAATCCGCTACGAACCATGAACCATCCAAGGAAACCCTGAAAACCTCCCATTGCCAGAAGAACGATACACTTTTTGATGGTGTCACGATCCAGTTTTTTTCTGATTAAGAAATAAACAAAAGGAACAAAGAAAACCAACCCAATGATTCGGCCAATAAAACGGTGAAACCATTCCCAGAAGTAAATAAATTTATAATCGGATAATTGAAAATCATTGTGAATGTTAATTTTTTGATACTCAGGGAATTTCTTATATTGTTCGAAAGCTTCGTTCCATTTAGCATCCGTCAATGGCGGAAAAGTATCGGTTACCAAATGCCAGTCCGTCATTGATAAACCTGAATTAGTTAGTCGGGTAATTCCTCCCACAACAACCATTAAAAATAATAAAACACAGCCTGATAGCAACCAAACGATTACTGATTTATTCTCTTTTTTCATTTTATAAAATAATACTTATTTCTCTATACTTTTTTTAAGCCTAGTTTTTCAGCTCTCTTAATAACAAAATCGTAAGCAGCCTGATATTCATTTGGAATATCTCCCTCTAAAATGGCTTCTTTTACGGCTTCTTTTAAAATTCCAATTTCGCGTGAAGGTTTCAAATCAAATATTTCCATAATTTCTTCTCCTGAGATTGGCGGTTGAAAATTACGAACATGATCGCGTTCTTCTACTTCGACAATTTTCTTACGGACAATTTCAAAGTTTTTATGGTATTTTTTAAACTTCGACGGATTTTTGGTTGTAATATCCGCTTCGCATAAAGTCATCAGGTTTTCAACATCTTCGCCTGCGTCAAAAACCAAACGGCGAACAGCACTGTCGGTTACAATATCCTCTGCCAAAACAATCGGGCGTGAACTCATAACAACCATTTTTTGCACAAATTTCATTTTGTGATTGAGCGGCATGTGCAGGCGTTCGAATATTTTTTTAGCCATTTTTCCGCCTAAAAACTCATGTCCGTGAAAAGTCCAGCCTTGTTTTTTATTAAAACGTTTTGTTGGTGCTTTTCCGATATCATGCAGCAAAGCAGACCAGCGTAACCAGACATCATCTGTGTTGGGGCAAATATTATCGACTACTTCAAGTGTGTGATAAAAGTTGTTTTTATGTGTATGACCTTCAATTTCTTCCACCTGATTGAGCGCCGTTAGTTCGGGCAGAATAATATCTAAAAGCCCGGTTTGGTACAAAAGTAAAAAACCGATTGAAGGTTTAGGCGTAGAAAGAATCTTGTTCAGCTCGTCTACGATTCTTTCGTCGGAGATAATTTTAATACGATCTGCATTTTTTGTGATGGCATTCAACGAATTTTCTTCAATTTGAAAATTCAACTGCGTTGCAAATCGAATAGCACGAAGCATTCGCAAAGGGTCATCAGAATAGGTAATATCCGGGTTTAAAGGTGTTTTTATCGTTTTGCTCTCCAAATCTGCCAAACCATTAAAAGGATCAGAAAGATCTCCAAAAGTTTTTTCGTTTAGCGATAAAGCCAAAGCATTGATGGTAAAATCACGGCGATTTTGATCATCTTCCAGAGTTCCGTTTTCAACAATTGGGTTTCGGCTGTCAAAATTATAGGACTCTTTTCGGGCTCCTACAAATTCAATATCCGTATCTTCAAAACGCAACATGGCTGTTCCGTAAGTTTTAAAAACCTGTACTTTTGGTTTTTTAGGAAGCAATTCAGATACTTTAAGAGCCAATTCAATTCCGCTTCCCACTGCCACAACATCAATGTCTTTTTTAGAACCGCGATTTAAAAGTAAATCCCGTACAAAACCGCCAATAACATAGCTTTCAACGTTGAGCTCCTGAGAAGCTTTCGAAATTATTTCGAAGATTTTATTTTGTAATGCAGTTTTATAGTTTGTTTGTATAGCCACGAATTCACTAATTTTTATAAAATAATACGTTTGTATTCAAGTGAGACAGAATTAAAGTTTGCTAAAAGTGCCAAATGCGTTTTAGAAACTTTTAGATAATTTAGACATTGCAAATAGGTTTGAGATGTAAAAAATCACTTGATTTTATTTCAAGTATAATTTTATCAAACAAAACAAAATCAGCATAAAATATCTGATTCTATAGTGTGTCTCTATAATTTACTAAATATTCTTTTTCTCTTTTAAATGGAATATCTGCTTTCTAAATTCATGTTCTAAAGCGTCTTTATAAACGATTTCAGAAAAACCTCCACCTAAATTTCTATGAACATAAAATAAAATTCTCATTTTTGATAACTTTCCGGTTGATATAATATTGGGTCATGATCTAATTTTTTTTCGCCCCGAATTCACGGCTAATTATTTAGAATCCAACTTTCAATTTTATATTGAAATGTTATTTAGAATTTTATAGCTGCAAATTTACAACATAGAAAACGCCTTTTATAATCTATTGTTGACTTTTTTGAACAAATTGACAGTTTGAAGTGCAGAATTTTATCAAAATAGAAATGGTTGCCACGAATAACATCAATTTGCACGAATCTTATTGGGTTTATAAAAATAAAAATCCGGGAAATTTGTAGAATTCGGGACTAAAAAAACATTTATGGCGCTATCAAACAAATCAATTGTGATCTCTTATTTTTAGAAATTCAATTTGTATTTTTGAATTCTATAAAAACGCACAAATGAAAATTGTTATATCGCCGGCGAAGTCTTTAAATTTCGAAAAGGAATTACCAACTACCCAATATACAGAACCATCTTTTTTAAAAGAAGCACGTCAGGTGCATAAAGTTTTAAAGGAAAAAAAGCCTGCTGAATTGTCTGAATTAATGTCAATTTCGGATAAATTATCAGACCTGAACTGGAAAAGAAATCAGGACTGGAAAACGCCTTTTACACCACAGAATGCACGTCCGGCCATTTATACTTTTGACGGAGATGTTTACACAGGTTTGGATGCTTATACAATTCCGCCGGAAAAATTAGAGGTGCTGCAAAGTAAACTTCGAATCTTATCCGGGCTTTATGGGGTTTTAAAACCATTAGATTTGATGCAGGCCTACCGTTTAGAAATGGGAACGAAGCTTCCTGTTGGGGAATATAAAAATCTGCACGAATTCTGGAAGCCAACCGTTACCAAATCATTAAATAAAGAATTAGAAAAAGGAGAATTATTCGTGAATTTAGCGAGTAACGAATATTTTTCGGCAGTGGATGTTAAAGCTTTAAAAGTTCCTGTAATTACACCGGATTTTAAAGATTACAAAGACGGAAAATTAAAGATAATAAGTTTTTTTGCTAAAAAGGCAAGAGGCATGATGGTACGTTATATTATTGACACCAATGCTGAAACGATCGATGATTTAAAAGGTTTCGATTATGAAGGTTATCATTTTGATGCCAATCTTTCAGAGGGAAATCACCTGGTGTTTACGAGATAGTTTTTTTTGAGGGGCAAAGATGCAAAGATTCAAAGGGACAAAGGTTTTGTTGTGATCTGAAAAAACAGCGTCGCGGATTTCTTTGGAGTTCAGAAATTCATGTCGCAAATTTTCAGGTTTGTCGTCGTAATAAAGAGAGTCGGAGACCTGGACCCTATTTTAGGGAGGAACTTCAAATTTTTCAAATGGCAAATGATCATTTCAGATCTAAATTTATATTTCCGAAATTTTATAAATAAAAAAAGCCGGGTTAACTAAATAGCCCGGCTTTTTCCGTATTATAAATCAATTATTATTAATGCATTGCATCAGCAGGATTAATCTTGTTCTTTCCTTTTTTAATGAAAAGGATGATCGGTATACAACATAAAAACATTATTCCTAAATACATGAATATATCCATGTATGCCATTACGGTACTTTGTTTCATTACGGAATATTCAAGGGCCTGATATGCTTTTTTAAGGGCAACATCGGCAGAATATCCTTTAGACATAAATGCTCTTTGCATTCCTGCAATACGCTGTTGAACATCATATTTTGCAGGATCTAAATTGGTTAATAAATCTACACGGTGTTCCTGGCTTAAACGGGTGATAAAAGTGGTAATAATAGCGATACCAAATGATCCTCCTAATTGTCTCATCATTCCGGTAAAAGCAGCACCTTCACCAATATGTTTTCCTTTTAAAGTAGAAAGAGAAAGTGTT
This sequence comes from Flavobacterium sp. FlaQc-48, assembly GCF_044007335.1. Taxonomy (NCBI): domain Bacteria; kingdom Pseudomonadati; phylum Bacteroidota; class Flavobacteriia; order Flavobacteriales; family Flavobacteriaceae; genus Flavobacterium; species Flavobacterium sp. FlaQc-48. The sequence goes on along the minus strand of NZ_JBIPCR010000011.1, from coordinate 84,324 downwards.
GTAATAGGTACAAAAAGTAATCCTAAACCAATCCCTCTTAAAATTAAAGGCCAGTACATATGTTCTACACCAGTATCAGGTGTCATACGGGTTTGCATCATAAAAGTAAAGAAGAAGAAAACTAAAAATCCTACTCCAACCATATATCCCTGCGGTACCCCTTTCTGAATCATATTACCCACAAAAGGCATCATAATTGCCGTTGTAATCGAACCCGGAATCAATAATAACCCCGCATCAGTTGCTGTCCATCCTAAAATAGATTGCGTATAGATTGGGATAATTAAAGTAGATCCGTATAGACCGAAACCCAGGATAAAACACATTACGGTCCCAATTCTTAGATTTCCATCTTTTAAAACACTTAGGTTTACAATGGGGTGTTTATACGTGAGTTCTCTCCAGATAAACAGGACCAGTCCTAAAACCGTAACAACACTTAAGGTTACAATTAAAGAGTCGTTAAACCAGTCATCTTGCTGACCGTGTTCTAATACGAATTGCAAAGATCCAATAAAGGCACTTAGCAAAATGATTCCCCACCAGTCTACCTGATTGGCTTTTAATTTCTCTCCGTATTTAGGACTTCTTACGAAAGTAATTGCTAAAATTGTAGCGATAATTCCTAATGGAATATTGATATAAAAGATATAAGGCCACGAATAATTATCTACTAAATATCCTCCCAAAGGCGGACCTAAAGTTGGCCCCACAATTACACCCATTCCGTAAATCGCTTGCGCCATTCCACGTTTTGCTACGGGATAACTTTCGGTAATAATGGTTTGGGCTGTTACCAGCAAGGCACCACCACCCATACCCTGTACGAACCTAAAAGCTACAAGTTCCCAAATATTACTGGCATTACCACACAAAAAGGAGCAGACTGTAAATATTATGATAGAAGCCACAAAATAATTACGTCTTCCAAATTGCTGCGAAAGCCAACTCGTCATCGGAATTACAATAACATTCGCAATTGCGTATGCTGTAATTACCCAGGCCACATCAGTCAAAGTAGCGCCAAGGCTACCTCGCATGTCTGTTAGCGCTACGTTTACAATCGTTGTATCTACAATTTCTAACAGTGCACAAAGTACTGCAGTAATCGTAATGATCACACGTCTATAACCGTATTCTACTAAATCGTCATCTGCTTGTACTGCTGTCATTATTTTATTTTAAATGTACATCTACATCAACATTCATCCCTGGTCTTAGTAATTTCACTTTTTCTGGATCGTTTGATTCGTCTAAACTGATTTTTACCGGTAATCTCTGAATTGTTTTTACGAAGTTACCTGTTGCATTATCAGGAGGTAATAATGAAAAACGAGATCCTGTTGCAGGAGAAAATGAAGTTAAAGTACCTTTAAATTCGTAGTTTGGATAAGCATCAACTTTTAAGCTTACTTTTTGTCCCACAATCATTTTGTTTAATTGTGTTTCTTTAAAGTTAGCTACAACCCATGCTTCGTTATTGTTGATGATATAAAATAAAGATTGTCCCGGCTGAACCAATTGTCCCGGCTGAATATCAACTTTAGAAACCTGACCATCGATTGCTGCAGTTACTACAGTATAGCTAAGGTTTAAGTGCGCAACATCTAGCATTGTTTTTGCTTTTTTGATGTTAGCAGCAGCAACTTCTGTTTGTTTATCTGAAACTTTTGATTTAGATTGAATTACCGATTTTTGGTAAGAACTTGCTCTTTGTTGTTGTTCTAAAACACGTACCTGGTTTTCAGCTTCTTCTTTTGCAGTCTGGGCCTGCTCAAATTGTTGTTTTGTAATTGTATGTGTCTTGTACAAATTATTGTAACGGTTGAAATCGTTTGTAAGCTGTCTCAATCTAATTTTTGCACTTTCGATAGAACCACCTGCAGATCTCATATTGGCATCAGAAACAGAGATGCTTGCATATGCACTTCCAATATCAGCTTTTGCAGCTTCGTATTGACCTTCAGCACCTAATAAAGCAGCATTGGCTTCGTCAATTTTTAATTGATAATCTCTTTTATCGATAGTAAATAAAGTATCTCCTTTTTTTACAAAGTCATTATCTTTTACATACACTTTACTAATATATCCGGATACTCTTGGAATAATTGGATTCATTTTTTTCTCAATTTGAGCATCATCCGTTTCTTCGTGCGCTAAAGAGTGCATGTATTTTGTTATTCCGTAAGTTCCACCCACTAAAATCAATACGGTTAGTATAATGATGAATTTAGTATTTGTTTTTTTCTTTTCCATGAGAGCTATCGATTATATTTTAGAAAGATTGAATGATTGAGATAATTGTCCTGAGACTGAAAGTAATTCGTAGTATTTTTGAATAATAGTAGCTTTAGATAAAGCTGTATTTATTTTAGCACTTAAATGCTCCACATCAGCTTCAACTAAATCATTGGTATCTGATAAACCGTTATCAAATTTATCTTTTACAAGTCTGTAGTTTTCAGCAGCTTGTTGCAATGCTTCATCATATACCACACTTTGATTAATTGCCAGGTCGTAATCTTCGATAGATTTTTGAACCTCAACTTTAATACGATCCGTCATTACAGCTTCGGTGTTTTTTACTTCAGTTGCTTTGCTTTCAGCAGCTTTGACATTTGCACTGTTTTTTAGGATTCCTGATAAATCATAAGACAAACCAAGTCCAAAATTCATGGCATATTTTACAGTAATGAAATCTTTAAGGTCTAACGCAGTGTAGCCACCTAATAATGAAATTGAAGGGTAATAACCTGATTTTGCAATTTTTACATTTGCTTCACTGGCTTTTTGTTGAAAGCGAATGGCTTCTAAATCTTTTCTGTTTTCCAGTGCCAGTACATCCGATGTTGGTGCATTGCTGGTTTTTAGATTAAAGAAATCAGCTTCGTTAACCTGAAGTTTTACACTTGGCTCTAATTTTAATAAAGTCGTAAGGTAGAAGTTAATGTTATTGATGTTGTTGTTGGCTTCATCAATAGATAATTGCGTTTTTGAAACCAGTAACTGAGCTTTCAATAAATCATTTCTCGGAATGATTCCGTTTTTCTCTAATTCTGTAAAATCAGTAACACGTTGTTTGGCTTGTTTCTGATTCTCATTTAAAAGATCTAAAGTTTTTTGTGCTTTGTACAAGGCAGTGTAATACGTAATTACGCGTAAGGTAACATCTTCTTTTGTTTTGGCAGCGTAAGCACTTTCAGCTTCGTATAAGTTATCAGAAGCTTTAATGCTATTTTGAATTTTAAATCCTGCAAATATTGGTAAGCTAAGATTTGCCATTCCTAGCATTGCCTGATCCGGAGATGGCATTGGGTCAGAACTGGCCTGATCACCGCTATTGTGCATGTCGATTGAAGCTTTTGTCAATCGCTGGTATTGTCCGGAAATCTTCAAATCCGGATACTGATTGTTTCTGACTTCTTGTAATTCGTATTTTTTTGTGTTTACCTTAGTATTGGCAAGAGTAACCTCGTTACTTTTTTCCCAGGCCATTTTCACGGCTTCGTCTAAGGTTAAACTTGTTTTTTCTTGTGCTTCTATTGATGAAATTCCAATAAAGAAAATCCCAAAGAGCATTAATTGATTAATTTTCATAAACAAGTAGAGCTTTTATAGTTTGTTGAATGTGCTTTGTAAGACTGGTTTTAATGTAATCATTGTACATCGCTTCTGTTTTTAGATTCAATAATTCTTCGAAGAAAGGTTTGTTCATGTGAAAATGAAAAAAGGTTCCAATTATAGTTGGCGTAATGAGCGGAATAATAACATCTTTCCTGAAAACTCCTTTTGCCTGACCCTGAGCTATAATACTTTCAACAGATTTTAGATTTCCTTTCTTCAATTCTGTAAAGGCAATAAAGCTCTTTTCTCTCTTTTTTGCGTTGATTTCAAAATGTAAAACTCTGAAAATCCCTTTATTACAACTTATTCTGTTAATGTAAATTTCGATTAATTTATTGACTTTTTCAATAGGTTCGAGATTTTCCTGTAATAAATTTTCGAGTTGTAATTTTAAATCAGAAGTTTTGTAGATAATTAGGGCTTCTAGTAACCTTTCTTTAGAACCAAAATAATACGATACCATTGCAATATTTATTTTTGCATGTTTTGAAATATCTCGTATCGAAGTTCCTTCGAATCCTTTTTCAGAGAATAGCTTTTCGGCAACCTCAAGAATCTGAATTTTTTTATCGTTTAATTCGAAGTTTGACATAGTATTGTTTCTAATCGGGTACAAAATTAAACAAGCGTTTAAATTAAACAGTTGTTTAATTTTGTTTTAACATAATTTTAACAGAAAACCGTATAGTGAATTTGTGTTTGATATAAAGCCTAATTAGATTCCCACTACTTGATTTCTTTAGTGTTTATATAAAAATTAATGTCAACTTTTATGGGGGCTTTAAGATTTTGTTTTTCTGTTTTAAATGATTTCCATGTCGTTGTTGGATAAATCCAGATATCTTTTGTCCAGCTTGTTTTGATCGGCATGGCAAAATTCTCATTACAATTTGAGTACCGATAAGTCAATTCATCATTAGCTGTCTGATATTCAAAAACCGGAACATTCCTGGTTCGTAAATATTGATCAAAAAGATATTTGAAGTCAATTCCTGCTGTTGAACTGATATAATTTTCGATCTGATTTGTTGTAACAACCTGATGATAGAAAGTGCTGTTTAAACCTTTTAGTATTTCCTGAAATTTTGCATCGTCATTTATAATCGTTTTAATCATGTGTAGAATTGCCCATCCTTTTACATAATTATCCTGACTTCCGTCTTCATTTATTCCGTATCGTGCAATGATGGGTTTATCGTTTTCTATTGTTCTGAACCTCCCTGACATAAATTCGTTACCGGCTTGTTTTCCGGATATATCAGCTATAACAAGTTCCTCGGCTAAACCTGCAAAACCTTCCTGGATCCATCTGTCGGCTATATCTATTGCTGTAATATTGTTGCCAAACCATTCGTGCGCTATTTCATGAACAATAATTTTATCTGTTTTTTTACCCCAGCCTGTATTAGAAATGTCTCCGCCTTTTTTATTGGTTCCTTTTTTGTATGAACTGCCGTATGCAATCGCGCTTTGATGCTCCATGCCAATGTATGGTGCATCTACTATTTTAAATCCGTCTTCATAAAATGGATAAGGGCCAAACCAATGTTCTAAAGATTTTAAGGTAGTATTTACCTCGGGAATCATATGATTTTCTGCTTTTGGTTTGTTGTAATCAAGAATCCAGTAATCCAGGGATAGATTTCCTTTTTTGCCCTTATAAATTTGGCTGATGTTTACATAGCTGCCTGCATAAAATGAAATAGCATAATGGCTTATAGGATTTCTAACTTCCCATTTATAAGTTAAAGTATGATCCAAATTTTTGGTTTTGCTTTTTAAACGTCCATTTGCAATGGCCACTAATGTATCCGGAACGGTAACAGAAATTCTGGCTCCTTTATCCGGTTCATCATACATTGTATTTTTGCAGGGATACCATAAACTGGCTCCTTTATATTGGCAGGCAACCGACATCCAGGGACGATTTAATGAATCCCTGGCCCAAACTAAACCGCCATCCCAAGGAGGTTTTATAGAGGCTGTGGGTTTGCCTGAATAATATATTAGGATCTTATTATGTGTAGAAGTTTGATTTTGTGGGATTTTTAAATACCAAATATTCTGGTCCTGAGTATAATGAATTTTTTTGCCTTTTTGAAAAACACTGTCGATTTTAAGCGGGCTTACTAAATCAATTTGCATTAAGTCTGAATGCTTTTTGTTTGTAACGCGATACTCAATTGTATTTGTTCCTGTTAATGTTTTATTGCTATAGTCAGGTTTAATAGCTAAGTCGTAATGTTGAATATCCCACCAAATTCGTTCGGGAGTAATAGAACCATTCAGGGTATCTTGTCTGGTTGGGATATTCAATATTGGGTTTTTCTGGGCTTGCAGTGAACAAAAAATCAGATTGAGAATCAGAGAAAAAAGTAATTTATAGGTAATTATCGAATGTTTCTGCATGACACGGATTTTGCAAGGGATTAAAAATCAGTGTAAATTACATTTTATTCACGAATTTCTGCAATTTTTGATAAGGATTACAAATCTTATTCTTCACTTATAAATTTCTTTTCATAAGAAACCAAAATTTTCTCCATTGTAGTCAAAAATTTAGCTTTGTTGAAATCCTTAGGTTTTTTATCTAATTGATCCACATCATTAATGGCTTCTATAATAGTATCTTTTAAAACTTTGAACTGATCGTTAGCTCCTAAATCTTTCAGCTTGTTGTAGTCAAATTTCTTTACCATTAATAAGTAATTGAACTTTTTCCCGAATCTTTTCAGATTAATCATAGGTTCCATAAAGTTGGCATGGTCCCGTGTAAAATCAAAGATTTCATACCCCAGATAAAAGTACTTTATCGAAGTTCCAAAGGTCTGCCCGGCTAACTTTGTATGGATAAAACGTTGAATCTCATTTAAATCATAGTAGATCTTATCTTCTCTGATTCCTAAACTGCTTGTTACAACAAATTTGAATCCGATAGGATCAAATTGTTTTACAATAGTTTTTGGATCGTGACGAATTAAAAATTTGCTTTTCGATAGATATGCTTTGTATTCTTTAAAGAAAATTTTAGACTGAAAAGTTTTGGGCAGCGCCATTTTTTCAGCCAAATATTTGATCATTAATAATGATGCATTGAGAAGCAATTTGATTTTTCCGCTTTCGTCTGCATCTTCAAAGATTTTTTTGTCAATATGCGATGATAAATGTGCGAAACCCATAAACAAAGAATCTTTCTGAATTTCATAATTGACTTTGTTCTCCATATAAATATCAAATTGAAAAGAATTGATTTCTATACCATAGTTTTTGTCTTCAATAAAATTAAGAAAGATATCTGAGGCTTGCTGCTCCAATTCTTCAAATTTGCTTTTCCCTTTGTTCGGATTAATTAAAAAAGAGCATTTATACTTATTCATTTATATGTTTTACAGAATGTTATCTAACTATCTAATGGCGCTCACAAATTCATTAATTTTTTTGGAGCCGTTTTCGCTTAAATGTTTGATAAAAGCACTTCCGATAATCGCACCTTTTGCAAATTTAGTTGCCTGATTGAATGTTTCCTTGTTCGAAATTCCGAAACCAATAATTTGTGGGTTTTTCAGGTTCATGTTTGAAATTCTTTCGAAATAATCCTCCTGGATGTTTCCAAAACCAGATTGAGATCCCGTAACACTTGCAGAACTTACCATATAAATAAATCCGTTTGAAACGCTGTCGATAAAGCGAATACGTTCGTCTGAAGTTTGTGGCGTAATCAGGAACACATTGATTAATCCGTGTTTTTCAAAAATAGCTTTGTATTCATCTGCGTAAACGTCAACCGGTAAATCAGGAATAATTAAACCGTCGATTCCAATTTCGGCACATTTTTCACAAAAAGCTTCTACTCCGTATTGTAGCATTGGATTGAAGTATCCCATAATAATCAACGGAATTTTTACGCTTTCGCGGATGTTTTTCAACTGATCGAAAAGAATTTGAGTGGTCATTCCGTTATGAAGCGCCTGAGTAGAACTCGCCTGAATTGTTGGTCCATCTGCCAAAGGATCACTAAAAGGCAAACCAATTTCGATTAAATCCACCCCATTTTTTTCTAAATCCTGAATAATCTGAACCGTATCATTGAGATTCGGATATCCAGCTGAAAAATAGATCGAAAGTATCTTTTTATCTTCTTGTAATTTTTGAGTTATTCTGTTCATTGTTTTTATTTTTTTTCTCCTAACAGGTTTTAAGAACCTGCCAGGTGTTTTATAATTTTTATTTTTTTTTGCCACTCCTGAGCTATGGGGATAAAAAGATTTTAATGATTTAATCTGTGAGAATCCATGTAATCTGTGGCATTTTTTTAATCGGTAATAATGGTACTTGTCCAATTATCAGTATGCTTTTCTACAATTAACAATCCGGAATCTGAATCCTTCATTTGGGCAATAAGTTCTCCTTTAGTATTCCAAAAAGCACTTTGTCCTGCTGAAGGAGAGCCCCAGGATTCTCCGCTGAAATTTGACATTAAAACATTCATTTTATGTTTTTGGGCATAGTTTTGTAAATCTCTGTAAGCATTCGGAATTCCGTTTGGCGAAAAGAAAATACTGGCAATATAAATATCAGTTTCCTTTTTAGAGGCATTTTCCGGATGCAGCGAATTATCAATGTCAGCGCAGATGGCAAACGAAATCTTTTGATTCTCAATTTCAAGCATCGGATTATAATCAAAAGAAGAGTGAAAAAACGAATCTTCGCCCTTATGCAAGAATTGCTTTGTATAAATCTTAACTGAATGATCCGGAGAAATAATAAATTCTCCAATAAACAATTCAGATTCTATTTGAATGGGCGCTCCGGCAATAATTATGATATTATGATCGACTGCTAATTTTTGTAGATGACTCAAACGCGAATCATCTTTTTTGAAAGCCAATTGCTGAGCATTTTCTCTTTCATAGCCTGTCATCGACATTTCCGGAAAAGCAATTAATTGCGCTTTATTTTGCGCAGCCAATTCTATAAGGCGATAGTGATCTGCTAAATTAGCATCAATATCGCCTCGTGTTGGTTGTGTTTGTGCAGCCGCTAGAATCATTTTTTTTTACTTCTGATAGTATTCTGTTATCCTAATAGGTTTTTGAAACCTTTTAAGTATCCGTTTATTGATCTGTAATTATTTATTTTCGATATAAACCCAGGCAGCTGTTCCGGATTTCAAAGTGACCTGAACTCTTTTGTAGGCATTAGATTCGAATATATCTACTTTAGCTAAATCTGAAGCCAAAATATTAAAAGCAACACCGTGTATAGGATCTGAAGAATCTGCGCTGGCTACCGCTACAACATAGTCTGCCATTCCAAATTCTTCTTCAATTTGCAGACTTTTTAGTTTATAGCCCAACAGCTGGTCAGGAGTTCCCGTGAGGACTTTATTAAAAAGCTGCATTTGAATTTGTTTCGATCTTAATGTTCCGTAAGAGAATAATTTTTCCATAATTGCTATTTTTCTCGTTGTTTGTTTTTGCGTTAGGGATTACTTCACTTAGTATTATTTGAGTTCAGTGAACTTCGTTTGAGGCGGTATCCTTTTGCCAGTGAAGCAAAAGACATAGCCGAAAGCCCGCGCGAAGGGAACGCCAAATTAATCTTATAATTTAAAATAATCGATATAATTGTCTAAATCTTTATCGCCACGACCAGAAAGACTGATTACCACAATATCGGTTGGTTTGAATTTCTTTTGATCTAAAACGGCAAAAGCATGTGCACTTTCGATTGCAGGAATAATACCTTCTAATTTAGTCAGTTGTAAGCCTGCGTTCATGGCGTCATCATCAGTAACTGAGAAAAATTCTCCACGCCCTGTTTGTGCCAAATGCGCGTGCATTGGACCAACTCCGGGATAATCCAAACCGGCAGAAATTGAATACGGTTCTGTAATTTGCCCGTCAGGAGTTTGCATTAAAAGCGTTTTACAACCGTGAATAACGCCTACTTTTCCTAATTTACTGGTTGCGGCACTATGACCGCTGTCAACACCTTTTCCGGCAGCCTCAACAGCAATAATCCCCACTTCAGGTTCGTGTAGAAAGTGATAATAAGTTCCTGCTGCGTTACTTCCGCCACCAATACAAGCGACTACATAATCAGGATTTTCACGTCCTTCTTTCTCTTTTAACTGCCATTTTATTTCCTCCGAAATGACACTCTGGAAACGTGTTACCATATCGGGATAAGGATGTGGCCCAATTGCAGAACCAATAATGTAATGTGTATCAACAGGGTTATTAATCCAGTCACGAATGGCTTCATTAGTGGCATCTTTTAAGGTTCTTGAACCCGAAAGTGCCGGACGAACCTCAGCGCCCAGCATTTTCATACGCGCTACGTTTGGTGCCTGACGTGCAATGTCAATTTCACCCATATATACAATACATTCCAGTCCCATTAAGGCACAAACTGTTGCAGTTGCCACACCGTGCTGACCAGCTCCGGTTTCGGCAATAATTCGCTTTTTACCCAAACGCTTTGCTACTAATATTTGTCCAATCGTGTTGTTGACTTTGTGCGCTCCGGTATGATTTAAGTCTTCTCTTTTTAAGTAAACTTTGGTATTGTATTTTTCAGACAGACGTTTTGCAAAATAAAGCGGACTCGGACGTCCAACGTAATCTTTAAGCAGTTGGTCAAACTCGGCTTTAAAATCGGGTTCGCTTGTTATTTTTAAATAGTTCTGGCGTAATTCTTCTACGTTTGGATACAACATTTCAGGGATGTAAGCTCCTCCAAATTCTCCGTAATATCCTTTTTCGTTGACGTTAAAATTCATTTTATTCCAATTTTAAAAGTTGGCAACATCAAATTTTCGTTTGAAATTGCTAAATAGATTTTTGTTTTTTAGCCCGGGTTCGATTTCAAATTTACTATTTATATCGACTGCATAAATAGGAAGATTTGTTTTTGAAATTTCTTCGATAGCTTTTAATTCGTTAATTCCGATGCCGCCACTTAAAAAAAACGGTTTATCTGAATTGTATTTTTTTAATATCGTCCAGTCAAAAGTGGTTCCGTTTCCGCCGGGTAATTTTCCTTTGGTATCAAACAGAAAAAAATCAGAAACCGGTTCGAAAGGTTTTATAACTTTAAAATCAAAATTTTCATCGGCTGAAAATACTTTTATGACTTCAATTTTCTTCGGTAATTGCTTTTTTAGTTCGGATAAAAATTCAACAGATTCATTTCCGTGTAACTGAACGGCTTGTAAGTTGTATTTTGTTACTTTTTCCAGAATTTCTTCCTGACTCTGATCGACAAAAACACCCACTTTTTTGATGGTTTTGATCAATTCCGGAATGGTTCCGTTAAAGTATCTCGCGGACTTTTCCCAGAAAATAAATCCCATATAATCGGGTAGGAGCGTGCCTACTTCGAGAATGTTTTCCGGATATTTCATGCCGCATATTTTGAGTTTCATTGTACTGTTTTTTTTACCGCAAAGGGCGCTAAGTTTTTTATATTTTGATTGTATTTAAAAAACGCTGAGTTCGCAAAGTTTTGTGTTTGTTTTGTCACGAAGGCGCAAAGTTTTTTTATTTCTTTTTGTCACAAATGACATAAATTAGCACGAATTGAATTAGTGAAAATTAGTGAAATTCGTGGCAAACTTTTTAAGCCTTTAAATTGTTTATAAATTCTGTTGCTGCTTTTCCGGCGTTATCGGTTTTCATGAAGTTTTCTCCAATTAAAAAACCGTTGTAACCGTAAGGTCTTAGTTCTGAAATGGCTTCGATAGATGAAATTCCGCTTTCAGAAACTTTTACAAAATCATTCGGAATTTGTGATGCTAATTCTTTACTGAAATCCAAACTTACTTCGAAAGTTTTTAAGTTTCTGTTATTGACCCCAATCATATCTAAACTTGGCATAATCGACTTTTCTAATTCTTCCTGATTGTGAACTTCCAGTAGAACTTCTAAACCAAGTTTCTGAGCAAATTCAGATAATGATTTGATTTCTTCGCGAGTTAAGACTGCAGCGATTAATAAAATCAAATCAGCTCCAAAAGCTTTGGCTTCCAGAATTTGATATTCGTCGACAATAAATTCTTTTCGCAGTAGCGGAATATTGACACTCGCTCTTGCCAAAAGTAAATCGTCGAGAGAGCCACCAAAGTACTTCCCGTCTGTTAAAACGGAGATTCCGCAAGCGCCTGCATTTTCATACCCTTTGACTACTTCCTCAACGGTGAAATTATGATTGATAACCGACTTTGAAGGAGAGCGGCGTTTGTGTTCTGCAATAATTCCCGTTGCACTTGTCTTTAGTTTTTGACTTAAGGAAATCGTTTCTCTTTCAAAAAATACTGAACTTTCCAATTGCGAAACCGGAATGATTGATTTCTTGAGAATGACTTCTCGCTTTTTATCTACAATTATTTTATCTAATATGTTCATTGTTTGTTTTGTTTCAGGTTTCAGGTTTCACGTTCCAACAACTTGAAACCTGAAACCTGAAACTCAATTTTTATCTGCTTAGTTCTTGTAAATTTTTTAGTGCCTGATGTCCTTTTCCAGACAATAAACTTTCTTTCGCTAATTCAAATCCTTCTAGTGGAGAACATTTTGTAACCGTTGCAATGGCCATTGCAGCATTGGCTAAAACTACATTATTCTGTGCTTCAGTTCCTTTTCCGGAGAGGATATTGATAAACATATCTGCTGATTCTTCGATGGTTTTTCCGCCTTCGATTTCACTTTGTGATAGAAGCCTGACACCAAAATCTAAAGGGTTTAACATTCCTTCCATGTGTGATGTTATCGTTTTGGTCGGACCCGTTAAAGAGATTTCGTCATAGCCGTCAAGGGAATGTAAGATGGTGAAATTGATATCGGTGTTTTGATATAAATAGGCATACATTCGGGCCAGTTCAAGATTGAAAACCCCTACCAATTGATTTTGTGGGAATGACGGATTTACCATTGGTCCCAACATGTTAAAGAAGGTTTTTACAGCTAATTCTTTTCTGATTGGTCCAACATTTTTCATCGCCGGGTGAAATAGGGGAGCGTGCAAAACGCAAATTCCGGCTTTGTCGATACATTTTTCTAAAAATGATGTATCATTGCTGAATTTGATTCCCATTTTTTCCATCACGTTGCTCGATCCTGAAATCGATGAAACGCCATAATTTCCGTGTTTCGCTACTTTTATTCCCGCTCCGGCAGAAATAAATGAAGCTAAAGTGGAGATATTGAAAGTGTCTTTTCCGTCACCACCGGTTCCGCATAAATCGATCGTATTGTAAGCTGATAAATCAACGCGAACACACAATTCTAATAAAGCTTCGCGAAATCCCGAAAGCTCGTCAATCGTAATACTTCGCATCATAAATACGGTCAAAAATGCCGAGATCTGACTCGGATTGTATTGACCACTTGAGATATTAATCAATACGTTTTTGGCTTCTTCTTTTGTAAGCACTTCGTGATTGATTAATTTGTTTAATATATTTTTCATTTTTTCTTTAAGGTTCTGAGTTGCTGAGACTCTAAGTTGCTAAGATTGTAAACTGTGACTGAGACTGTGTACTTTTTTAATGTTCATTCCCTTGATAAATCCACATGGGTTCTGTTTTTCCGGCACGTTCAAATCCGTTCTTTTTATAAAAGTCAACGGATCTTCCGTCAGCGGTTAGCATTTGCATATGGAAGTGACTGTATTTCTCCTGCATTTTGTCCATAATCAATTTCCCGATTCCTTTTCCCTGATACTCCGGAAGTACTAATAAATGCGGATAATAAACGGTTAAATGTCCATCGGAAATAGCATTTCCTAATCCAATTAACTTTTTTTCGTCCCAGGCTGTAATCAAGGTTTCGGAATTCAAAAGTCCGTTATACAATTCATTTGGTTTAGAAGCTGAACTCCATTCGTTTGCTTTGTACAAAACCAATATATCTTCAATATTGATTTCTTTAGTTTCTAAAATAGTTATTTCCATTTTTAAGTTGCTAAGGTTCTAAGTTGCTAAGTTTTTTTACAGTTCAAGTTAATACTGAAACTTTAAACTGTGACTGAGACTGTAAACTAAATACTAGCTCTTTATCCAGTTCTCTAAAATTCTTTTCCCGTTTGGTGTAAGAACACTTTCCGGGTGAAACTGAACACCTCTTACATCAAAAGTTTTGTGTCTTAGCGACATAATTTGTCCGTTTTCGTCTATTGAGGTGGCTTCAAGAACTTCCGGTAAATTACTGTCAACCACCCATGAATGGTAACGTCCCACTTCGAATTCATTGCCTAAACCTTCGAACAAAATTTCGTCTGAAACTACTGTTTTTACATTTGTTGCAACTCCGTGGTATACTTTATCAAGGTTCGAAAGTGTTCCTCCAAAAACTTCTCCAATGGCTTGTTGTCCTAAACAAACGCCAAGTATACTTTTTGTTGGGGCATATTTTTCGATTACCGCTTTTAGCAAACCTGCTTCATCCGGAATTCCGGGACCCGGAGAAAGTAATATTTTATCAAAAGTTGCGATTTCGTCAATTTCAAACTCGTCGTTTCTGTAAACGGTTACTTCGCAGTTCAAATCTTCCAGATAGTGCACTAAATTATAAGTAAAACTATCGTAATTGTCTATAACTAATATTTTTTTCATTTTGTTTTTTTGTTTCAGGTTTCAGGTTTTTTTGTTTCAAGTTTGCTTCGTCAATTCAACTATAGCCTTGTATTAATTTCCAGGTTCTATAAATTGAAACCTGAAACAAAGAAAACCTGAAACTAAATTTTTACTTTTCTCGAACGTATTTTTCAGTGATAATACGGTTGATGCCTAATTTTTCTACTTTTTCAATTCCTTTTTGAGTTAACGTGTCATTTTTAATTTTTACGGTAAACTCAAATTTGCCATTTTCCCATTGTCTGTTATTGAAATACTCTAAATTTTCTGTGTACGTACTATCCTTTAAAGTATATTTTCCGCCTCCTCCAAAGAATATTGCTGCCGTACTGTCTTTTCCGTTATTCAAGTCATGATTAAAAAAGGCGAAATGCGTATCATTTATAATCTTAATCATTTTTGTCTTTGGATTGAAAGTTGAGAACGTTGAATCTTTTTCAGTGGTTTCTGCTGATATGAGACGCCAGGTTCCAGCTAACCGAATTGCATTTGATTCTTTCTTCGTTTCACAAGAAATAAATAATAAGATTGTAATAACAAATGGAATTATATTTTTCATAGTTTGTATTTTTTGTTTCAAGTTTCAAGTTTTTTTAGTTTCAGGTTTTCTGTTTGAAGTTTCAACAACCTGGAACTTGAAACCTGAAACAAAGAAAACCTTATATGTTCTCCGCCATTTCCAGTGCTGTATTCAATGCTCTTAATTTATTGTACACTTCCTGCATTTCGCTTTCTTCATCAGAACTGGCAACGATTCCGGCTCCGGCCTGACAATGAAGTTGATGATTTTTACTCAGGAAAGTCCGGATCATAATGGCGTGGTTAAAATTGCCTTCAAAATCCATGAAACCAATTGCGCCGCCGTAAAAATTACGATTTGTTTTTTCATAATCTTCAATCAGTTGCATCGCTCTGTGTTTTGGTGCTCCGCTTAGAGTTCCTGCCGGAAAAGTATCTGCTACAACCTGCATCGTGGTAGCTTTATCGTGTAAATGTCCGGTTACTTTAGAAACCAGGTGAATGACATGCGAGAAAAACTGAACTTCCCTGTATTTCTCCACATTTACATCGTGACCGTTTCGGCTTAAATCGTTTCTGGCCAAGTCAACAAGCATTACGTGTTCACTGTTTTCTTTTTTATCTTCAGAAAGTTCTTTGGCTAAAAGGGCGTCGCGTTCGTCATTTCCGGTTCTTTTAAAAGTTCCGGCGATGGGGTGAATTTCGGCTTTTCTGTTTTTTACGATAATTTGCGCTTCGGGCGAAGACCCGAATATTTTGAAATCTCCATAATCAAAAAAGAACAAGTACGGAGATGGATTTATGCTTCTTAAAGCTCTGTAAACATTGAATTCATCGCCTTTAAAACCTTGTGTAAAACGACGTGATAAAACCAATTGAAAAACATCTCCACGGAAACAGTGTTTTTTGGCTAAAGCAACATTGTGTTTGAATTCTTCGTCGGTTAAGTTAGAGAAACCTTCACCTTCTTTAGTGAATTTGTACGAAGCAATATTTCTTGATTGTAACAATTGCTCGATTTCAGAGATATTGTTTCTTCCATCAACACTATGACAAAAAATGTAAGCTTCATTTTTAAAGTGATTGATAGCAATGATATTTTGGTAAACCGCATAAAATACATCGGGAATTGAAGTAGCATTATCTTTTTTGGCAATCGAAACTTTCTCGAAATAACGAACAGCATCATAAGAAATGTATCCGAATAAACCATTGTTAATGAATTTAAAATCATTTTTCTCTGATTGAAACTGACTTGAGAATTCCTGAATAACTTCCGGAATATTGGTTGAAGCACCAATCGAAATTTGTTCTGATGTTCCGTCAGGAAAAGTTTTTGAGATAATTTCGTTTTCGATCTTAATCGTCGCAATCGGGTTGCAGCAGATATAAGAGAAACTATTATCATTTCCGTGATAATCACTACTTTCCAGTAATAAACTATTGGGAAATTTATCTCTGATTTTAAAATAAATACTTACCGGCGTAATCGTATCTGCCAGAATTTGTTTGTAATGTGTGTTGAGTATAAAAGGTTTCAAAGTATGTTGTTTTTTAAGTTTTATATATTTTCTATTTAAGTTTTGACCAAAAAAAAAGGCTTGTCGTGATGACAAGCCTTTTATATTTTATAGTTTTACAATACCATAGGAAGCTTTGTTCACGACGTTTGACGTAAATTCTTCCACCACCAAGTATTGTTCATTATTGTTTTCATAGCTGCAAAGTTGTTTTTTATCGGTCAGATAGGATATCGCTTTTTCTTTATGGGTGTTTGTTTTACAACAAACTTTTTTAGGGGCGATTTCGTATCTTATTTTGATGTGACAAATATATAAATGTAATTTGGATTAGAATACAAAAAAAATAAAAAAAATCTTTTCTAAAATTTAAAATTTGTTAAATTTTAAATGGTAAACAGAATTTAAAAGTTTAATTTCCAATCGCAATGGTGTTGTTTTGGTTCATTCTAAAATCTGGATTTCCTTTAATATTGGGCGTTGTAAACAATTCACTGTTTTTGATACTTGTAAAATTAATCTCAAAATCCGGATTACTGTAAAATTTCTGAAGAGACGGATTTGCTCCACCTGCTTCGCTAGTAATGCCGCCATTACAATTATTAACGATTAGATTTTTGAAGCTGATCTTAGCTAAATTAACATCTCCATTTCCAATATTTCCTTCTAATAATACAAAAGGAGTAAAGCCGGAAATGATACTATTTGTTAAAGTAAAGAAAGTATTTTCCCTAACATATACAGATTCTCTCACCAATCCCTGATTGTTTTCTTCTAAGTTAACCAAGGTAATATTGTTAGCATTTATTTTGGTTAATTTTTTACTCATATCCGTATTTTGAATTTTATCATAAGAATCTACCTCAAAACATCTTGAACCTGAAATGTCTGATGAAAACGGATGACGAATGGCAATACTATTGCTAATATTGATTTGAGCACCTTGTGTAAAATCGAAATCATCATCTGTAGTTCGGTATGAAATTAGGTTGCTCATGTTTAAATCTCCTCCGTAGCATTCAAAAGAATCATCATTAGAAAAACTAATCTGAATGTTATTTAAAACTGTTTTTCTGCCCACTCCTGCCAAAGAAAGACCATTAAGTTCTTTTGCTGCACTTAATTTTCTGCCTGAATATTCAATTCGGACATATTTTAAAATTCCTGAATTGTCTTCGGCATCCTGGCCTCCGTAATGGTTTAACATGGGTTCTAAATCAAAAGGTAAAGTGTGTATGCCGCCAATCGTATTTATTGGTGCTTTTCCAAGAATAATAATTCCGCCCCAGTCACCAGGTTTTCTTTCTGTAATTTCCTTGTTTGAAGTAAAAACGATTGGATCTGTTTCCAGACCTTCGGCCATAATTTTTGCACCGTTGGTTACAACAAGAGTTCCACAGGTTTTATCATCGCCACGGATAACAGTTCCCGGTTCTATAGATAATGTAGCATTATTGGTTACATAAACAACCCCTACTAATTGATATGTATTTCGTTTGTATAGTTTGGTATCTTTATCAATATTTCCGGCGATGATATTGGTGGCTTCGCTGTATTCTATATTGGCAGGTTTAAAATTGGTCCAATTGTTCATCCAGTTAGTGTTGCCAATAATTCCCTTAGGTTGTTGAGCTTGTATAAATAAAGTGCTGAGAAGAGTAATAATTGCAATTCGTACTTTTGTTTTCATAGCTGAGATTTTGATTCTGGTTGTTTTTTTATTAGCCCAAAATTAAAGCCCGAATGTTAATCAAAGTCCTGTATGTTGTTACGAAAGGGTTATCTCATTATTAAGGATGTTATTTTTTTGAAAATAAAGAAACCCCAATAGTTCTGTAACTATTGAGGTTCTTTGGGTATTATAAGAATGCTGTAAGTCTTAAAATATTAGAATTTTAAAGCTACAGTTAATTCGAAATCATCACTGATAGTTTTATCTCCTAAGTTTTGGAAGAAGTTACCAGAGTTGTATTTAATATCGTATTTAGTTCTGTCAACTTTGAAAGCTGTTGTAGCAGTGTTCCCGCTTACAGCGATGTCAAAAGTTACAGGTTTAGTAATTCCTTTGATAGTTAAGTCAGCAGTTACTGTATAAACGTCAGTTGCTTTAGCTCCGATAGTTTTGAAAACTAATTTTGCAGTTGGGAATTTGTCAGTTCCAAAGAAATCATCAGCTTTTAAGTGACCGTTTAATTTTCCTTGGTATTCTCCGGTTAAATCTGTAGAAGTTAATGAAGTCATATCAACAGTGAAACTACCACCAGTTAATTTTTTTCCTTTGAAAACTACAGACCCTTCTTTAAAGTTTACAGTTCCAGAGTGCTCTCCGGTTACTTTTTTTCCTACCCATTTGATAGTACTTGCTTTTACGTCGATTTTTTTAGTTTGTGCGTTTACTGAAACGCTGGCTACTGCTACGAATAATGCTAATGCAATTGTTTTTAAATTTTTCATGTTGTAAAATTGATTTTGGATTAATAATAATTATATAGTGATAAATAATTCTTCGTGAGATTTTCTAACTTTTTTGTAATGTTGCGTATCGTCTTCATTATGTCTGTACCCCACAGTTGCAATAACTGAAGCGTTTAAGCCTAATTTGTCGAAACCTAAGATTTCGTTGAATGCAGCTGCATTAAATCCTTCCATTGGAGTGGCATCGATTTTCAATTCAGAAGCAGCGCTTAATAAAGTTCCTAAAGCAATATAAGTTTGTTTTGCAGTCCAGATGTTTTTATTGTCGCTTGATAAGTTAGCAATTGTACCTTTCATCATATCGCTAAATCCAGCCAAAGCATCAGCAGGAACACCTCTTGTTTCGCTAATGTTTTTGATGTAAGCATCTACAGATTCTGCTCCAACATTTAAGTCGTTTGCAAAAACAAACAGCTGAGAAGCATCTGTAATTTGAGTTTGTCCGTAAGCAGCAGCTTTTAATTGCTCTCTTATTTCGGGATTTTCTACGATAACAACTTTATAAGGTTGTAATCCGTATGAAGAAGCACTTAGTCTAACGGCTTCTTTTAAAGTATTTAAATCTGCTGAGGAGATTTTTTTGGTAGCATCGAACTTTTTTGTTGCGTATCTCCAGTTCAGATTGTCTAATAATGTACTCATAAATATTAATTTTGTTGGGTTCTGTATTTTTCTAATAACTGATTTAATAATTCTAATTCTTCAGGACTTATATTCTCAGCAAATGCACGTTCATGTTCATCTACCTTCGGGTCCAATTCTTTTAATACATCTAATCCCTTTTGGGTGATTAAAACTTCTATTTTACGTCTGTTGCCGGGGCAAACATTTCGGGTAACAAAATCCTTCAGTAATAATTTGTCCACCAATCGTGTTGTGTTGCTCGTTTTTGCCAGCATACGTTCCTGTATCACACACATATTAGCAGGATTTCCTTTTTGTCCTCTTAATATACGTAACACATTATATTGTTCTCCGGATAAATCATACGGTTTTATCAACTCGTTGAAATGATCCTGAATCACGTTTTGCGTGTACATGATATTCAGAATAACTTTTTTCGCATTATCCATCTTAACTGTACTTTTTATAACCTCTTCAATTGTCATAGTCGTAAGTGTATAATTTGTATATACAAATGTATATCTTTTAATATTTGTATATACAAATGTCATGTTAATTTTTTGTTAATTGAAATGACAGGAAATTTATAAGTAGACCTTCTCTATATAATTACTATAAAAGTACTTTATTATTTTAATTTAAAATATTGATTTTTTGATCTTTAACGATTATTTAAAATCGAATTGGCTTTGTGGAATTCAAAAAAATAAACCCGACAGGTTTTTATTGTCGGGTTTGGTTATCTTATAGAAAAGAGAATCAGGCTTATTGAAATTCCGGTAATAGAAATCCCTTTGCTATTTTTTTGAAATTTAATATTTCTTTATTGATCCATACTTCATTATGTCCGAGTTCCTGGGCAAGTAATCGGGCTACTTTTTCTGAAGACTGAATAGCGGCTCTGGCATCCAGGAACAATAAACGAACGCGTCTGGCTAAAATATCGTCTACCGTTCTGGCCATTTCATGGCGAATGGCCCAAAGTACTTCTGCCATTGTAAACTCATGGTCCGGATGTACTTTTTCTTTTAATTCAGGATCATTTTGTTGCCATTCGATAATTTTAGGAATATCTGAACCATAGATATACAAGTGGTTTTCTCTGTCCAGAGTCGTGGTAGTTTTATTTCCGTGAATGGCGAGATGTTCAGTGATGCAGGGTTTCTTTTGTAATTTTCCGGTATTAATGGCTTTATTAATAATGTCTTCAGCAATTTTTCTATAGGTGGTCCATTTTCCTCCTGTAATGGTAATTAAACCGGTTTCTGAAACGATTATTTTATGGCTTCTGGAAACTTCTTTCGTACTTTTTCCTTCTTCCTTGGGCGCTGCCAAAGGTCGTAAACCCGCAAAAACAGATAAAACATCCGCTCTGGTTGGTTTTTTTGCCAAGAAACGTTTTGCTGTTTCGAGTACAAATTCTATTTCGCTTTCTAAGGCAACAGGTTCTAAACTCTGTTTTTTGATTAAAGTATCTGTAGTCCCTACAACAATTCGGTTATGCCACGGTACTGCGAATAAAACCCGTCCGTCACTTGTTTTGGGAATCATTAAAGCATGATCACCGGGCAAAAAAGATTTATCAAACACCAGATGAATTCCCTGGCTCGGAACGATATATTTTTTATAAGCAGTATCATTGAGTTTCATGATGGCATTTGTAAAAACTCCTGTAGCATTAATTATCGCAGCACCTTTTAAAATATATTTGTCTCCCGTTTCGTGATCTTGCACCTCAACGCCAATAACCTGATTCTTGTCGTCTTTCAACAAGTGAACAACTTTCATGTAATTTAAAAGACAGGCTCCTTTTTCAACCGCCGTCTGAGCGATATTAATGGCTAGACGCGAATCGTCAAATTGTCCGTCATGATATATAACGCCGCTTTTTAAACCATTTTCTGCTACATTAGGGAGCATTTCGATTGTTTTTTTCTTCGAAATATATTTGGAACTTCCTAAACTTAATCTACCAGCCAGTATATCATAGATTTTTAATCCCATGGTGTAAAAAGAACCGCCCCACCAATTGTAGTTGGGGATTACAAAAGATTGGTTTTTAACCAGGTGACCTGCATTTTTCACCATCAATCCTCTTTCTTTCAAAGCTTCTCGTACCAGATGTATGTCGCCTTGTTCTAAATAACGTACGCCGCCATGAACTAATTTTGTGCTTCTGCTCGAGGTTCCTTTTGCAAAATCGACAGCTTCGACCAAAATGGTTTTGTACCCCCGGCTTGCAGCATCAAGAGCAGTTCCCAGACCGCTTGCTCCGCCACCTATTACAATGACATCCCACTTTTCAGTGTTTTTTAATATCGAAAGCTGTTCTGCATGTTTCATATCGTATTGCTTTGGTTTCTTTTTGGCGGTTATAATTTCTGTAACAAACTTAAGGAAACAAAACGGAATTGAGTGAAATAGGGGTGGAGGTTATATTGCATTTAAAAAGAAATTTAGTGTTTTAATAGCAGGGCGTGCCACCATCCCGATAAGAGGGCAAAATTACTTTGCGCCTATACGCCCTCTTATCGGGATGCTGTCGGGCTTTCGCTGCTACTTCGGTAGCTTAGCTCTATCCCTCACGCAAGTAACCAAATAAGAAACCCGACAGGTTTTGAGACCTGTCGGGTTTAATTGTAATTTTTAAATTCGATATTTAAATTAACTTTTTTTCGAATGCTTTTCGTGCTGATCCTCTAAAAAAAACTTCCCCGCAATAGGTATAATTTAGCTTCTCCAAAATTTTCAGCATCGGAATATTGTCAAAATTGGTATCTACTTTTATGCTATGTATATGGTTTGTAAGGCAGATATCTTCTATATTTTTAAAAAGTTTTGTAGCAATGCCTTTGCCTTTTGCCCGTTTTGATGCCGCTACACGGTGCACAACAGCATAATCACCATCAGTGAGCCATTTGCCTTGTATTTCTTCGTAAGCAGGTTCTTTGTCAAATATGATAGCGGTGTAACACAAAATCGATTCGTTCTCTGTAAGTACATAAGCGTATCCATTTTTGATGTCATTCTCAATCGTAAGTTCATTGGGATATCCATCCTGCCATTGTGTACTTCCGTCTTGTCGTCTTTGTTCGATAGCATCCTGCAGGATACTCCAAATTATAGGGATTTCGGAAATAACCGCTTTTCTTAAAATTAATTCTTCTGTTATGTGGCTCATTTTTTAGGTCTTAAACTGTAAATAGAATATTAATGAGGCAATTTGTCTTTGATCAGACCATAAACCCAGGTTCCGAAAATAGCACTTACTAAAGTCACCACAATTACGGTAACTCCAGTCCCAATCTGAGCAAAAAGCGGTCCGGGACAAGCTCCGGTGATTGCCCATCCAAAACCAAATAATAATCCGCCGTAAATTTGCCCTTTGTTGAACGTTTTGGGCTGAATTTCTATTTTTTCTCCCTGAATGGTTTTAATATTGAATTTTTTAATGATTTGAACCGATATAAGTCCAACTGCAACGGCACTTCCAATTACGCCATACATAAAGAACGATTGCAGGTGAAACATTTCCTGAATACGAAACCAGCTGATGATTTCGGCCTTTACGAATACAATCCCAAAAAAGATTCCAACGATAAGGTATTTTAAGTTTGAGAATCCTGAATCTTTGATTTGGCTTCCGTTGATTCCTTCTGTATCCGTATTTTTATTTTCTACAGTATTCATTTTTGAAATTTTAAAGTGAAAGAATATAAGGTAAAATCAAAAGAGACATGACAAAACCGCCAATCATAAAACAGATAGTGGCTACCAATGAAGGCCATTGCAAATTTGAAAGTCCCATAATCGCATGTCCGCTTGTACATCCTCCTGCATAACGCGTCCCGAAACCTACTAAAAACCCACCCACTACAATCATAATAAAACCACGAAGTGTCAATAAGCTTTCCCAGGAGAATAGTTGTGAAGGAACCAAACCGGAATGATCTGTGATACCATAAGACGCTAATTGCTGTGAAAGTTCCGGAGTAATCTGAATATCATTTGGATTAGATAAAAAATAAGCCGCAATCGCACCACCAAGAAAAATTCCGAACACAAAGAATAAATTCCAGCTTTCTTTTTTCCAGTCGTATTTAAAGAAAGATATATTTGCCGGAATGCAAGCCGCACAAATATGACGAAGCGACGAACTAATCCCAAAAGATTTATTTCCGATAAGCAATAAAACAGGAACGGTTAATCCAATCAGGGGACCTGCAACATACCAAGGCCATGGTTCTTTTATAATTTCTAGTAGATTCATTTTTTTAAGGTTTTGAGGTACAAAGGCTCAAAGGCTCAAAGGCTAAAACCTTTGTCGCTTTGTAACTCTGTACCTTTGTTACTTTTTACTTTAATACTTTACTCTGGCAAACAAAATCTGATTTTGGAATATTGGTTTTTGCAATCGCTCCAAAACCACCTTCGATTTCGGTAAAGTTTCTAAAACCGCGGGCTTGCAAAATCGAAGCTGCGATCATACTGCGATATCCACCGGCACAATGCAAATAAAAATGCTCATTTGGGTCAATGTCTTTTACCCAGTCATTGATAAAAGCCAGAGGTTTATTGTAAGCATCGTCGATATGTTCTGCGCTGTATTCGCTTTCTTTACGAATGTCAATTACTTTGTCTTCTTCGATTTTGAATTCGTTTGCAAATTGTTGTGCTGTAATTCGGTTCACCGTATCGACTTCAAAGCCTGCTTTTTCCCAGGCTTCAAAACCACCGTCTAAATGTCCGATGATCGAATCGAAACCTACACGGCTTAAACGCGTTACCGTTTCTTCTTCAAGACCTATTTCAGTTACTAATATAATAGGTTGTTTAACATCGGCAACTAAAGTTCCAACCCACGGCGCAAAATCACCGTTAATTCCGATGTTGATAGATTGCGGAATAAATCCTTTATGGAAATCGGCACTTTTTCGGGTATCCAGAATTAACGCTCCGGTTTCTTCGGCCACAGCCTCAAATTCTTTGACATCAATTGCTTTCATTCCGTTATGCAAAACTGATTCGAAACTTTCGTAGCCACCTTTGTTCATCGCCACATTCATACTAAAATAGGCTGGAGGAGGCAATAATCCGTCGGTAACTTCCGTGATAAATTCAGCTTCGGTCATATTGGCGCGCAAAGCATAATTGGTTGCTTTTTGATTGCCAATAGTCGAGACGGTTTCTTTGCTCATGTTTTTTCCGCAGGCGCTTCCCGCACCATGTGCCGGATAAACGATCACGTCATCGGCCAGCGTCATGATTTTATCTCTTAAGGAATGAAATAAAATCCCCGCCAATTGATCTTGTGTCATTCCGGCCGCTTTTTGAGCTAAATCCGGACGGCCAACATCTCCAATAAACAAAGTATCTCCGGAGAAAATAGCGTGATCTTTTCCGTTTTCGTCAATGAGTAAATACGTCGTGCTTTCCATGGTATGCCCCGGAGTGTGCAAGGCTTTAATCGTCATTTTTCCAACTTTGAATTCCTGTCCGTCTTTGGCAGAAATACAATCAAATTCGCAAGCCGCATTGGGCCCGTAAACGATTGGCGCCTGCGTTTCTTTGCTTAAATCGATATGACCTGAAACAAAATCTGCGTGAAAATGCGTTTCAAAAATATATTTCAGTTTCACCTCATCACGTTCTAAACGATCCAGATAAGGTTGAATTTCTCTTAACGGATCAATAATTGCAGCTTCTCCGTTTGAAGTAATATAATAAGCACCTTGTGCAAGGCATCCGGTGTAAATTTGTTCTATTTTCATGATATGTATTCTAAAAATAAGGGAATACAAAGGTAACCTACTTTTTGCTTAAAATAGGTGACTAATGTTACACAAATTTGATTTTTGTGTAAAAAAAAGAATTTAAGCATATAAGTGATATAAGTAAATTTAAGGTAGACTATAATTATGCACAAAGCTAAAATGAACGTATATCACTTATATGGTAAAAAGAAAAAACTGCGTAATTTTACAGCTATGGGAACTTATTCAATAGAGATCCTTTTTCAATAATATAGAATAAAACATTTAACACATAGAGACATAGATTTTTATCAATAATAAAGATGACAAAAAAAAACTTGTTTCTTCACACATAGCTATGTGAATTGATGTAAAGTGAAACGCCTTTTTTAAAGTTTTAAAATCTATGTTTCTATGTGTTATAAAATTGCGCCCAGTAGATTAATACAAAAATCATTGACATGAACACAGAAGATTTATTGAATCAAATTGCTTTTATCAAAGAGATTGATAAGGTTAAATACATTCAGCGAAAAACAAAGCTGTTTAACAGCGACCGAAACGAAAACGACGCTGAGCATAGCTGGCATCTGGCTCTAATGGCGATTGTTCTGGCAGAACATTCAAATGAGCCAATTGATGTTTTGAAAGTGGTAAAAATGGTTTTGATACATGATATTGTAGAGATCGATGCCGGAGATGTTTTTTTATACGATTTACAAAAAAATCACGATAATACTGATGAAGAACGACTGGCTGCCAATCGCATCTTTGGTTTACTTCCGGAAAAGCAGGCTCAGGAAATGATTGCCATTTGGGAAGAATTTGAAGCCGGTGAAACCCACGAGGCAAAGTTTGCCAGATCGATGGACAGGCTGGAACCTTTATTGCAAAATACCTCTAATAATGGCGGAACCTGGAAAGAGTTTGGTGTGGGCTATAATAAGGTGTATGAAAAAAAGAGTGTCATAAAAGAAGGCTCAAAAATGTTATGGAATTACGCCGAAGGATTAATAAACGAAAGTGTTGAAAAAGGGATTTTGAAGAAAGATTAAATTTAACTATATAAGTGATATAACTAATTATAACTTGAAGCATAATCTGCGTAAAACTAAAATGAACTTATATCACTTATATGATGCAAAAAAATGTAAAATATTTACTCAGTAATATCTTTTAAAAAATCAATAAATGATTTTGAATATTCTTCAAATTCCCATTCGCCTGCGCCATGAAAACTAGAATAAACAGGAGCATCATTATTTGTAATGTTTCCAATGTCAATACAATACGGATCAGCACCTGCATCTGCAATAACAATATAATTTGATGGCCATTCCTGAAGATTTTCTCCAGTTACCGGATTGAAAGAGTATCCATTTTGATTCTTAATTAAATCATCTGCTCCATACAATGATAAACCCTGAAAAAATTTTTCATCGTCATCAATAAAAACATTAATGGGGGAGAAGTTCTTTAGAAATAACAGATAATTTTCAGGTAAGTTCCATTTTTTCTCTATTTCTATTATTTTGCTTTCATCAGCAATAGCAAGCCAATTTGATGGGTTTGATAGATCCTGATTGTTTTTTCGTTCTTTCTCTAGTAAATCGTTCAGTTTATAAACTGCTTTTTCAAGTTCAGTTTTAGGGTTTTTTAAATTTGGGTGAATATTTGGGGCTTTATAACTATTTCCTTGATTGTAACCTTGATTTTGCCAATGTATTAATTCCTCAATCCTTAAGTTTTCAATTTTCCAGTAACCTGGATCTTTTGGTAAATTTCGGTCAAAAGGCTGTTTACTATGAACAGCAATGCTTTTCATTGCCTTTGCACGAGTTTCTACTTCTAAAGTTTTATTTAGGACTAAGTTGCTTAGGGTTTCATAAGCTTCTTCTCCTTGCGTTTTTAAAAGCCCGTCAATTCCCCAATAGGTTAGTTCAGGCTTAGTAATTGTCCATTGAAAAAAAATACTATAAGCTGTTTCATTTTCTTTTACAAGAGCAATGATATCCGTAAGCAGGAAATTTCTCCAATGCAGCAGCCTGCCGGATTTAGAGTATTCAATAAAAATTTCAATTACTTCTCTTCTACTATCAGCAGAAAAACCTTTTATAAGTTTGTTTTTTATTTTGTCAAATTTATTTCCGTTAGTTTCTGAAAATAAGTCTTCTCTTAATTGTTTAATTGTTTGTGCCATTGTTTATCCTGATTCATTGCTATATCTTTCTCAAGCATTTGCTAAAGTAAAAAAATAAAAGTATTTGTAAGTTAATTCTTTTTCTTTTTTAGTAAAAGAACTTAACTGGCTGCTAAACACGAATTAATATACAATTTTTGCGACAGAAAAAATAAATGTTGCAAAAACACTAAAAAGTTTAACAAATATTGGGCGATAAACTTTTTTTAAAGGCAGGAATTTCGGGTTTTAATGGGTAAATTTGTGGGACTTCATAAATAAATTACCGCTATGGAAGAAATGCTTTTTTATGACCGAATGCAATTCGCCTTCACTATTACTTTTCACTATCTTTTTCCGCAACTTACAATGGGTCTTTCGCTGATCATTGTTTACTTCAAATGGAAATACCTACGAACTAAAGACGATCAATACAATCATGCCACTCATTTCTGGATGAAAATCTTCGCCCTGAATTTTGCGATGGGCGTTGTAACCGGAATCCCAATGGAGTTTCAGTTTGGAACCAACTGGGCAAAATTTTCTGAACTAACGGGTGGCATCATTGGACAAACCCTTGCAATGGAAGGAATGTTCTCCTTTTTCTTAGAATCATCCTTTCTTGGGATCTTTTTGTTTGGAGAAAAGATAATTGGACATAAATGGCATTTTGTAACCGGATTATTAATTTGTATTGGTTCCTGGGCGAGTGGCTACTTAATTATTGCGACACACTCGTGGATGCAAAATCCTGTAGGTTATGAAATATTAGAAAACGGAAAATTTGTTCTCACGAATTTTAAAGCCTTGTTCCTGAATCCGTGGTTATGGCCTTCTTATTTGCACAATCAGGCTGCATCTTTGGTAACGAGTTCATTTGTGGTGGCCGGAATTGGGGCTTTTTATATTTTAAGTAAAAAGAATGTTTCTTTTGGAAAATTGTTTCTTAAGACCGGAGTGATTTTCGGATTGATTTCGAGTTTGATAGTAGCTGTTCCAACGGGAGATTTACTGGCTAAAAATGTTGTGAAATACCAACCTGTAACTTTTGCCGCAATGGAAGGTATTTTTCATACCGAAAAAGAAGGATCCGAAATTGTTTTAATTGGTCAGCCCGATGTAAAAGATAAAAAACTGGACAATAAAATCGCTGTTCCTAATATCCTGAGTTTTCTGACTTACGGAAGCTGGCATCAGGAAATTAAAGGTTTAGACCAGTTCGAAGAAGACCTTCACCCCACCAATATTTCCGGTTTGTATTATGCGTATCATATTATGGTAGGACTCGGCACGATATTCATAGGTTTGATGGCTTTTGCTGTTTTTCAATTGATTAGAAAGAAGTTATTCGAAACCAAATGGGTTTTATGGTCTTTGATGTTCATGATGCCATTTCCATACATCGCCAACACCACAGGCTGGTACACGGCAGAATTAGGAAGACAGCCCTGGCTGGTTTATAATTTATTGCGGACTGCCGAAGGTGCTTCGCCAACCGTTTCGTCCGGTAATACCTTGTTTACTTTACTGGGTTTTATAGGATTGTATCTTTTACTAGGAATGTTGTTTTTGCTTTTGATTGGAAAAATTATCAATAAAGGGCCTCATAATGTTGACCTTAATTCAGAAAAAATATAGATATGGAATTTTTTTGGTATGTAGTTTTAATGGGAATTCTGGCCGTTTATATTGTCTTAGACGGTTACGATTTTGGCGCAGGAATTATTCACTTATTTTTTGCCAAGACAGAGAAAGATAAAAAAGCGATTACAAGTGCCATTGGTCCGTTTTGGGATGCCAATGAAGTTTGGATTATTGCGGCAGGAGGTGTTTTGTTTTTTGCTTTTCCCACTTTGTATGCTTCCTCTTTTAGCGGATTTTATTTGCCGCTGATCATGATATTATGGTTGTTGATTTTCCGCGCGATCGGATTAGAAATGCGCGGACAAGTGCATCACCCCATGTGGGAAGCCATTTGGGATAAAGCTTTTGGAATTGCCAGTTTACTTTTGGCCTTGTTTTTTGGGATTGCTTTAGGGAATATTGTTCGTGGTGTAAACCTCGGAATGGTAACCAATGGTGTTTCGACACAAGAAGCACATTTTTTCTTTTTGCCTTTGTGGAACCCGACTTTTAGCCCTCAGGCAAATGAATTAGGAATCATAGATTGGTTTACCCTTTTTCTGGGAATTGTGAGTGTTGTCGCTTTAACGATTCATGGTGCGAACTGGATTATCTTTAAAACCAATTCGTCTTTGAATACAAAACTTAAAAATCTGGTTTTCAAACTCAATATTGTTTTATTGGTTTTAGTGATTATTTCGTTGCAAATCTGGCATTTTATCGAACCGCAACCGTTTCATAATTTTATAGAAAACCCAATTCTTTGGTTTTTTCCTGTAATGACTTTTGTTGGAATCGTAGGTTTGTTCAAAGTGCGTTCGTATCAAAAAGACGGTATGGGATTTTTATTCTCGACTTTGTTTCTCGTTGGCGGATTTGCCTCGACAGCCGTTTCGATTTTTCCGAATGTTTTGCCTTCAACCAATACTGTAAATCCGTCATTAACCATTTACAATACTGCCGCCGGAGCATACGGTTTAAATGCCGGAATGAGCTGGTTTTTTATCGCTTTGTTTCTGGTGATCATTTATTTTATTATTCAGTATAGAGTATTTAGCGGAAAAATGGATGATGTTGGGTATGGCGAGCATTAGGGGTTTTAAGTTTTTTTTAGCCACGAATTCACGAATTTTTTACTATTGAATATCCTTTGGTTTTAACCAACGGTTTGAATTAAGAAAAGCTGGCCGGGAGGTTCCGGTACTAATCCGGGTAATCTGGGACAAGATGTAAGAGCTATGCCAGTACCTGCTGGTGGCAGTAAAAATACAACCGGTGGAAAAGCACTCTCTAATACTAAATGTAACTAACTATGAAATTCCTATCATTCTATTTTCTAATTTTTCTTTTCGGGTGCACGATTCAAAATCAGGACGAAAAGCTAATCCTTGACTTTGTTATTTCGTGCAAGGATAAAAAAGCTAATCCTGAATTACTAAGAAATAAATATTTTTGCAAAAGCAAAAACACTAAGGTGAACCAAGGCGCTCTGAATAAATTTATCGAAGATCAGATCAGTGAGCTATGCAATGAAATGCAGTCTCAGGACTTAGCAGCATTGAAATTATCAAGAGCAGATGAAGATCCGGAGGTTAAGAAAGAGTTTTTAAATGAAGATTTCTCAAAAGTCTTTATTTTAAAAGCCGGACAAAAAAACGTTCGGTATTTTTTAATTAACAATGGTAAAATAGCATCCTTTATTGTAATGAATAAGGGGGGTATTAAAAGTTTTATGCCCTTGTGTAATTAATTGAATTAGTAAATCTTTACTCAATATTATTTGGTTAAGTAATGCAAAATGTTTTGCCTTCAACCAGTACTGTAAATCCGTCATTAACCATTTACAATATTGCCGCCGGAGCATACGGATTGAATGCCGGAATGAGCTGGTTTTTTATCGCTTTGTTTTTGGTGATTATTTATTTTATTATTCAGTATAGAGTATTTAGCGGGAAAATGGATGATGTAGGGTATGGGGAACATTAGTTTTTTGCCACGAATTACACGAATTAATTATATGAATAGCCGTTGGTTTTAACCAACGGTTTTTTTAGTTTTAGAGGATTTGGACTTTAGCCAAAAATGGGTATATTTGATTAAAGCCGAGAAGAAATGTTTTCATAATCTCCTTGGTTAAAACTAAGGACTGTTCAAATTATAATTTTAAAGTTTTAATTATTTATGTTTTTTAAAAGGAAAAAGAAAATATTGACAGAAGAAGAATTTGTAAATAAGCTTGGTGAAAAATTAGAATCAAGTATTGATGGTCTGGAAGTAAGTATTCATGCTTCAATTCAGCTGTTGCTGGGATATAAGAATTATAGAAAAATTTTTAGTTACGGCGAAGAATATCAAAAATATCTAGAGGATCCCGATTCGATTGATGAAATTCATACAAATGTAAAATCTGCTTTTCTTTCTCTTGTGGAATTAACAAAAGTGGATGCCGAAAAAATTCTCCCCCGTATAGAAAATAAACAATTTATAAAAGAGCATATTGAAGGTAATTCTGTTATGGATAATGTGCTCTATCGCCAAATTAATGAAGAATTGGTTGTTCTTTTCGTCGAAGAACGTGAGGATAAATTTTATCCCCTTCAAAAAAGTGACTTGGCAGATTTGAATTATTCAATGGAAGAATTATTTTTAAAAGCAGCAAACAATCTTGCCAATCTACCAGGAATTCAAAGTCACGACACAAATGGACTTATCAGAGTTAGTGCCGGCGGAATATATGAATCAAGTTTTATACTTCTGGACTTATTTCTTAGAAAGCAATTCTCTGTTCCCGGATATATTGTTGCTGCAATTCCTACGCGAGATACCTTTTTTGTTACAGGGAGTGAAGATCAGGAAAACATCTCTAAACTTTATGATATTATAAAAAAACTAAAGGAAGAAGGGCATCCTATTATTTCTGACAAAATATTTTTACTAGATGATGCTAATAAAATGGTGGGTTTAGAACGATATCTAAAGGATTGTTTAACTGCTCAAAGTTTAAAAGAGCTCAAGCAAAAAAATGAACTGCTATTTGAAAAAGAGTTGTTGTCAGAAAATGAATTTGCTGAGTTAATTATAAAAAAATTAAGTGAAAGAATTGAAGGCGTAAAAACTATTTCGCAAAATCAATTGAATATAATTACAGAGTACAGAAATCAAACTTTTGAGTTTACGTATGTTAAATGCTACGAAGATTATTTAAGACGGCCTGATTTAATTGATGAAACAATTGATCGTTATCTTAACGTAACTTTTGATACTCATATGCCGAAAGAGAGAGTGAAAACTGAAAAAATTCTTCCAGTATTAAAAGGTAAAGAAGCTGTGGAAATCCTTTCCTTTGGTCATCCAGGTTTTGAAGAAATGATTTTTGATCGCTACAATGAAGAATTATCTGTTTATTACGTAGAAAGCAAAGAAAAATTACTTTATTTTATTCAGAAAAATGATTTGGCAGATTTGAATTATTCAATTGAAGATTTAAGAGCTAAAGCATTAGAAAATCTTAGTGCTTATCCCGAAATCAATATTGATGGGGGTGAGGGGCTATATGCTGTAAAATATAAAGGGGAATTTTCTTCGAGTTTGATTTTAGTGAAAATCTGGAATCATGAAAATTTTTCCGTATTTGGAGATATTGTTGTAGCAATTCCCAATCCAAATATAGTTTATGTCACAGGCAGTAAAGATCAAAATAATATATCTAAACTTTATGATTTTATTGAACAACTTAAGGGAGAAGGATTGAATATTGTTTCTGAAAAGTTGTTTGTTTATAGAGGAGATCGTTTTGAGGTTTTAGAATAGATATTTGATCATTCTTAATTTTAACCTTTACGTTTTCATCTTTGTCAAAGTTTAAAACTTTGACAAGAATTATTTAAGGCATGTAAAACGTATCTTACAAAAAAAGAACCTGTATTTTACCACATCTATATTTTTCTAAAGAATTTTAAATATCTTTGAACTATGAGCACAGCAACAAAACCAAAACATATCGGACGTAATATAAGCCGAATCAGAGAGCTTAAAGGAATGAAACAAGAAGCACTTGCGCAAGCAATTGGTTCAAACCAGCAGGCTATTTCGATTATTGAGTCAAATGAATCAATTGATAAAGTAAAACTTGAACAAATTGCAAAAGCACTAGGAGTTACAGTAGAAGCGATTGAAAATTTTTCGGAAGAATCAGTTTTTAATTTTTTTAATAATTTTTACGACAATAGTGCAAGTAATGGTCAAGGTGCATCTGGGCCTATTTTTACTTTCAATCCTTTAGATAAAATGGTTGAACTTTACGAACGTTTGGTTCTGGCTGAGAAAGAATTAGTTCTGGCGGAAAAAGCAAAAGTAGAATATCTTGAAAAGCTTTTGAACAAATAGGCCGAAGGTCTAAAATCACTAGCGTAGTGTATCGCACTACGAACAAAACGAAAAGCGAATATCGCCCTGAAAGGGCAAAAGCAAATAGACATAAAACTATAAAGAAATGGAAAGTTTGAGGTCTTAAAAGTTTAAAGAGATTGAAAACAGATAATTCAAAAAAGAATATTACAATTGCAGCTCTTAGTCGTAAAATCATGCACCCAGAAGAATGGATCTATTCAAAGGTATATTTTCTAGGGAAAAGTTTAGACTTTGATCTTGAAGAAAATGAGTTATCTGTTTTTGAAGTGAAAAGCCCGAATGTTACTACACTCATAACAACACGTCGTATTATTGAGAAATCGAATAACAGCATTCATTCTTTGAAGTTTGATGATGTTGATAGCGTGAAATATGGTAATTTTAAAGGAGATCTAAATAAGCCTCAGCTATCAATATGTAAAATTATTGATATTCATGGAAAAGAATTCAGTTTTCAAATGGAAACAGGCAAAGCATCTATTGGATTTATATATGCTATAAATACTTTGTTACGATTAAAATAAATGAAGAAAGCTTTAGAATTGTCAAATAAGCAATGGAAAATAATTCTGAATATCGGAATAACTATTTTTGCTGTTTTTCTTTTCGTAAAATCATTTACCATAGATACAGATAGAAGTAAATATGAAAGATCATTAAAAAATATTCAGGAACAGAGTTTTGAAGGGATTGTAATTGATAAGGGATTCGAAAAATTCAATCATAATGCGGCAATGATATATTTAAGTAATGAAACTAAATTTTCTCCTTTTGGTCAATTTTGGCCGAAAATTAAAATTGGAGATTCAATTGTCAAGAAAAAAGGAGAAACAGTTATCACAGTTTATAGAAATAATGAAAAATTTATGTTAGATAATAAAGAAATATTGGAGTCATGGAAAAAATAAATCTGTGCTATCTTTACGTTTTCCTCTTTGTCAAAGTTTAAAGCTTTGACAAAGATTTATTTAAACCCGTAAAACGTATCTTACAAAAAAGAACCTGTATTTTACCAGATCTATATTTTTTTAAAGAATTTTAATATCTTTGAACTATGAGCACAGCAACAAAACCAAAACATATCGGACGCAACATAAGCCGAATCAGAGAGCTTAAAGGAATGAAACAAGAGATTCTTGCAGAAGCAATTGGTGTAAGTCAGCAAACTGTTTCCAGTATTGAAGGAAGCGAGGAAGTTGACGATAAAAGACTTGTAGAGATTGCAAAAGTACTTGGAGTTACGGTAGAAGCAATTGAAAACTTTTCGGAAGAAGGTATTATCAATTATTTCAACACTTTTAATGAAGCTGTTTCAGGTAGTTTTGTAACCAATAATGAAGCTGTTTCTGATAGTTTTATAACCAATAATTCTTGTACTTTCAATCCTTTAGATAAAATGGTTGAACTTTATGAACGTTTGGTTCTGGCCGAGAAAGAATTAGTTCTGGCTGAAAAAGCAAAAGTAGAATATCTTGAAAAGCTTTTGAACAAATAGGCCGAAGGTCTAAAATCACCAGCGTAGTGCATTGCACTACGAACTAAACTAAAAGCGAATATCGCCCTGAAAGGGCAAAAGCAAATAATCGCTTTCTTAGAAAATACATATAACACACAATGAAGTTTTTCTTTGCGGTTAGGCTTTCGCCCTTTCAGGGCTAAATAACAAATGTTTTTATTCATAGTGTTTTGCAATATGCTATTGCTAAAGCTCTTTCAGAGCGTTATGCTTCGAATACTTTTTTTTAATCTGCACTTTTTTTTCTCTTTGCAAAACTCTAAAAGTTAGATAAGAATTGATTTACAGAAAAATAATTTTGTTGATTTACTTACTGCAAAATGCTCTTTTTGATGTTTTAAATACTGGATGATCTTGTTTTGTATAAACTGGACTGTAAGCGAATTTGCCCTTTGGAATACTTTCGTTTTTTAATCAAAATATTTAAAAACAATGGATTACAAAATCAAAAAAGCAAGTATCGAAGACCTTAACGAAGCCGCAAACCTTTTTAACCTTTATCGTGTCTTCTACCGTCAGGAATCTGATGTCGAAAAAGGAAAAGCATTTCTTAAAGAACGTTTACTGAACAATGAATCGGATATTTTTTTAGCAATTGTGGACGGAAAAGCCGTTGGCTTTGTACAACTTTACAAATTATTTCACTACACAAAATTACAAAAACAATGGCTGTTGAGTGATCTTTTTGTACAGCCGGATTATAGAGGCAAAGGACTTTCGGTAGCCTTAATTGACAGAAGTAAACAATGGTGTGAAGAAACAAATGCCTGCGGTTTGATGCTGGAAACTGAAAAGACAAATGATATAGGCAACACTTTATATCCGCGTTGTGGTTTTGAATATGACGGATTACATAATTATTATCATTGGTGGAAATAGAGGATAGAGGATAGAGGATAGAGGATAGAGGATAGAGGATAGAGAATAGAAAATAGAGGATAGAGAATAGAGGATAGAGAGTAAAGAGTAAATAATGGGAAGCGATATTTGTTTCCTCATTTTTAGTTTTCGTCTTTGTCAAAGTTAGTCCGCATATTTTTTGTCATCCCGAGGAACGAGGGATCTCCGCAAGTAGCTCTGCAAAGATTGGCGATTTTGATTGTCGAGTTTTTTGTGGAGATCCCTCGTTCCTACCAATGACGTTTTAAATTTTAATCTAAATTAATGAGCGTATGATCAGTTTTATTTTCTCCCTTTTTTTTCGCAATCCCTTTGCGATCTCAAAGCAAAGCGATCTCAAAACAAACTTTGCGAACTTTGCATAAAAACTTTGCGGTCTCTGCGGTAAAAGTCATTTATATTACTTTTTTTAGGATAAAAATTAGACCTCGGGATGACAATGATTGTGGTTATGCTGCAATTAAGAAGCAAAAATTGTAGTAAAATAAAAATCTGCTAAATCTGCGAGAGAAAAAACTTTAAAACAAAACCTCCTTAGTAATAATATAAAATCCCATCACCAATACAAACCATCCAAAAATTGGTTTTAGTTTGGTACCATCAATTTTCTTAGAAAGCTGACTGCCTATAATCATTCCTAAAAGTGGCATTCCGGAAACGCCTAATAAAAAAGGATAGTTTATAGGAGTTCCAATATAAAGATCACCGCCAAAACCAATAGATGAATTAATTGTAATAATTAACAATGAAGTTCCTACGGCTTGTTTCATGGGTAAATTGGCAAAAAAGAGCAGGGCAGGAATAATCAGAAACCCTCCGCCGGCACCAAGAAATCCGGTTATGATACCGACAATGAAACCTATTATGGCTAGTTGGGTATAATTAGTTTCTGTGGCTTTTATTTCGGGTTTGTTTTTTCGGATCATGGAGATTGAGGCTGTAATCATCAATATCGAAAAGATAATCATAATCAGAAAATCTTTGGAAACGGAATACGAAGCAACAGAAAATAAGGTAGAAGCAATTTGAGGAAAAATAACTTCACGAATAATCAAGATCGAAATTACAGACGGAACCGCAAAATACAACGCCGATTTGAGTTTTAGATTTCCCATTTTATAATGGCTGTAACTCCCAAACATAGCCGTTAGTCCCACAATAAATAAAGAGTAAGAAGTGGCCTGCTCCGGATTTACTTTAAACAAGTACACTAAAATAGGAATGGTTAAAATCGATCCGCCTCCGCCAATTAAGCCAAGGGAAATCCCTATAATGATCGAAGCAAAATAACCTAAATATTCCATTGCATTAGTTTTATGCAAAGGTGCTTTGATAAAAAGAAATCTACAGTAACATTTATCACATAAGGAATTTTTGTTACTGATTTATAGCCCAAGGATTTGACGGATGAAACGGGTTTTCACAGGTTTGTTTTGAAATGACAAGAGTTGTCTAAAATAGTTTTTACCATTAAGATATTAAGAAAATTAAGTTTGCTTCTTTGTATATCGTAATTAATCAAGAAGATTAAGTAACTAAGCCTTAATTTTTCTTAATTTCTTAATGGTTCAAATAAAAAAAACTTAGCGTTAATTTGTGAAATTCGTGTTTAGTAACTCAATTTGGTTGCGGTTGAGTTTGACCAAACCTCTTTGTTCCATTTTTTTGAGTAATCTTGAAACGACTTCTCTGGAAGTGTTTAATTCAGTTGCAATTTCCTGGTGTGAAAGATTAACTTCAGAACAGCCGCAGGCATCAGAATGTCTTTTGAGGTAAAACTCCAGACGTTCGTCCATAGAACGGAAAGCGATATTGTCTACCACTTCCAGGACTTCTTCAAAACGGCTTCTGTAGGTTTCAATTACAAATTCGTACCACGATCTGTGTTCCATCATCCATTTGTCCATCATTTGCAGCGGAATCATCATCACCTCAACATCTTCGACCACTTTTGCCATAATCTGGCTTTTCTCGCTTTTGGCGGTACAAATCATCGATATGGCACAGGCTTGTCCGGGTTGTAAATAATACATTAAAAATTCGCCGCCATCTTCGCCTTCGCGATAAATTTTGATTTTTCCTTTGGTAATTAAAACCGTGTTTTTAATGTATTGTCCGGTTCGCATTAAAATGGTTCCGGCTTCAAAGTCCTGCAGGCTTCCGTTTTCTTCGATTGTTGCAATAAGTTCGCTGGAGAAATTAGGAAATATGTTTTTTAATGAATTTTGCATGGGTTAAGTATTGTAATTATTGGGCCACGGATTTTACGGATTGAACTGGTTTGCACAGATTTATTTATTTTTAATCAAAGTTTAAAATGTTTTAACACATAGAAACATAAGCTTTTTGTTACTTAAAAAGGGCGTTTCACTTTGCATGAATGCACATCGCTATGTGTAAATAGTGTGTTATTTTATTTTGCTCTTAACCTTAAAAAAAACCTGTGTTTCTATATGTTTAAATTTTTATTTTTTTTCAGATTTCAGAAATTAACACAAAATCAATTCGTGAAAATTAATGCCATTCGTGGCAAACATTTTAATCATGGTAATCTTTATAGTCTGTGGCAAAAAATAGATTTCAACACAAAGTATGAATAAAAAACAGCATAATTATTTGCAAACAATTTTATCAAATAGAAATCAAAAATTATAATTTTTTACAAAGATAGTAGTTTGAAGTAGTATTAATTGTCAGAAAACTATATTTGAGATGTATTTTGTGTAAATGAAAAAATCCTATTTTCTATCGAGTTTATAGGTTATATTTTTAAAAATAGTAAGTAAATTTGTTTTTCACTGATTATAATAGTTTCTCTAAAACGTTTTCTGAGAATAATAATCGAAATCGCATTTGGCACGTTTTTAATTAATAGAAACGTCGTAATTTTACAAAAAACACATATTATGAATTTATCACAAGAAGATTGGGTTAATCAGCTTGCTGCTGACGAGAATGCAGTTATACTGGACGTAAGAACTGAAGACGAATTTAATGACGGTTATATCGAGAATGCCGTGAATATTGACATTAATAAAGGTCAGGGTTTTATTTATGAAATCGAAGAATTAGATAAAAA
This sequence comes from Flavobacterium sp. FlaQc-48, assembly GCF_044007335.1. NCBI lineage: Bacteria > Pseudomonadati > Bacteroidota > Flavobacteriia > Flavobacteriales > Flavobacteriaceae > Flavobacterium > Flavobacterium sp. FlaQc-48. The sequence goes on along the minus strand of NZ_JBIPCR010000011.1, from coordinate 45,466 downwards.
TAAAAATTATTATGTGTATTGCCGTTCTGGAGCCAGAAGTGCTAAAGCATGTCAGATTATGAATGAATTAGGTATTAATAATGCCTACAATTTGCTTGGCGGAATCCTGGATTGGGAAGGCGAAACCGTAAATCCATAAGAAAGAAAAAGAGGCACAAAAAGCCTCTTTTTCTTTTTTAAAATGCTATTAATAACCAAACTATAAAGTACCAGATTATGAGTTTAATACCCGAAGAATATCAGATTAAAACCCTTATAAATCAAGACACCTATCTTGTAAATGGCGAATTAAAACAATGGACAGGACAAACCACACCTGTTTTTTCTACCATTTCATCAACAGAAAAATATACACCAACTTTATTAGGATCGATTCCGTTTATGGCAGAAAAAGAAGCTGCCGAAGTGGTTGAAGCTGCAAATACCGCCTACAACAAAGGACAAGGTTTATGGCCTACTATGAAAGTGGTAGACCGTATAAAATGCATGGAGAATTTTGTTCGACAAATGAAAGAAACCCGTGAGGAAGTGGTTAAACTTTTGATGTGGGAAATTGGAAAAAATCTTGGCGATTCGCAAAAAGAATTCGACAGAACGGTTGAATATATTTATGATACTATTGCCAGTTATAAAGAACTAAACGGACGCAGTTCGCATTTTGAAAAAGTACAGGGCGTGAATGCGATGATTCGTCGCGGACCTCTTGGCGTGGTTTTGTGTCTTGGACCTTACAATTATCCTCTTAATGAAACGTTCTCCTTATTAATCCCGGCTTTGATTATGGGGAATACGGTGATTTTTAAACCTGCAAAACACGGTGTTTTATGTATCTCGCCATTGTTAGAAGCATTTAGAAGCAGTTTTCCAAAAGGAGTTATCAATATAGTATACGGAAGAGGCCGTGAAGTAGCTTCGCCAATTATGAAATCAGGAAAAATAGATGTACTGGCATTAATTGGAAACAGTAAATCGGCGATTGCTTTGCAGGACCAGCATCCAAATAAAAACCGTTTGCGTTTGATTTTAGGATTAGAAGCTAAAAACCCGGCGATTATTTTACCGGATGCCGATTTAGATCTGGCTATTCAGGAATGTATTGCAGGAACTTTATCTTTCAACGGGCAACGTTGTACCGCTTTGAAAGTTTTATATGTTCATACTTCTATCGTAGAGGAATTCAACAAGCGTTTTTCTGAAAAAGTAGACAGCTTAGGATTTGGAAATCCATGGGATAAAGGTGCTTCATTAACGCCGCTGCCGGAATCAGAAAAACCAGCTTACATACAAGGTTTAATTGATGATGCTACCAGTAAAGGAGCCAAAATATTGAACGAAAAAGGCGGAAAACACACTGATAATTATATTTTTCCGGCGGTTTTATATCCGGTAAACAAAGAGATGCGTGTTTATCATGAAGAACAATTTGGCCCCGTAGTTCCGGTTATTTCTTTTAATGATATTAGCGAACCGCTTGAAGATATGGCAGAATCAAATTACGGTCAACAAGTGAGTTTGTTTGGCAAAGACATTAAAACCCTTGCACCGCTTATTGATGCTTTAGTAAATTTAGTTTGCAGGGTAAACCTCAACAGTTCTTGTCAGAGAGGCCCGGATGCGTTTCCGTTTACAGGTCGTAAAGATTCTGCTGTAGGAACCCTTAGTATTCCTGATGCTTTGCGTTCTTTCTCTATTCGTACGTTCGTGGCTTCAAAAGATATCGATTATAATAATGAAATTTTGCAGGAATTGCTAAACAGCAAAGAATCAAATTTTATTAATACCGATTATATTTTGTAGGTACCAAGGTTATATATTAATTGTAGATGCCGTCTTTTTCTTTTGAAATAAGACGGTTTTTATTTTTAAAAGTTTCTAAGGTTCTGAGTGTTTAAGATTTTAAGTTTTTTTTGAAAATGGCGTAATAAATTTTTTAGTCGTTATTGTAACAAAAAGTTAAAAAAATCACTAATATTATAACTGATATTCAATCAACAAAATATAATCACTTTATGGAAAAAAAATCGATACAATTTGTACTTATTGCATTTTTGTTTTTGGCACAAAATGGTTTTTCGCAAGAACTTTATATGCCCAGAAATATAAAGGAAGCTTACACTAAAGGAACCCGTTCTAAAGACGGAAAACCGGGTAAAAACTACTGGCAAAACCATGGGAAATACAATATGGATATTGCTGTAGATGCAAAGACTAAAATAGTTAGCGGAACAGAAACTATTGTTTACGAGAATAATAGTAATGATACTTTACGAAATCTTGCCATTAGATTTGTAAATAATTTGCACAAACCCTCTTCGCCCAGAAGCGGAAATGTCAATGATGATTTTTTGAGTAACGGATTAACTATTACTTCTTTAAAAATTGAAGGTGAAATTTACAAAGAAGATGCCAGAAGCTGGGGAACGGTAGGAAATGTAAAGATGAACAAAGCACTTCTGCCACATTCAAAAATTACAATTAATATCGATTGGAATTACCCTTTGTCAAAAGAGAGCGGGAGAGAAGGACAAATAGACGAAACTACTTTTTTTGTAGCCTACAGTTATCCCCGTGTATCTGTTTTTGATGATTACAACGGATGGGACAGATTGCCTCATACAGATCGTCAGGAGTTTTATAATGATTTTAATGATTATACTTTTTCAGTAAAAGCGCCTAAAAATTATGTTGTGTATGCGACGGGAGATTTACTAAATCCTGATGAAGTTTTGCAACCGGAATTTTCGGCACGTTTAAAAAAATCGTATGCTACAGATGAAATTTTGCATATCGCCAACGAAAAAGAATTAAAAACAGGAATTGTAACCAAACAAAATGAGTGGAATGTCTGGAAATTTGAAGCCAAAAACATTTCAGATGTTTGTTTTGGATTAAGTGATCATTATTTATGGGATGCCAGCAGTGTTTTGGTAGATAAAAAAACAAATCGTCGCGCAAGTGTTCAGGCGGCGTATGATATAAAGGGAACTGATTTTGTAAACTCGGTAAAAAACAACCAATATGCACTGGATTTCTTTTCGAACAATTGGCCGGGAGTTCCATATCCTTTTTCAAAAATGACCGCTTTTCAGGGCTTTGCAGACATGGAATACCCAATGATGTGTAACGATTCTCAGATGGGCGATCCTGTTTTTGCCCAATTGGTTCAGGATCATGAAGTAGCACATACGTATTTTCCTTTTTATATGGGAATCAACGAAACGCGTTATGCTTTTATGGATGAAGGCTGGGCAACGACTTTTGAATATTTAATTGGAATTGCCGAACACGGAAAAGAAGCAGCCGATAAATTCTACAAAGATTTTAGGGTTAAAGATTATATAAGTGATCGTTCAGCAGAAGAAGATCAGCCTGTTATTTCAATGTCGACACAGGTTTCAGGTCCCGGATACGGGAATAATTCATACGGAAAAGCCTCACTTTCGTACCTGGCTTTAAAAGATATGTTAGGCGATGATTTGTTCAAAAAATCGTTGCATGCTTATATGGACAACTGGAATGGTAAGCATCCTATTCCGTGGGATTATTTTAATTCTATAAATGCAGCTTCCGGAAAAAATCTGAACTGGTTCTTTAATAATTGGTTTTTTACTAATAATTATATCGATGTATCAGTTAAAAGCGTTTCCAGGAATGTAGTCTCCATCGAGAATGTGGGAGGTTTTGTGATTCCGTTTGATGTCATTGTTACTTATTCGGACAACACAACAGAAACAGTTCATCAAACGCCATCTATTTGGGAACGAAATCAAAAATTAGCTACAATTACTTTAAAAACGAATAAACAAATTAAACAAGTAAAAGCTGATGGCGGTATTTTTATGGATGCTACACCGGAAAATAATACTTTTATTGTAAAATAAATAGAACAGAAACACATAAAATGTCCGGAGAAAAAGATTTACGACAATTGCTCAAAAGCATGAAACCCGAACAGGTTTTGGGAGATTATGTGTTTTGTAAAGTCGAAAGTTTAGAAAAAACAGATCTCAACGAAATTGAAATGTTTTTTAAAGAAAAAGAAGCGGTTACCCTGATTCTTAAAAAAGAAATAGCCGATAAATTGAAACTGGATTATTCGGTTGTAATGTCCTGGATCACGCTTACGGTACATTCGTCATTAGAAGCCGTTGGACTAACAGCTGCATTTTCGAAAGCGCTTTCAGCACATAATATTAGCTGCAATGTAGTAGCTGCTTTTTATCACGATCATATTTTTGTGAATAAAAAAGATGTCCAAAAAGCAATGGAGATTTTAAATTCATTTTCAGTTTAAACCTGAGAATAAGCATGATAAAGAAGAGAATCTAATTATTTAGATTCTCTTCTTTTTTTAATTCATTTAAGTTTTTTCTTAGAATAAAATAAATTTGAGAAACTGTAAGAAAATATGGGATTAAAAAACTACGTTTGCAAAAAATGAAAAACTTGCTATATAAATGAAAAAGTCCCTAATTTTGATTGTTTTTTTGATTGTTTCTAAAACAATTGCTCAAAATGATCCGAAAACTGCATTTCAAAAAAGCCGATATGAATTAGCTGTCTCTTATTATAAAAAGGCTGATTTAAAAAAGGCTCTTGATTTATTTCACATTGCTTCGACCATTAAACCCGAAACTGAAATTGGTAAAGAATCCCTAAAACAGATCGATACTATAAAAAACGTTTTACGGGAAACTATTTTGGCACAGGCCCTGGGTAACTGGAAAATGATGGGAGATAAACCAATCTGGGCTGTTAGCCAATCTGTAAGTTATGCCGAAAAAGATTTTGATGAGTTAGTAACCATTACTCAAAACGAGATCGTGTTTTATGAAATAAACAAAAAGACCGGGGAAAAGAAAATCATCAAAACAGAAAATTTAGTGTACTACAACAAGAACAAATCCGACTCACTGTTTTCGGATATCATCTTATCAGATGGTACCATATGGAATTGTTCTATTAATGAAGATTCAGATCAACTTCACGTTATTAACGTAGGTATTAAAGATGAAAACGGTGTAAAGAAAATTGAAAGTGATAATATGGAACGTTACTATGTTAAAGTAAAATAATACAAAAGGGAATCTAAACAGTTAGATTCCCTTTTGTATTTCAGGAGTTATTATTTTATAAAAATTTAAATCCTAAAGAGATATTAGACACAGCTGTTTTAACCTTTCTTCCTGAAGGATCGAGATCCGTAACTCCGGCAAGATACCGGTAATCTAAAGTCAGCTTCCATAAGTCAACACCAACTCCTCCAAGAATGCTGCTGTTGTTTTTTTCAAGAGCAATATAATTTAAACTATTATTGGCCTTTATATCTGAATAATTTTTCCAGTTGTATCCGGCAAAAATTCGAACATTCCCTAATTTTCCCAGAGGAACAATTTTAAAACCAATCAGTAAGGTAGCGTCAGTACCTGATAGCTTATATTCGGTTTCTCCAATCCCGGTTTGAGACACACTAAATTTTGATTGTGCATAGCCAAATTCGCCCTGACCATAAAAGAGCAACAAATTTACCCTTGCAAATCCGGCAACACCATAACCTGTTCCGGAACTTTTTGAACTAAAATCGTCCGTAAGCGGAGAAGTAATATTATAAGAAAACTGAGGTCCAAATTGTATCAATTGCGCAAAACCATTTACACTAATACATAACAATACTGCCAGAATAAATTTTTTCATAACGGGATTTATTTTTTAGATAGCATAAAAATAAAAATTATTAATTTAAAAAGAATGATTTATCTTATTTAATTTGTGTATGTTTTTGATAATGAGTGTAATGTGATTTGGCTCTCAGGCAAGGATATACCAATTTAAATGCATTAAATTTGAAATTCTTAAAGAAATAGGTATTGAATGGACATTAAAAAAATAAAACCTTCTGAAACTTGGAAAATCAGGCACGAAGTAATGTGGCCGGATCTGCCTTTTGAATTTGTACAATTAGAAGAAGATCATTCAGGATTGCATTTTGGAGTTTTCGAGAAAGAAAAATTAGTTTCGATAGTTTCCTGTTTCATTACTGAAGATGAAATGCAGTTTAGAAAATTAGCCACTTTAAAAGAGTTTCAGGGAAAAGGAATTGCTTCGGTTTTACTACAATATATTCTGGATCTTGCAAAAGAAAAGAAATTAAGCAAAGTTTGGTGTAATGCCCGAACCCATAAAAAGTCATTTTATGAGAAATTTGGTATGATGGCTACACAACAAAATTTCATAAAAGAAGGACAGGAATTTACTATAATGGAAGTTTTGCTGTGAAAAAGTGTATGAAATTTACATATTAAAATGTTAAGAGTCTAATATTTGCGATTTTGACTGTTTTTCGTTCATTTCTTCCCTTTTACCAATCTGATTCTAATATGAAGCTGTTTTTTTGTGATTTTTTAGCAAAAAACTATAATATTTTATAATAATTTATATTTAATAAAATAATGAAAACGTTTTCGCTTTTATTAAATGTTAAAGCTTATAAAAAAATCTTTTTTTCTTTCGATACTTTGCTTACTTTCGCACCCAAATGAGAAAGTTAATAGTATTTTTAGTATTCATGAATTTGCTTCTGTTCGGCGGAGGTCAATATCTTAATGCTGGTACTCCTCAAAACTTTCATCACCATACTCTTGAGAAAAAACACCGTGTAAAATTCACCAATCAGGATCAGGGCAGTTCTATTATTGAAGATGCCGATGTGGATCTTGAAGAAGAATACCTCGGAAGTGATGATCTTAAAGATGGACTTACGAATAAGTTTTTTGCAACAAACTACAGTTTACTTGACAATTGGTATCTTTCCTTTTCAAGTCAGACTATTGTAAATGATTACAATCGTTTTAAAATCTTCGTGCCATTCTGTGGCCAGTCAAATCCTATATACATTACTCAACGAGTTTTAAGAATTTGATTTACCCGTATACATCGGTTACCTAAGTTGTGATTCTCCATATCTTGTTGATGTATATTTTTTTTCTACTTCTTCTTAATATGAAAGTTAAGTTCTGACTTAAGGCTGCTGATGCATTTTTCCATCTAAAGGAATCTTTGTATTCCAAGCATTCAATCGCTTAATTTCCAAACTAAATCATGAAAAGAATTATCTTGTTCACAGGCTTAATTGCCCTTGTGTGCCTTACTAGTTGTACAGCTAAAAAAGAAGAAAAAGAAGAAGCGGAAAAATTTACCGCAACAAATCCGGTATTAATGGATACTTCGTTTGTAAAAGAGTATGTTTCTCAGATTAAATCTGTGCGTAACATCGAAATCCGTGCCCAGGAAAAAGGGTTTCTACAAAATATTTATGTTGATGAGGGGCAGTTTGTAAAAGCGGGACAGCTGTTGTTTAGAATTATGCCCAACATGTATCAGGCAGAATTGCTTAAAGCACAAGCTGAACAAAAATCAGTAGAAATCGAATTACAAAATTCAAAATTATTAGCAGATAAAAATATCGTTTCTAAAAACGAATTAAGTGTTGCTCAGGCAAAACTACAATCAGCAAAAGCTGAGGTTGCATTAGCAAAACTACATTTATCATTTACCGAAATCAGAGCTCCGTTTGACGGAACGATTGACCGTATTCCTTTAAAACTGGGAAGTCTTATCGACGAAGGTGAATTATTGACCAGCCTTTCAGACAACAGTCAGATGTTTGCTTACTTCAATGTTTCGGAACCGGAATATTTACAATATCAGACCAATGTAAAAGACCGTGCTGATAATAAAGTGAGTTTAGTTTTGGCCAATGGTGATACTTTCAAAGAAAAAGGAAAAGTAGAACTTATCGAAAGTGAATTTAACAACGAAACGGGAAATATCGCATTTAGAGCAAGATTCCCTAATTCAGGAAAATTACTAAGAAATGGTGAAACCGGACAAGTTCAAATGCTGGTACCTCTTAAAAATGCTGTGATAATTCCGCAAAAAGCGACTTACGAAATCCAGGATAAAAAATATGTTTTTGTAATTGATAAAAACAATAAAGTAAACTCAAGAGAAATTACAATTACAGGTGAAATTCCTGATTTATATGTGATTAAAACCGGACTTACTCAAAATGAGAAGATTTTACTTGAAGGAGTTCAGAAAGTAAAAGAGAATGACAAAATTAAATATGAATTCCAGTCTCCAAAAGAGGTAATGAATCATTTGCGCGTAAAAGCAGAGTAATTTTTTGTTTTAAGCTTCAGGTTTCGTACTGAACCTGAAACTTTAAACCTGAAACATTTGTGAAACTCCAATTTGGTTTAATCATTAAAAAAATATAAAATGTTTAATAAATTTATTCAAAGACCTGTACTGTCGATAGTAATATCGCTTATAATTGTCTTTTTAGGGGTACTGTCGGTATTAAGTTTACCTATTACACAGTTCCCTACAATCTCACCACCAATGGTGAATGTTACCGCAGATTATCCAGGATCTAACGGTGAATTGATGATCAAGGCCGTTGTAATTCCTCTGGAAAGAGCTCTAAATGGAGTTCCCGGAATGAAATATATGGCTTCTGATGCCGGAAATGATGGTGAAGCTACGATAAAAGTGGTCTTTAACTTAGGAACAGATCCTAATCAGGCTGCGATCAACGTTCAAAACCGTGTAGCTTCGGTTACCAATAAATTACCTCCTTTAGTAATTAGAGAAGGTATCAAAATTACCCGAGAAGTGCCGAGTATGCTGATGTACGTGAATCTTTACAGTACAGACAAAAATACCGACATGAAGTTCTTGTACAACTATGCTGATATCAACGTACTTTCTGAATTGAAAAGGGTAAATGGTATTGGTTCAGGAGATATCTTAGGAACACGTGAATATGCCATGCGTATCTGGTTGAAACCTGATCGTATGCTGGCTTATAAAATTTCTGCTGATGAGATAATGGATGCTTTATCAAGCCAAAGTTTGGAGGCTTCTCCTGGTAAAACAGGTGAAAGTTCCGGTAAGCGTTCTCAGGCATTTGAGTATGTATTAAAATATTCAGGACGTTTTACCACCAAAGAGCAATACGAGAATATTGTAGTAAAATCAAATGCTAACGGGGAACTTTTACGTTTGAAAGATGTTGCCAAAGTAGAATTTGGTAGTTCGATGTACGATATTTATTCGAACTTAAATGGTAGGCCATCTGCAGCAATTGTATTGAAACAATCGTTTGGTAGTAATGCCAATCAGGTTATTGAAGAGGTAAAGGCTAAATTGGAAAAAATTAAGAAAAGATTTCCTAAAGGAATGGATTATGAAATTTCCTATGACGTTTCTAAATTCCTGGATGCTTCTATCGAAAAAGTAATTCATACACTGGTTGAAGCTTTTATTCTGGTAGGTATAGTCGTATTCCTTTTCTTAGGAGACTGGCGTTCAACGGTTATTCCGGCAATTGCGGTACCCGTATCCTTGATAGGAACGTTTGTATTTATGACATTCTTTGATATTTCATTGAACTTAATCACATTATTTGCCTTAGTTTTAGCTATTGGGGTCGTCGTCGATGATGCGATTGTAGTAATCGAAGCGGTTCACGCCAAGATGGAGGAGGAGCATCTTTCACCACTTAAAGCGACTAAAAAAGCAATGCACGAAATTGCGGGGGCAATTATTGCGATTACCTTCTTAATGGCGGCGGTATTTATTCCTGTAGCTTTTATGTCTGGTCCTGTAGGGGTATTCTACAGACAGTTCTCGGTTACTATGGCAACTGCTATTATCCTTTCAGGTATTGTGGCTTTGACTTTGACACCGGCACTTTGTGCAATGATGTTAAAAAATAATCATGGAGCACCTAAAAAGAAAACACCTGTAAATGTATTTATAGATGGATTTAACAATAAGTTCAATTTAGCACAGGGCAAATACCAAAACTTATTAGGTAAAATTGTAAACAGGAGAGCGGTTACTATTATTGCACTTCTTGGATTTTGCGCCGGGACATGGTTGATTAGTAGTACTGTTCCTTCCGGATTTATCCCGAATGAGGATCAGGGTATGTTTTATGCTGTTATTCAGACACCACCGGGTTCATCATTAGAAAGAACCAATAATATTGCAGAAAGGCTGCAAAAAATTGCTGAAAAAATCGATGGAGTAAAATCAGTTTCTTCTTTAGCAGGTTATGAAATTCTGTCTGAAGGTACAGGTTCAAACTCAGGAACTTGTTTGGTCAACCTTAAAGACTGGAGTGAAAGAAAACACTCTGTTCTTGAGATTATGGCCGAAATGGAAGAAAAATCTAAAGATATAGCGGGTGCCAATATTGAGTTTTTTCAACCGCCTGCTGTACCGGGATATGGTGCTGCCGGAGGATTTGAGCTTCGTTTATTAGATAAGACGGGTTCTAATGATTACAAAAAAATGGAGCAGGTAAATAACGATTTTGTTAAGGAGTTAAATACGCATCCGGAATTATCTAATGTATTCAGTTTTTACAGTTCCAGTTTTCCTCAATACATGATGAAAGTCGACAATGATATGGCACAGCAAAAAGGAGTGTCTATCGAAAATGCCATGAATACGTTGTCAACTCTTGTGGGAAGTAACTACGAAATTAGTTTTATTAAATACGGAATCAACTATAAAGTAATTGTTCAGGCTTCTCCGGAGTACCGTGCTCAGCCGGATGATATTTTAAAGTTGTATGTAAAAAACAATCGTGATGAAATGGTTCCTTTTTCAGCTTTTATGAGATTAGAAAAAGTATACGGACTTTCTGAAATTACGAGACATAACATGTACACTTCCACACAAATTAGTGGTTCTGCTGCAGCGGGCTATAGTTCAGGAACAGCGATTAAAGTAATTCAGGAAGTTGCAGCTGCAAAATTACCTAGGGGATATGACATTGACTGGGCAGGTATTTCTGCCGATGAGGTGGCACAGGGTAATCAGGCCATTTGGGTATTCTTAATCTGTTTAGGATTCGTATACTTGGTTTTGGCTGCCCAATACGAAAGTTTTATTTTACCATTATCCGTAATCCTTTCTTTACCAGCGGGTATTTTTGGAGCTTTCTTATTGTTGAAATTAACAGGATTAGAAAACAACATTTATGCTCAGGTAGCAATGGTCATGCTTATTGGTTTATTAGGTAAAAATGCCGTACTGATTGTAGAGTTCGCGATACAGCGACATGCAGCAGGAAGATCAGTACTTGAAGCCGCAATGGAGGGAGCGAAAGCGAGGTTCCGTCCTATTTTGATGACTTCTTTTGCTTTTATTGCGGGATTATTGCCACTTGCTTTTGCTACTGGTCCGGGTAAAATTGGTAACAGAACTATTGGTACTGCAGCTGCCGGAGGTATGCTTATAGGTACTATTTGCGGAGTATTTGTAATTCCTGGGTTGTATTTTATTTTTGCCAAAATTGCAGAGAAACATAAATTGGTAAAACATGAAGAAGAAAATCCATTAACAGAAGAAATTGATAACAATCATGTATAAATTTAAATCATATCAATATGGTATTGCATTAGGTATATGTCTTACGGTTGCAGGGTGTAAAGCCCCTGCGCCTGAGGCAGCACCTACTACAAGTGCGCCGGTTCCGGAGTCATTTGGTACAACAACCCAAACTCAGGATGCCAACAATAACACCTCAGCTTTAGCCTGGAAAGATTACTTTAAAGATCAAAATCTGGTAGACCTGATTGATGTTGCCCTGAAAAACAATCAGGAATTAAACATCACTTTGCAGGAAATTGAAATTGCGAAGAATGATATTCGTGTCAAAAAAGGACTTTTATTACCAACGGTAGGTGTTCGCGCCGGAGCTGGTGTAGAAAAAGTAGGTAGATATACCAGTCAGGGTGCCGGTGATGCTACTACAGAAATTAAGCCGGGTGTAGAAACACCTGATCCTTTGGGAGATTTTACGATCTCTGCTTATGCAAACTGGGAAGTAGATATCTGGAAAAAACTGCGCAATTCTAAAAAAGCAGCTTTAAACAGATATTTGGCTACCGTTGAAGGTAAAAACTTTGTGATTACCAATCTTATTGCTGAAGTTGCTGATTCTTACTATGAATTACTGGCTTTAGATACGCAGTTGGATATTGTGAACCAAACGATCAAATTGCAGACTAATGCTTTGGAAATTGTAAAAATCCAGAAACAGGCTGCAAGAGCAACAGAATTAGGGGTTAAGAAATTTGAAGCAGAGGTTTTAACTTCAAAAAGTATGGAGTTTGATATTCGTCAGCAAATAAAAGAAGCTGAGAATAAGATCAACTTTTTGTTGGGTAGATATCCACAGGAAATTAAAAGAACAAACAGCACCAACTTCTTAAGTTTATTGCCGGCAGCTGTAAGTTCAGGAATTCCGTCTCAATTATTATCGAATCGTCCTGATGTAAAGCAGGCAGAATTAGAATTGGTCGCTTCGAAATTAGATGTAAAAGTAGCTCGTGCTGAGTTTTATCCGTCATTGGATATTTCGGCTGCAGTAGGAGTAAACGCTTTCAAGCCTTCTTATTTGTTTACGTTTCCTGAATCAATTTTGTATTCATTAGCGGGAGATCTTGCTGCACCACTGATCAACAGAAATGCGATCAAGGCAGAGTTTGCCAGTGCCAATGCAAGACAGCTTCAGGCGTTGTACAATTACGATCGTACGGTTTTGAATGCTTATTTAGAGGTTTCAAACCAACTTTCTAAGATCGAAAATCTTCAAAAAGGATATGACTTGAAATCACAACAAGTAGATGCTTTAAATACGTCTATTGATGTTTCTAATGATTTGTTTAAATCAGCCAGAGTTGATTATTTCGAAGTGTTGATGACACAACGTGATGCCTTAGAAGCTAAACTGGAATTGGTAGATACTAAAAAAGAACAATTGAATGCTGCAGTCCATGTTTATAGAGACTTAGGCGGCGGCTGGAAATAATATTGCTAATTAATTTGTAGAAAAAAAGCCTTTTAAGAGTAATCTTGAAAGGCTTTTTTGTTTTGGGTTATCCTGAATGTTTTATGAAAAATGAGCAACCTGGCGATTACCTGACTTCATTTTTATTTTAATCAGGGTTCAGTGAACTTCGTTCGAAACCTATAGGAGCAAATAGCTCCGTATTGATCGCCTGTAGATTTTAAATCTATCCGAGAATTAAACAATCGTTACACCGCATTCCTTGTATGCTTTAAAAGTTTCATCTTCCGGAGAGATATTCGTTACCAGCACATTAATATCTTTAAGAGGGCAAACGAAGTAAGATTCGGCAGTGTCAATTTTTTCAGCAGACCCCAGTGCAATAACAAAATTTGAATTTTGAATCATGTTCTTTTTAATTTGTGAGTCGTCGTATAAAATACCGGTCACACCTCTTTCATGATGAATGCTGCAAAGTCCTAAAATACAAATATCAGCTCTGAAATTCCTAAAGAAATCTATGGTTTCGATACTGGCTGTGGTAAACGAAGTTTTACACATTTTTCCGCCCGCAAAAATCAGTTCAATATTAGGTAAATCCTCTACGAGTGCCGCAACCGGAAAACTGTTGGTGATGACGGTTATTTTTAAGTCATAAGGAAAACTGGCTACCAGAGCCAATGAAGTTGTTCCCCCGTCAATAAATACGACCTGTCCGTCTTTTAAAAAGGGAAGTGCTTTTTCGGCAATGATTTTCTTGTTTTCAAGATCGTGTTTTTCCCTGTTTCTAAAGTGTAACGGAATGGGAGAAGGAGCAACTGCGCCACCGCGGACAGCTTTTAATAAACCCTGGTCAGAAAGTTCTTTTACATCTCTGCGAATAGTGTCTTCGGATACATTTAAGTATTCACTAAGTTCCAGTAAAGTAACTCTGTGCTCTTTTGATAAATATTCTAAAATTACTTTTTGACGTTCTTCCTTTTTCATTTGATGCAAATTTATATTGCAAAAATAAGTTAAAATTGCAATAATTTGCAATATTTGCGTAAATTTGTTGCAAAATAAATTTATAATGAAAAAGAAAACGATTGCCGTTGATATGGATGGCGTGCTGGCTGATATAGAAGCACAATTAATAGAGCATTACAATAAAGCACATGGAACAACGCTTTCTAAAGAAAGTATTCAGGGATTATCTGAAGAAGATGCTTTTAAGGAAAGAGATCTGGTACGTGGCATTTTAAATAAAGATAATTTTTTCAGATCGTTGCCTGTAATGCCGGATGCAGTTGAAAGTTTGCGAAGATTACAAGATAACTTCGAAATTTTTATTGTTTCTGCTGCGACAGAATTTCCGGTTTCTCTTGCTGAAAAAATAGATTGGCTTGGGGAACATTTTCCTTTTATCAAATGGGAAAATATCATTTTATGCGGAAGCAAAAGAATTATCAATACCGATTATATGATCGATGATCACTGTAAAAACCTGGATTATTGCATAGGGAAACCCATTATGTTTACGGCATTTCATAATGTTGATAAAACACATCACTTAAGGGTAAACAACTGGAAAGAAGTGGTGGATGTTTTAGAACAGACACTGTAACACTAATTAAGGTTATAATTAGCTTGTTTTTTGAAGAGAAAAGCCTTTCGGGAGTAATCCTGAAAGGCTTTTATTTTACAGTGTTATGCTTTAATTTATGTTTGTTTGGGCATGGATATTTTTACCCTAAACCCTTTGTCGGGTTCTGTATCAAAATCAATGGTTCCTTTAACAGCCTGAATACGGTTTTCCATGTTTTGGAGGCCATTTTTTACCATCTCTGTTTTTTCGCAGCCTTTACCATTGTCTATATAGTTTATTAAGATTGATTTGGGATCACTTTCAAATTTTATAACCACTAGATTTGCCTTACTGTGTTTCTTCATATTGACCATTAATTCCTGTAAAATTCGACTAATGGTAATCTTTTTTATATCATCAATAATTTCCCAGTTTATATCTTCTAAATGCGTGACCATAATATTTCGTTCGGAAGTATTGTAAGCCGAAAGCATTTCTTTTATGCTTTTGGTAAAATCTATGCCGGTATCAATTCTATTGTTTTCTCTTGAAATACCTCTCACACGTCCGTAGATATCATCTAATTTTTGAAGTAGATTCTCTTTGGTACTTTCTACAGACAGAGGCTGTGATTCGGCAAAAGCAATCGCATGAAATACGTCGTTTGCCAGTTCATCGTGTATTTTTTTAGCGATTCGGGTTTCGGTATTGTACGAAGTCCTGAATTCTATAGCCCTGTTTTTATTTCTATAATAACGTATTAAAATTGCTATCAAAATAACCAGAAAAATAAAAGCAATGACAAATACAATGCGCAGATATTTGGCTTTTTGAAGGGATAAGAGGTTTTCTGCTTTTTCTAAACGAAGTTTGGCGTTTTCGTCTTTTTCTTTTTTAGAATCGTATTTAATTTTAGCAAACTTATTTTTAAAGTTATTTCTAACCTTAATAATACTGTCGTTTAAAGAAAAGTACCTCTGCACATAGTGGTTGTTTTGCGCACTGTGATCATTTGAAATTAGAATTTGCAGCGCTTCTAATCTTTCGTCAACACTATTTAGTTTTGTGGCTGCATGGTAAGCCGCAAGAGCATTTTTATTTGATTTTTGAATGTCTTTTTTAGCATAATAATCGGCAAGGTGTAAATAACTTTCAATACTTCCATAAGTATCTTTAAGTTCAGTTCTAGTCTGGAGTGCTTGATTCATTAAAGAGAATCCTTTTTCATCCATTGAATTCTTAAAATAAGCATATCCTAAGTTATCTATCATTGTGGCTACAGTAGTGGACTGAGATGTCTCCTTGCGTACTTTTTTGTTCAAAAGAGATTCTAAAAGTGTGATTGCCTTACCATATTTTTTTTGTTGGATATAAACTGGTGCAATATTACTTAAAGGCATTTGCTTAAGAATAGGATCTGTATGTTCTTCTGCAGATTTTTTATAGTAAAGAATGGCATCATCGTACAGAGAAAGTTCTTTATCAGCAATACCTAATCTATTATTTATATCAGCGGTATACATATTCTTTTTTTTAAAATATGATAGCGCTTCGGTTGCGGTTTCTTTACTGCCATAGTAGTCCCCGTTGACTTGCTGAATTGTTGTTATTTGAGTAAGTATCCACCCTATATTAGCACTGTCTTTTAAAGTTTCATAAAGTGCTTTTGATTGAGTAAATTCATGAAAAGCAGTATTAAAGTTTTGTTTCTTAAAGTGTTCAATACCTTTATTTCGTAAAGTAAGTGCCTCTTTTCGTATAGGTTCTGTGTTTATATTGACAGTCTTTTTTTCCTGACAGGAAAAAAGAAAAAAAAGCATAATAAAACAAAAAAACGGGGACCGTAACATATAAATTTACTTTCCCCGAAAATAGTAATTAATTAGATACTAAAAATATATATTTAGTGATCAGTTTCCGGTGTCGGAGGTGGCGTTCCCCCATTGTCCCCTGGACCGTCAGCATAAGTTGCTTTTAATGGATTTACAGTTTTTTCTGCTTCTTGTTTTTGCGGAGTTTCGTATTCATCCGGAGTACAAGAAAATATGGTAAATAATAACGCAAAAGCGATAAAAAGTAATAGTTTTTTCATTTTGATTTAATTTAGAAATTAGACATGAGTATTGCTGTCCGGAGTTTATCCAGAGCTTGTTTATGGCAATACCAATTGATTTTTGGGAAGTAAACGGTGTAGAACTGTAAGACGTTATTTATACTTCCCGAATAAACTTGGTCTTACGGTTTTTTACACTGTTAATTTGAACTAGTTTTATATATTTGTTTTAGTCTGCAGACAAAACCTGAACTAATTTCTGATGCAAAGGAAAGGCACTTTTAGACCACTGTAGATAAGGGATTCCCAGAATTCCTGCGTTTTCCTGGGATTCCCATGAATTCCCAATAATATAAAAATGCAAAGCCTGTTTTTTTTATTAAGGGTTAATTATTACGGAACAAATCTCTATTATAATAGAGGCAATAAACCAGACAAAAGTTGGCTCAACTTTTAAAAAAAAATGTAGAAATAAGATGTAATTGGAATAAAAATTGAATGTGCTGGTAGAGATTTGAATTGTAGCAGTCAAAAAATAAAAGCATAGAAAAATTTTTGTGGTGAAAAATAAATATAATGTGGACAAAGAGGTTCTTAAAAAAGGCAAGATGAATAATACATTAGAGGAATATAAAAAAGCGATTAAAATTAAATACGAACTCGAAAAAGACGGAGAATACTTTGATTATTTGTATAGTCCTTCTCGCGGAAAACTCCGCGATTTGTGCTGGCTTATTTTCGAGAATAACCCAACTCAGGATGATTTAAATGTTTTTCGAAATTTATTCTGTCTGGATTTTGATCACACCAAAAAAAACAAGTTTAAAGAACAAAAAGATAAGTTCCGTCCTATTGAAACCTTTTTTAAAGGTGAAACAGATCCATTGAATATTGACGCCATAAATCTTGCAGCCGTTATAGTTGATTTTCAGCCACGCCCTTTTAAAAAGTTTAATGAAAAGTGTAGAATCGAAGAGGCAAAAGAAATTGAAAGTGCTGATAAAGCTAAACCAGTTGTTGAAAGAGAGAAAAAAATCATAGCGACAGAGGGTTTTGTGGAAAATAAAAATAAAAATGAAGAGTCGAAAGAACATCCTAAACAAGGAAATTCTTTTTTAAATTTTGCCGGTATATTTTCGAAAAAAATTGCTCAGAAAATATATCCAAGAAAAATAATTACGATAGGAATTGGAACTGTCGCTTTGGTGTCTTCTGCGCTTTTATATTTGGTGCAGAAAAAAGATTAGAAAAACTGGTTTCTAAAAGAAATTGTGAAGCATTTTGAAAAATAAAATGCGCGTAGTAGTAAAAAGGATAATTTTTTGAGGAGTAAATGAGGTCTTTGAAAAGTTTGTTTTTTGGCATATATTATCTGTTATTTATACTATAAAGATAAGCAAAAACAGCCAATAAACCTACTGTTTATCAGTGAAATGATTGATTTTTTTTGCTTTTTAACAGATGTTTTTACTAGAATTTATTCGCTGTATCTTACTAATTTTAAAGGCAATAAAACGTACTTTTTTGGGTAATTGGATTGTAGTTCAATTATTTTTTTACCACTGGTCATTCTCTAGGATAAAAAATCCCTAAACCACAATCCTGAATGCTTTATTGTTCGTTGTTGTGTTTCAAAATCAACATGAATTAATCCAAATCTCGCGTTGTAACCTTCTGCCCATTCAAAGTTATCGGTCAGGCTCCATACAAAATAACCTTCGACATTGAAGCCGTCTTTCTTTGCTTTAAGAATCTGTTCTAAATGATCCTGAATGTAATGGGTACGTTTGATGTCGTATACTTTTCCGTTAGTTAAAACGTCTGGAAATGCAGCACCATTTTCGGTTATGATGATTTTTTTTATTCCTTTGTAATTGTTGAATTTTTTCAGGACATGATAAAGGGCAGGAGGGTAGACTTCCCATCCCATATCAGTTGAAATTACGTTTCTTTTTTCGGCACTGATTAATTCGGCACCAATATACGGAATCAGCATTGCTGATTTTACAACCTCACGTGTGTAACATTGCAGGCCTATAAAATCAAAATCAAAAGCCAGATTGTTGAGATCGTCTTCTAAAATATAGTTATTGAGTTTTTTGAGCACGGGCAAATCTGCCTGAGGATAGCCTAATCCTAAGATAGGTTCTATAAAAGTTCTGTTGAGTAATGTATCGACACGTTTTGCGGCTTCAACATCTTTTAGACTTTCAGTGGCCGGCTCAATATGGGTACAGGAAAAAGTAGTTCCAATATTTGCTTCGGGTATTTTATTCCGAAGTATTTTTGCCCCGGCAGCTGTTGCTAATGTAACGTGGTGCATGGCTTTAAGATAATTGGTAATGCCTTTTTTGCCCGGAGCATGAATGCCCAGAAAGTATCCGGCACCTGTAAAAACCGAAGGCTCGTTGATTACCATCCAGTTTTTGACGCGATCTCCAAAATGTTCCGCACAAACGGCAACATATTCTGAAAACCACGAAACAGATTCGCGATTCGTCCATCCGCCTTTTGTTTCTAAAGCATGGGGCAGATCCCAGTGATAAAGTGTAATCCAGGGTTCTACTCCTGCTGCCAATACAGAATCAATAATCTTGTTGTAATAATCAATTCCGGCCTGGTTTACGGGATGAATTCCTGTAGGCATAATTCTGGGCCAGCTAATGGAAAACCTAAAATTCGGAATGTTTAATTCGTTAATTAAGTCGATATCGGTTTGGTAGGAATTGTAGAAGTCGCAGGCCGTTATTGCATGATGTCCGTTTTTGATCTTTCCTTTTTGTGATGTAAAAACATCCCAGATTGAAGTACCTTTTCCGTCAGCATCATGGGCGCCTTCAATTTGGAAAGCAGCGGTTGAAACACCCCACAAGAAATTATCGCCAAATTGGTCTTTGTGCAAAAATGAGGTCTCAATTTTATTCATTCAAATCAGTTTTTCCCTTTTTTAATGGTAATTTATTAATGAAGGAAAGACGATTGCATAGCTCTTAAAAAAAGCCATTCTTTGAAGGAAATCAGAAAATTTAGATTGAAGAATTTCATAACGTTTAGTTTTATTCAAATTAATAAAACTAATGTGAATTTATTGTAAAGGCATTATTATCAAATGATTAAATAAAAAATGGGAAGATAATTAATCTTCCCATCCGCAAAGTGTTAAACCCAGGCCCTGCGCTTTTTTGAGCGAGGTTTTTGCGACTTCACTGCGACAGCCTGATAAGCCGCGACAGGTTTCTTTATAATGGTATTTTTTTGCTCCGGCAGAGCCGCATATAAATACGCTGGTTTCAGGAGGACAAAAAGAAGTTGAAAACACAAATAGTACTAATACGGGTAAACTATATTTCATAGGTTGTTTATTTTACGATTAAATGGTATTCATTACCCTTTTTATCTAAAGCTTTTAGTTTTCCGTACGAAATCCATTCGGTGTTGATTTCAATTTCAGCAATTGTATCGCTCGTTAAAATTCCGGCACCATATTTTCCCTGAACATTGATATTTCCGCAAACAGAATCGCCCCTGATGTTTATGCCTTTTACATCGTAATTGTATTCGTAATGTCCTGGATTTCCGGTTCTGTACTCGTATTGATACGTGTCGTTTATGTGATATGTTCTGGCTTCTTCGGGTGTAATGGTTTTTCGATCATCTGGCGTAATTATCGCTTTGTAAAAAGTGTTAATTTGTGCTGGAGGAGGAGCAGAAGCTTTTTCGCAGGAAAGTATAACAAGTAATAGAAATAAGACTAGGTAGTTTTTTTGCATAGGCATTTTGGGTAAATGATTTTAAATGTGAAATATAAATTCAAAGAATGGCAACAGACTTTCAGTTGCTAAATCTAATTAGAAATATGGTTCTTAAAATGCGTAGTTATACTGGATTTATATTTAAATATTATAGATTGTTAGATCTAATGCTTCATATTTGCAGCCGTTTTATTTAAAAACCATTGTTGTATTTTACATTAAAGGAATGATCAGACATAAATAAAAGTCCGAAAAACTGAAAAAATGCTATTATCGAAGGAATGAATGTCCAGCAAAATAATAAATAAAGAATTCCTTGACCAGATTGGCCTAAATAAAATTTATGGATTCCAATTCCTCCAAAAAAGAAGGCCAAAATTGCAGCGGTTAGTTTACTTTTCATAATTTACATTTTAGATAAAATTTCTGTTTTTTTAGTATCAAATTCTGATTGTGAGATTATATCACTATCTAATAATTTTTTCAATTTTTGAAGGGTTTCCAACGGATCTTCTTTTTGTTCAATATTTTGAGGAATTGGTAAACTGGCATTAACTGTGATTCCACCTCCGGCAATTGCTCTTTTGGTTTCTAAATCATGTTCACGTCTGTATAAGACCATTTCTTCTTCTTTTTGTTGTGCAAATTGATATAGTTTTCGAGCTTGGGCCTTTGGTAAATAATCAAGCATATTCATATTACCTTTTATTGTTTTCATTGAAAAGGTTGCTCCAATAATTCCTTCTTTCATGTGACAGTCTAGTATTTCTTTCCAGGCATAGTCCTGAAAATCCATTGACAGGCCTAAATTTCTGGGTCTGCAGAAGATTATCCTTTTATTGGTTAAGGCGATACAATCCGGTGACAGGTTTATGGCAGGCTTTTTTTGCACGGCAATATATTCTACTTGTTCTCCAGAGGTTAGTAAACCATTTACTTTTACTAATAGTTTTTCAACCGCTTTTGGGTCTTGTTCTTCGTTTAGGAATTTTTTTAAATCGTTTATCATAATAATTGTTTTTTATTCGGTTTCATAAAGTGCAACAGTTTCTAATAATTCTTTTTCAAATTGGTAAATATCGTCAATGGATGAAATTGCAATTTTTGATTCATTTTTGTTATCATTAAAAAGGCTGATATATTTTTTATTGCCATTTAAGTGAAGTCTTGTTAGTGGTTTTCTATTATTGTCGTCAAGCAGGATTCCAAAATATGATTGTGTGTCGCGATAGACAATTCTATGTGTTGGAAGTTTTCGGCGTAAAATGGCAACTACTATCCGATAACTATCTAATTCCTCTTCGGTTGTAATAATTTTATTATCATCTTCAACCGTTAAAATTTCTTCGTTTTGCTGTTTGATAGTTTCTTTAGTAAGGGCAGCATTTAATCGATCATTAATTTTTTCGTTAATAAATTGACTAATAGATTTTTGAACTAAGTCTTTAAATTCATCAACTACTTTTTCAGTAAGTCTGCCAGTGTAAACTTTACTTGCAAAGAGTTTAGTAAAATCAGTAGATGGATTCTCTAGTTCTGTATTGATTTGCTTTTTTATTTCTTTAATATATTTTAAAGAACTTGCATTAGTGACAATATTATCAACATTAAAATTCGCTTTATGAAACTTAGCAATTTCATTGATTATATTTTCCTTAAGATTTGTAATGTCAAACTCAAGAAAAGGTTTTTCATCCATTTTATTTTGGTTATCCAAATCAGTAAAAAACTGATAAGTAATACCATTTGTTAAAAGAGCAAAACGGGTTTTAGTAACATGAAAATAACGAAACAATTGAGAATTATGAATCGTCAATTTTTCTTTCCAGCTTTTGCACTCTACAATTATAATAGGTTCTCCATTTTGAAAAATGGCATAATCTACCTTTTCTCCTTTTTTTAGACCTAGATCTGCTGTAAATTCAGGAACGACTTCAAGCGGATTAAATGCGTCATAGCCTAAAATATGTATAAAAGGCAGAACAAAAGCATGTTTAGTAGATTCTTCTGTTTCGATTTTAATTTTTAACTGATTTATTTTATCAGCTAACGATTTAAGTTGAATATTAATTTCCATCGGTTTTTAGTTTAATTAATTATTCAAATGTAAAACTGATACATATCAGTATTTTACGGAAATCCATAATGCATGATTTTTTATATTTCAGGAATAAAAAAAAGCCCCCGAAGGAGCTTGAAAAAGTTATAATAGCAGTAGTAAATTTTAAATGATTCCCATGTCTTTTGTAATCGAAACCAAATGAACTGTATTATTGGCTTTGAAAAAATCTTTTAGTCTGGAGATTCTTTTTTCCATCGCACTTTTGCTGTTGGGTTTTACGCCTAATTCTTTAAAAATTTGGATAATATCATCCTGAGCAGTTCCTGATGATAGATGTTTTAAGATCAAAATGTCCAGATCGTCTATTTCAAAATTGCTTTTTTCCTGCAGGGCAGAAGCAACTTCAGGAGAAATAAATCTTTGATCTGAAGTCGAAATAATATGGATTGCTTTTTTTAGTTCTTCAATACTGTTTAAGCCTTTGAGCACAAAACCATCAATTTCGGCATTGTCGAACAACGATTTTATACGATAACTTTTGTCTTCGACCGAATAAGCTATGATTTTAATGTTGGGTTGCAATTCCCGAACTTTTTGAACCAGTTCGTCACCATTAGCAATTTTTACATCACGATGATCTGTTTTGAAGGAAAGGTCACTAATCAATAAATCATAAGGTTCATTTTGTGTAATCGCAGCACGTATTTTAAGAAAAGCTTCGTCGCAATATTTTGAATGTTGAAAATCGACAATATTTAAATCTTTTAAGACTTGCTGGATTCCCAAATTCATTGCATCCAGATCTTCGGCAATTATTACTTTTTTAAACATATAAAATTATTTAGGCATGGATATTTTTACTTTAAAACCTTTATCTGGTTCAGTTTCAAAAGTAATAGTTCCTTTTATGGCCAGAATACGGTTTTCCATATTTTGTAAACCATTTTTTTTAATTTTTTCTTTTTCGCAGCCTTTTCCATTATCTGTATAGTGGATCAAAATAGTATTTGCAGTATTTTCAAACTTTAGAACGACTATTGATGCCTGGCTGTGTTTTTTCATATTGACCATTAATTCCTGTAAAATTCTGTGAATGGTAACTTTTTTAACATCATCAATAGTGTCCCAATTTATTTTTTCAATACTGTTAATAATGATATTGGTGTGCTCACTATTGTAGGTAGAAAGCATTTCTTTTAAAGATACAGCATAATTGGTTCCCGTGTCTATAGTATTGTTTTCTCTTGAAATTCCGCGTACCCGGGTATAAATGAAATTTAATTTTTGTAGCAAAGTTTCTTTAACCTCTTCTTTTGTTAAAGATTGTGTTTGTGTAAAAGTGATGGTATTAAAAACATCATTGGCCAATTCATCGTGAATATCTTTGGCTATTCTCGTTTCAGTATCGTAGGCTGTTTTTATTTTTTCAATTCGATTTCTATTCTGGTAAAATTTTCTCAGATATAATAGCAAAAGGATCAAAGAAGCCATTCCTATGATAAAAAATATCCGTTGATATTTTGCTTCCTGTAATGCATATAGATTTTCAATTTTTTCTAAACGCAGTTTCTGATTTTCGTCTTTTTCTTTTTTAGAATCGTATTTTATTTTGGCAAACTTATTTTTAAAGTTGTTCCGGATTTTAATGATGCTGTCATTTAGTGTGATATATTTTTGTGCGTACTGAGTATTCTCATTGCCGGAATGATTCAGAATTAAAAATTCAAGACCTTCTAACCGTTCATCAATGCTGTTGAGTTTAGTCGCTATTTTATAAGCATTTAGTGCATATTGGTTTGATTTTTTCGGATCGGTTTTAGCAAAATATTCAGCCAGATGCAAGTTACTTTCGATGCTTCCGTAAGTATCATCATCCTGATTTCTCATTTTAAGACTTTCATCCATTAATAAAAGGCCTTTTTCATTCATTCCTTTTTTAAAATAAGCATATCCTAAATTGTCCTTAATTCTTGCTTTACTTAATGTAGTAGGTGTATCATCAGGTACTTTTTTTAAAATAGAATTTAAAATAAGTATTGCTTCGGTATATTTTTTTTGCTGAATGTAAACTGCTGCGATATTACTGAATGGGATCTGTTTGGTTATAGAATCAGTACAATCTTTCATCGCTTCTTTATAATAGTATATGGCATCATTGTAGAGATAAAGCTCTTTGTCAGCAATGCCAAAAAAATTATTGATTGAAACGGTATAAATACCTCTTTTTTTTATAAAAGGCAATGCCTCAGTAAGTGTTTCTTTGCTTCCGTAGTAGTCTCCGTTTATTTGTTGAATAGAAGCCATTTTAGTAAGACAGAATACTATATTTGAACTGTCTTTTAATATTTCATATGCTATTTTTGCTTTATTGAAGTTGTAAAAAGAAACGTTAAAATTTTTCTTTTCGAAGTTTTCTATCCCCATTTCCCGAAAACTAATTGCTTGTTTTCTAATAGGTTTTATATTGGTTGTGATTGGTGTTTTCTCCTTGCAGGAAAGAAGAAAGAGAAAAAAAATGAAATAAAAAAAAGGGGATCGTAACATAAAATTTACTTTCCCCTAATTTAGTAATTATTTATAAACTAAATATTTTATTTAGTGATCATCTGGCGGCGGTGGCGGTGGAGGAACTGTGCCATCGCCGGGACCATCGGCATATGAAGGTGTTTTAGGATTATGATTCTTTTTTATCTCATTTTTCGTTTGAGTTTCATATTCATCAGCAGTGCAAGAAAACAATGTAGTACTCAATAGCACAAACGCACCCAATATTATTAGTTTTTTCATCTTTTTAGGATTTAAAAATTAAGCATGAGTATTGCCGTCCGGAGTCCATCCGGATCTTGTTAAAGCAATAATCATTTCGTGTTTTGGGAAGTGAAGCACGTAGAACAGTAAGATTTATTTATACTTCCCGGATAAATTTCGTCTTACGGTTTTCCGTACTTTTAATTGAACTAGTTTTGTATTTTTGTTTTAATACGATATCGAATCAGAACTAATTCTGAGGCAAAGTAACAACGCTTGTAAACCTTTATCGATACGGAATTCCGGGATGTCCGAACTTTCCTGAGATCTCCTAAAAAACCTGAAAAGTCCTAGAAAAAATCCTGAAAATCCTGAAAGCTTATGGAAAAAATTACTCGAGAAAATATTGAAAATCTTTATAAGGATGCTATTAGAGCAAAATATCAGAAAGAAAAAGAGGGAGGAGAATATTATAACTTTTTAGAGATTCCAGGACAAGCTAGTCTAAGGGATTTATGTTGGAAAATTTTTAAATCTAATCCTAAAGCTGATGATTTAAAGGTATACTTTGATTTTTTTAAGTTTGAATTTGATCCAAAAGAAGAAAATACTTCAACGCAGTATACAGACAAATTTAAAAAAGTAGGTACTTTTTATAAAGAAGGAAAGAAACCAGCAAAAAGTAGTACCATAGAGTTAGCTGCAATTTTAGTTGATTTTAAAGCAAGACCCTTTAATAAATTTAGAATTCAAAATTTATATGGAGATGAAAATCAAAGTGAGAATGAAAACCACCCAGAAGTATCAAATGCAGAAAAGGAACAAAGTGAAAGCTCCGGAGATCTGGAATTATTTCTTGATAAAAAAGAGAGAGAAAAAGGAATTGGTCTTGAAGTAATACAACCAACATCAACGCAAATAAATTCATTTGCGGGTGTAGAGAAGAAACCAAAGAAATCATGGGAAATTCCACCAATAAATTGGAAATACACTACTACGGTAGCTTCAATATTTTTATTTATAGGATTTGTAGTGGTCTATTTCGCTTTTCCAAATAAGGAGTGTATGCAATGGTCTGGCGACCATTATGAAATTGTAGATTGTGAATTGAAAATACAAGACGTAGGAAGCTTTAGTAACATTGAAATTTTAGATCCAACTCTTGTTAATCTTAAAAAACTGAAAGTGTGTGATACCACAACGTACTTTGATAAAAACGGAGTTGCTATTATATGGTATGCAAAAACAGCAAATGGAGTAGATTTTTTTAATATTCATGGCAGGCATCCCGAAAATAATAGTCCGTTGAGGCCTGTGACGCATTATATACTGAATAAGTATGTAAAAAAGTAAACACTGCAAGTCATTTTATATTCCGTTATCTTTCGTGATGTAACTAAATAAAAAAAGGACGAGGCTTCGTATGAAACCTCGTCCTTTTTTTTTGATATGTTTACAACGGATTATTTTCCGTTTAATAATTTCTCTACATATTCGAGTTTGTCTTTTTCAGCCTGCAATAAACGCTCATAAAGTTTTTTGTTTTCGTCGTAAGCTTCAATCAATTTATCTAATGGATTGAAGGTACAATTATTTGCAAAGGCACCTTGACTACCATTTTTACTGTTATCATATAAAGTATTAAAATAATTAATTGCGGCTTCGTCTGAAAAGTTTTTAATGGCTTCGACACTTACGCCCAGGGCTTTTGCTACTTCAGTAAGTTTTTCATCATCTACAGTTTCACTATTTTCTATTGCAGATATCGTTTGTTGGTTTGTTCCCATAGCTTGCGCCAAAGCTTCCTGCTTCATATCCCGAAGTTCACGAATACGGCTGATTTTTCGCCCTATATGATTTTGTTTTGTAAATGTGCTCATAATTCAAAGATAATAATTAAGTATAATCTGGCAATATGTAAAAAACATATTAGGCACGATACCATACCGTTAAAATAATCTGATACCGTTCAATCCATTACCGGCTCGCCTTTATAAAGTAAAAATACAATTTTTAGCAGATGTAATTATTAAAACACGACAACTTGTTTCAATAAAAACGGAGTACCTGTTACAGGATATGCTAAAACCGCAAATAAAGCAGATTTTTTATGATGCGCCTGGCAAAGATCCTGAGTTGTAATTATTGCGCTTTATATTTTTTTGAGATAAATACTACTGCATTTCTTGCAGTAATGCTATTTAGTAAAGCAATTCTTTAAACTTAAATGAAATTATGTAAATCAAACCGAAAATTATAGAACATTGTTGGAAGACTTTAAAACTAATTTAGCATAAAATAATTTTAAAGAAATCAAACATGAAAACTAAAAGAATATTATTCGGATTATTATTGAGCATTGGTTTATTTGCAGCATCTTGTAGCAGTGATGACAATGACGGGGAAACAATCATTCCAATTCAGGGGAAATACAACCTAAGCCAGACCGGAACAATTATTGACGGAAAAGAAGTGCTTATTAATGCTCCACAAAACACAACAGGATGTCCTAGTGATTATTTAGATCTTAGATTGAGTAATGCAGCAGTGATGGGGGATTATTCTGGAAGTAGCTGTTCTCTAACAGAAACTACAGGGACTTACGTGAGATCTCATAATGATCTAACTATTAGTGTTGGTGGTTCAAGTACAACCAGCGACATCATGAACCTTACGAATAAGGAATTAAAAATTAAAGATAAAACTACGGGTATCATTACTGTTTATACAAGATAATTGTAACCAAAGTAAAATCTTTGATTCTTAACGGGATTCAAAATAAAAACGGAAATGACTTCTTAAAGTTATTTCCGTTTTTTTTATGAGTATATATTTTTAGAGTACCGGTATATAGATGTCAAAAGTGGCGCCTTTGTTTTTTTCTCCTGTTGCGGTAATCACTCCGTTGTGGTTTTCTACAATTTTTTTAACGATGGCAAGCCCAATTCCTGTTCCGGTATATTCGAGTTTTCCGTGTAAACGCTGAAAAACTTCGAATATTTTTTTGTTGTACTGAGGTTCAAAACCAATACCGTTATCTGCAATACTAATATGGCAGTAAAGGACTTCTTTGGCTAAGGTTTCGTTGTTTAGATCTTCTCCTTTAGCAAATGTACTTTTTATTTGTATTACCGGGCGAACATCGGGATTTGAAAATTTCAATGAATTACTGGCCAGATTGTATAATAATTGCCTGAATTGAAACGGGATAATACTTACTTCGCAGGTTTCATTACTTTCGATTATCGCATTTTTTTGTTCCAGCTCTTCTCTCAGGTCTTCTTTGACCTCATCGATAATTTTAGAAAGGTTTACTTTTTCGAATATTCTTTCCTGAATGTTGGTTCTGGAATACGAAAGCAAATCATTTATAAGGGTTTGCATGCGTTGTGCAGCATTTTGCATACGCTGGAATTTGTCTTTTCCGTAATCTGATAAATTCTCTGATTCTTTTTCTATAATTTGTGTGGCAAAGGTTTGAATTTTTCGTAGCGGTTCCTGCAAATCGTGGCTCGAAATATAGGCAAACGACTGAAGTTCTTTGTTCATTTGCTCCAGTTCTATATTTTTATGCTCCAGTTCTTTGGTTCTGGCAGTAACTTGTTTTTCTAACTCCTGGGTAAATGCTTTTTCTGTCTGTATATCGGTAAAAGCCCCAACCCATTTAATGATTTTATTGTCTTTGTTCAGGACAGGTTCGCCAATTACAGCATGCCATCTGTAGGTTCCGTCTTTTCGTAAAACCCTGACATCTGCGCGATATACTTCTCCGGTAGCTAAACTGTTACTCCAGATTTTATTGTTTTCGTCAAAATCATCAGGATGAATCATGGCTTTCCATACCGCTTCGCCGGTAGGGACAACGCCTGTATATTCGAACCATTTACCAGAAGTAAACAAGGCATTTCCTTTTTCGTCTGTTTCCCAGATAAGCTGAGGTATACTTTCGGTCAGGGAACGGAATCTTTTTTCGCTTTCCTCTATTTTTTTTCGGGCTTCGACTTTTTCAGTAACATCAATCAGGGTTATTTTTATACCTGAAATCGTATCGTCTAACTCACGTTGTGGGGCATATTCAAAATCGATGTACATTTTATGTTCAGTATTATCATGATTTAAATAAAACAATGATTCTGATTCGGAGTGTACATTTCCGGTTGTGTAGACTTCATTTAGTAGTCGGGCATATTTCTGTTTTTTGAGTTCCGGAAATACATCTAATATGTTTTTGCCCTGAACATCACTTTCTTTTTTTCTCCAGATATTTTTCAAAAGTGCAGCATTGGCCATTTCAATAACCATATCCCTGCCTTTAAGAATCGCTTTGGGAACAGGGGATTCCATGACTAGTTTACGGAACCTTTTTTCGCTGGCCTCAAGTTCCTGCTGGTGATTTTTTTCATCGGTGATATCCCGTACAGTGCCTAATAGTTTTTCAGGAGTAGCATCGGGGCCGTAAAATACTTTTCCTTTGGCTTCAACCCAATGAATCGACTGATCTTCCCAGATTAGTCTCACTTCATATTGAAGATATCCTGATGAAATGGCGTCTTTAAAAGCTTTTGCCCGAATGTTTAAATCGTCGGGGTGAACATGACTCAGTAATTGTGCATGGGTTAAATTTACCTTATGTTTACGACCTGTAATGATCTCAATATATCTTGTTGAATACTGTAGTTCTTTTGTTTTTACGTGTAATTCCCAGGTACCCAGTTCGCTGGCTTCGACTATTATGTTAAGTCTTTCTTCGTTAAGTTCTGTTTTCTTTCGGGCTTCGACTTTTTCAGTTACTTCGGTCACCGTTACTATCACACCTGAGATTTCTCCGTTTTCTTCTTTTAAGGGATGGTATAGAAAATCAAAATAAAAAATTTCCTGTTTTCCATATCGGCTTAACGGAATTGGCAATTCATTTCCATGAAAAGGGATGCCTGTATTTAAAACATTATCTAAAAGGGAACTTACCGATTCTCTTACTTCGGGCAACGAATCGAATAATGGCCTGCCTACAAAAGTTTTTTCTTCTCTGTCTACAAGTTTCAGATACGATTCATTGGCCATTTCAACAATATGTTCCGGTCCTCGTAAAATGGTGATGCCAACAGGTGCCTGTTTTACGGTATTACGGAAACGTTTATCTGCTTCTTCAATTTTTTGTCTGGCAATTACCTGTGGGGTATTGTCAAGTACCCAAATCGCAATTTTGGTGACTTTGCCTTCAATGTTTTTCAGCGGGGCATATACAAAAGTAACATAGACGGTTTCTTTGTTCCCGTGCCTGATTAGTATCATTTCGACTTCATTGGCAAAAAAAGGAACGCCTTCTTTTACTACTTTTTGAAGTGCCTCTTCATAATAAAGTTTTACCTCGGCAAAAGTCTCCCAATAAGGTTTTCCTGCAATTTCTTCGCGGGTCTTTCCGGCTACCTCAATAAAGCTTTCATTTACAATTTCGCTTATTAGAGTATCGGCATCCAGTACGCAAATACCAATTGGCGATTGCAAAACCATGCTTTGTAAGTTTTGTTCGCTTTCTTCAATTTTTTTCTTGGCTACGTTGAGGTCCGTCAGATCGACCCCCGTGTTCATTACACCATAAACGTTTCCGTTTAAATCATATATTGGTGTTAAGCTGTAATTAAAATAATAGGTCCCTAAATTCCCGTCAACTGTCAGGTCCAGTGGCGTATTTTTGGTATGAAAAGATTTTCCGCTGGTTAAGACTTCATTAATCTGTTCAAAAACCAATTGATTGTCCAGTTCGGGAACCACATCTTTAAATGATTTTCCAATGACATCATTGCCTTTTCCCCATACTTTGATGATAGAATCATTGGCGAGTTCAACCATCATTTCTTTCCCTGTGTATAAAGCAATTGGAAAAGGGGCATTTTCAACCAGTTCTCTTACTTTTTGTTCACTTTCTTCTATTTTCGAACGCGAAACGACTTGGGCAGTTACTTCTATGGCAATGCCTACAACGCCGGAAATACTTCCGTCAGCTTCTCTTAAGGCTTCGTAAACAAAATTTAAATAAGTATCTTCTATTTTGCCGTCACGTGGCAGCTTAACCAGTTGTTCATTGGCAATAAATTTTTTTCCGGTTTTGTACACATTATTCAGTACATCTTCGAGATATTGATTCCTTGTTTGCGGGAGGGCATCAAAAACAGGTTTGTCAAGAATTTCGCTGGCTTCAACTCCCCATAACTGAATCATTTGATCGTTGGCAATTTCTACAACATGATTTTCTCCTCTCATGACACACATGGCCACGGGAGCCTGCATGATATTATTTCTAAATCGGGCATTGCTTTCTTTTAGCGCTGCTGTAGCCCTTACTTTTTCTGTAGTTTCGATCACCGTAACCAAAAGGCCGCCTACTGTGCCATCTTCTTTTTTTATGGGGCTGTACGAGAAATCGAAATAGCAATCTTCATCATATCCATTTCTGTCTAATGTTAATTTAAAATCCGGAAAACTAACCGAACTTCCTTTCATAACATCATAAAACATAGGGGCAAGGGTATCCCAAACTTCTGAAAATGTAATTTGAGAACTAATTCCCAAGGCTTTAGGATGTTTGGAACCCAGAATCTGACTATAGGTATCGTTGTATATTTGCGTAAAATCGTCACCCCATACTATTAACATTCCAAAGGGGTTGTTGAGCATTAGGGAAACAATGGTTTTGAGACTTTGAGGCCAGTTGCCAGGATCGCCTAAAGATGTTTTACTCCAGTCTTTTGAGCGTATCAATTTGCCCATTTCGCCACCATCGGATAGAAAATAATGTTTATGATCTGTAAAGCTCATTCTGGAAACAAATTAGGGTTGGAGTATAAAATGCTCTCTTAAAGGTCGCTTAAAATTATTTTGGGAGGCTATGGTAAGCGCATTTTCGATCACTTTTTTTAATTTAGAAAATTCGCCGGGTTTGCGAATGTAATATGTTGCCCCTTTTTCATACATGATATCGACAATTTCATTGTCGAGCGAAGTCGAAAAAATAATGACAGGAAGTTCTTTAAGTTCTGCTCTTTCTTTTATTTCTGTCAAACATTCAGAACCGTTTTTACGGGGCATATTCAGATCCAGAAAAAGAAGGTCCGGTAAGTTACCGGAGAAATTTTTAGCTAAAAAATCCATAAGCTGTACGCCGTCATTAACAGTCACAAGAGATACAGGAAGCGATAATTCATCCAGTGCTTCTTTAAAAAAAGCGCAATCATCTTCATCATCATCAGCTAGTAATAGATTGTAATGCTGTGTATTCATTTTGAATATTATAAAATTTAATATGTTGATCCGGTTCCGGGATTTTTCTGGATTTACAGAAAGTACCGTTAGTGTACACTTTTATCTGTTTGAAATTCAGTGTTTTTTCTAATTGAAATAATGCCTCGTCTGAGCTTTTTTTTCTCGTATCCCAAAGGCATTTAAATCCCAAAAGGATATTATTCTGCTAAGATAAGATTAATTGTATTACAAATAAACATGTATATTTCAATAAATTTAACTCTTTATCGTCTAATTCTGTAATCGTTTTGTTTAAAGTTTAACATCTTTTAAAACAGAAAGTTGTGTGTTTTAGTTGCTGATTCTGGAAATAACATAAAAAAAATCCGTCAAACCTTTAATTTGACGGATTTTAAGAAAATTCTAAATTGTTTTTTTATGTCGATAAGGTTAAACCTTTTTCTTTAAAATTACTAAAAAGTACCTGGCGGGCTGTACTTATTGTTTCTTCGGTACGGTAAATGCTGCACCAGAATTTGATTTGCAGGTTGAATTTCCCCTCAGTAATAGCCGTGTAATAAATTTGCGGCGGTTTAGCATTATTTACTAAATCCATGCTTTCAAGCGATTCTAAAATCAGGGTATTAATTTCTTCGGGCATAATCTCGCCGCTTACTTCTGCAGCGATTTCTACCAGTTTAAAATTATCTGTATACGTCCAGTTGGTAATGTTTTGCGACAATAAATTACCATTCGGGATAATGATCTCGGCACCGTTTGCCGAATTGATTTTGGTGGTACGCAATCCCATCGATTTTACACGACCGGATTCAGAAGCAATATTGATAACGTCTCCAATTTGTATGGGCTTGTCGAAAATCAGGATAATACCCGAAACGAAATTGTTAACCACACTCTGAAGTCCAAGTCCAACACCAACACCCAAAGCTCCCAGTAAAATACTTAATTTATCCAATGGCATTCCGGATGCGGCAACAGCCAAAAGATACCCGCAAATTAAAACCACCAATCTTGTAATCAATAATTTAGAATGCTGTTTTTTGTTGATGTTTTCTTCGTTTTCATCGTCAACTTCTCCAAAAAAGTACGCTACGTAATTTTGCAATAAATGCGCCAGCCAGATAATGATAAAAAACAATACAATGTTTCCTAACGTAAAAGTGATGCTGCCTATGGTATTGGGATGGCTTAGTAATGAATTTAAACCGGCGCGTAAAGATTCCCAGATGTTTAAGTTGGCTGCGATTACGACAATCCACATATAACTAATTACGATGATAAAAGGTTTTTTGAGTGTTTCAGACAGGCTTTCGAAATCAAAAATCTTTTCGATACCACGTTTAACCCTGGTGGTATAAATTTGTAAAAGGATAATTTCTAGTACAATTTTTAAAAGCACACTTAGCGCCACAATTTGGGTAAGTGATATAAAAGCCGTTAAGCTTAACATATTGGCAAGTGAAACCCTTCCGAAAAGATTATTTAGCAGTGCCAGAATATTTAGCCCAATAAAAATAATTTTCGCCCATTTAATGAATCCTTTAATGTAAAGCTGATCTTTAAGACTTTTAATCTGAACCAGCCCATAACGGATTCCTAGTATATTGATGACGATAAAAGCACAACGTTGTATAAAACCAACGGCAATAAATAGGTCTAAGAAACACAGCACAAAAAATAATACCAGCAGAAGTGACCAATTGCGCATCGACGCTTTTGACCATTTATCTTTAAACAGAAAAGTGATCAGCCCCAGCAGAACCAGCTGAATGAGTTCGATAAACATGGCCGGTGCATATAAATTACTCACCACGGCAATATTAAGGCCAATGACAGCTACCGGAATAATCACGCCACGATTTAAATATTTAAAGTTAAACTGAGACAGATTGTCTGCATGTCCGTTATTTTTCAGGTATTTTAAGTTGCGTGAAATATACCAGCCCAATAAACCCATTAGTAAAACCAGCGAAATTAATCCGCCCGCCCTGTAACTCAGATAATAAGCAGCGACATTTTCCTCAATAATTATTTTAGCCTTAATATTTTGTCCCACTATTTTTTTAGCTGCAGAATCGCGGCTCCATAAAGCGGGATATTCTTTTTTCAGCATGCTTATTCCGGATTGTTCCAGTTTACTTTCGACTATAATTAAAGCATTCGAAACGGCAATTTTTCTTTCAACAGTCAGTCTTTTATTTTTGTTTAAAATACCCTGGTTTTTGGTCATTAAACTGTCCGTGCTCAGGTATCTGTTTTTAAGATTGGCGAATTCGGTTTTAAATTGTTTACGACGAATAGTGTCTTTCAAAAGTCCCATTAGGGTTTTGTCCTTGCGCAAATCAATAACCCTGCTTTTGATTTTTTCAAGATTCTTATTTCTTAAGTTGATTGCCGTATTTTGTTCGTCAAGCTCCTGTTCGATTTCTTTCAGGACAATACGGTACATTTGCTGGTTGCGCACATTGGGATTTGCCCCTTTTAAACTTGCCAGAATGAGATCAAGTTTACTTTGCGTTCTTTTAATTTCTCCAAACAAACGATGGCTGTTTCCATCAAACTCCGTGTCATTATGAGCAGATTCCAAAACCTCTCCGGCTTTTTCGATCGATATTAAATAATCACTGTCTGTAGTCGTTTCATCAAAAAGTTTGGAACGATTTTCAGTTTTTGGCGGTGCGGTTTGCGAGTAGGTAAGTGGTGCGTAAAAAAAGACGGCTAATAAGGCCAGTAAACCAATAAAATTTCTTTTCTGAATCATAATTTGTGGCAATGTATTTAAGATTCAAATGTAATTTTTTTTAAGATATTTATGACTTAAAGGGATAATAAAATTTGGTTAAGAGATTTTGATGAATTGGGTTTAATGATGTTGTGTATAATTTTTTTTGCGACTCCCGATAGCTATCGGAAGTGGCAAAAAAAGAACCCATAAAATCATAGTCACAACAAACCTTTAAAAATATTATATTCGTACCCTAATACCAGAATTACCAAAACAATCACAAAATGGAAAATATTACCGTAATTATCATGTTACTATTTGGCGTCGCATTCCTAAGCCTGATCAGTAAAAAATACAATTTTCCTATTCCGATTGTGCTGGTCCTTTGTGGTGTCATTATTAGCGTTATTCCGGGACTTCCGGTTATTGCTTTAAGTCCGGAGGTTGTTTTTATTGTCTTCTTGCCGCCACTTTTGTATCATGCGGCATGGTACACGAGCTGGTCTGATTTTAAGCAAACCATTCGGCCTATTACTTTGGCAGCCGTTGGTTTGGTACTTTTTACCACTGTTGCCGTCGCTTTTGCTGCCCACATGTTAATAGATGATATCTCCTGGCCGTTAGCTTTTTTACTGGGTGCGATTGTTTCGCCTCCTGATGCGGTTTCGGCGACTTCTATTACAAAAGGTTTGGGTTTACACCCCAGGTTGATTGCGATACTCGAAGGCGAAAGTCTGGTAAACGATGCCAGTGGTCTTGTTGCTTACAAATATGCTTTGACTGCCATTACTGCCGGAAATTTTGTACTCTGGCAAGCGGGACTGAACTTTGTTGTGATGTCGGTTTTAGGAATTGCCATTGGTTTAGGCGTAGGATATATCATGAGTTTTATTCATAAAAAGTTTGTCTGCGATGAGGTGATCGAAGCGACTTTGACTTTGCTGACGCCTTTTGCATCCTATTTAATTGCCGAACATTTTGAAGCTTCGGGAGTTTTGGCCGTTGTGGCAACCGGACTTTTTCTTTCGGCAAGATCAGGAACGATTTTTACGCACGAAAGCCGAATCATGACGGGAACCATCTGGAGTGTTTTAACCAACATCTTAAACGGACTGATCTTTATCTTAATCGGGTTGCAGCTGCGCCAGATTATCGAGGGAATCGGGGATTACTCCGGCTGGTCTTTGTTTGTCTGGGGCGCTTCGGTGAGTTTGGTCGTGATTTTGGTGCGTTTTTTATGGGTGATTCCGGCGACTTTGCTTCCAAGATATATCAGTAAAAAAATCCGCTTGCAGGAAGAATTCGATTTCAGGAATATGATTGTTTTTGGCTGGTCCGGAATGCGTGGCGTGGTGTCGATGGCGGCTGCGTTGGCATTGCCTTTAATGATGAATGAAACCGAAGAATTCCCACTCCGAAACCTCATCATTTATCTGGTGTTTTGTGTAATTCTTTCCACCTTAGTCATTCAGGGACTGACTTTACCCTGGCTGATTAAAAAACTAAAAATCGAAAAATATTCTATCCTTGCCGAAGAATACGAGATCCGAAACATTATCGTTTCGCAAACCATTACGCATATCGAAGATAATTTCTCCTTACTCAACGATGACTTGCTCCACAACATCAAAAGCAAATACGAAGTAAAATTCAACCGCCTTCAAAAAACGGAACTCCCTGCCAACTTCTTCGGAAAAGGAAATGTAATGGGAGGGGAAATTTTCAACGATTTCACCAAAATACAAATTGATCTCCTGAATGTTGAACGCAATAAACTGGAATCGATGCATAAAGCAGGTTCTGTCAATGAAGAGATTTTCAGGAAGATTGAGAAAGAACTGGATTTGGAGGAGACGAGGCTGTGGATGGAGATGTATGAGGATTGATGAATACTCTAATATTTCTGAATGCTATCTTTTGTAGTTTAAAGTTTTATAGTATCGATACATGTGGTCATAAATAATAAGTTCATATATTCTTTGTTTTGATGTATATTGTCTATTAATCATCATATGAATGTGACTTGATAGAAAATCATTCAACGGAATTTCGATTTTCTTTATTATTTTTAAAGCTATGTCTTTGATTTGATTTGACCTTTCGTTTACAATATAAAAGATTTCGGGAATAGTATTTTGATCTGAAGGTTCTAAAAAACGTTCTAATTGCGGATATAATGATCGATAATGGATGTCCATTTTCTTTTTTTGAATTTTATCTGTTTCAAATTCTTTTTTAAAAGCAATCTGAAGTTCATTCATGAAAGTCAGCTTCTCTAAAGAGGACAGCATAAACAAATTTAAAAAAGAGTCAATGGCCAAAAAACTAAAAAAAAGTGGCATTTCTTTCTCCAAAAAAGAAGGTTTCAGGTTCAAATATTTTAAAATCATCTTACTGTCTTTCCAAAAAAGAAATTCAGAATAATACATCGTTTCTTTCCCATATCTTTCGATTTCTCTTTGATAGGTATCAGTCTGTATTTTCCAAATCAAATTTTCATCCATAAGTTCTTTAAAAACAGAATGAAGTGCCTTGATAATTAGAGCTAAATTATCAGTATCATCGACCAAAAAACGAAGTCTTATATGGTTTTCAGGATCCCTATATCGTATAAAAAACCATTTTTGTATCTTTTTCTTTCCTTCTAAATAAGATATAACAGGGTTTAGTTTTTCTAATAAGATAGAATCGGCTGTCATAATACCGGTATAAATTTTATAGTACAACCATTGACTGCCTAAACAAAAATCTCTTTGCATTTTTTATTCTTTGTAAAATGATACTATAAACTGATTACAAAAAACATCGTTATTTTTATTCTTCACAACAGATTCTTTTGTAAATAAAAATTCTTCCAAAGTAATTTTTTCCCGGTTTTGAACTGATTTTAAAAATAATTCCACTCCAATCTCAGTTTCAAAATCAAATAATAATGTATTGTCTCCGCTAGTCCAGTTTATATATTGAGGAATATTTCGGGAGGACCTCCATATTAAAAATTTTTCATAAGATTGTTTATCATTGATTTTATAAAAAGCTGCTATCTCTTCTTTTTTTATAATCCATTTAGCTTTTGATAAAATAATATCCCGGTACATTACTCTTGGAAAAAAATTATAATGTTTTTTTAGAACACCCCAGTCAAAAGAATCAATTGGCTTTGATTGTTGCGCTTGCAGGTCGCATAAAAAATGGTAAATAGGCAAAGAACCTTTAGCAAAATTATGGGCATTTGATAAGCAGGGAATCACTTCTTTATGGTGCTTTTTTGAGAACACTATTATGGTATCATTTTTAACAGAAACCAATAAATCGTTCAGATCAATAGTTTGATTCTCAGAGACACCAGATTTTGCTAAGTAGCTTATTTCATGATTTCGTAAAACAGGCCGGCGTAATATGTTTCCTGTTCTTGATTCCGGAATATGAACCACTTCCGCCATTATTTTATCTGAATAATAAGCTTCTTCTTTTTGGATTATTTGTTTAGTTAAAGTATGAATAGCCGGATTTATATTACAAAATCGGCCTAATAATTTAGCAGCACTAACATTTCCTGAAGATTCGATTATGATTTTATCCTGATCAAGAACTTCAATCATTACAGAGAATGTGGCAGGCAGATCTTTACAGTCAGTATTAAAATCGATAAAATCATGCTCACTTAGTGCTATTACTTTTTCATCTTTTAAGATGCATTCCTGCATTTTTTTCTGCAAAATAAAGTCATAAGAAGTCCAAACCTGATTTTCCTCTTTTGATTCTTTAGGCTTAAGCTTAAGAAATTCCAGGATCTCATGAGTGTCATTCATATCCTGATTTTGAAGATAACCAATTCCTGTTTCTGTATCTAAAACTGTTGTGAGCGGCATCATTTTGCTCTCATATCTTTGAATAAATGCCTTTTTAAAATTTTCCTGATTTTGAAATTTTTTTTTAGTTTGAATTCCATTCAAAAAATGAAGAGCCTGTACTACTTTTTTGGAAACATTTACATTTACAGTATTTACAGCAGCAATTGAATTTAAATCGGTCTGAAAAAGGTATTTGTCTTCAAACTCAATTCCTGTTTTTTTGATATCGTATTTGATTTCTTCGTATTCTTTTTCAGAAGGGATAAGAACTGTATCTAAACCGGAAAGTTTCTTTTTGATTTGTTCTAAAATTTCATATTCTTTATCCAGGGCGGGGATTTTCTTAATAAGAGATAAAACCCTGTTCCATTCATTATCTCCCGTAACAACCACATCCAGCTCACTTACTAAAAATTGAAAATCGATAAGTTTTAAAATAAATTCATAGGCTTCTTGCTTTTCACTTTCATTATCTGACAAAAGAACAACCATTTCTTCAATAGAGATTCCTGATTTGGCATTATAAAGCAATTTAGTTAGCGCAACAGATTTTCGTAAGGCTGTAATACTGTGTTCTCTTTTTGTTTTTACATATTTATACTCTACATATCTATAGAATTCCCCAATTTTATAGATACTAGTATTGGGATAAAATTTCAAATGTGGCTTTACTTCTTTTTTATTCGCAATTTCTTGCAGCAACGTACTCCAAAATTGCATGTCAAATTGCGTAATACGTTGAAATTTGTCAGAATCCTCCAGAATAATTTTAGTTTCGGTTGCTATTCTCCCCATTGAACAGCCTGCAAACAGACCAAAAGGGGTACATCTGGAGGACATTCTGGCTAAATATTTTAAAAAAGTAATCTCTAATTTTTTTGCTTTTTCATCAGATAAATGCGAGTCATTTTTTACCCATTTATCGAGTTCTTTTATCAAATCCGGAGAAGCCAGATGAATAGCTTCTCTGATTAAAGGGTTTTGATACAGTTCTTTTGCTTTTCCTTCTGAATAGTTTTCGATAGTGTCAAGATACAAAGACAAAGGTAATAGGGGAGTTCTTAGTACATATTCATTAAAAGGCAGAATTTTGTAGTCTAATGTCATTTTTTCTTGTTGTTCACTTCTTTGGCTAATTTCATGGCGTTGTAAACATTTAAAACTTTACCTGATTTGGATAGTTCTGAGAAGGGAACTTTTTTATCTTTTGTTCCCGGTACAATCACCTCTAAATTATAGGGTGTTCCCGAATCCAATATAATTTGTTTTACCTCAGTAGCTGTAAGATTTGGATAATAGGACCAGATTAATGCTGCTGTACCTGAAACCATTGGAGCTGCTAGCGAAGTGCCAGAATCAAATTTATAAGTATTACCGGCAGCAGTCGTGTAGATTTCTTCTCCCGGAGCAAATAAATCAACATTTTCCTTACCATAATTTGAAAAATCAGAAACAAAAGTCGTATTTAGTCGAGTTGATATTGACCCAACATTAATAAAATTATTACAGATCTCTGCACTTCCGTCAAAATTATTATCACTAGGATAAGTAGGATTTTTATCAATGTCAAAACTTTCATTTCCGGCAGCATGTACTAATAAAACATTGTGCTTTTCTGCATATTTAAAAGCTTCTGAAACCCATTGCTGGCGTAATGAAAATTCTTTTATAAATGACATATTAATCACTTTTGCTCCATTATCAACCGCATAGTAAACTGCCATTGCAATATCTTTGTCATGTTCGTCTCCCGAAAAAGAAATAGTAAGTGGCATAATTTTGACATTTTCAGCAATTCCTTTAATTCCAAGATTATTATTTCTCTTGGCGGCAATAATGCCTGATACTTTTGTATTATGATCCTGAAAAGATCTATGTCCTTCCTTAGAAATAGTTATATTCTTGCTGCCGTACCCTTTTTCTAAAATGTTAGGATTATCTCCTATAAATTTTCTTTCATCAAAATTTATATTCAGATTTTTATTTACGATAGAATCTGTTTGAATTTTACTTTCAATAACTTCTGTCAATGTCTGTTCATTAGACTCTAGTCTAAACATCAAAAAGCCAATCATTGCTCCCAGGTCTCTATCATTATTTTCTCTTCGCTGACGAAAAGTTTTATCATTTATTTTGTGAATTTTGTACAAACTATCCAGTTGTTCATAAGTGTAATCTTCTTTAGGAAAATAATGTCTCAAGCTATCTTTGGCAATAGGGAAAATATTAATACTATACTTGAGAGATTTTAACCTGGTTTTATAATAGCTTGATTCTTCCTCCAGTTTTTTTTTCGCGCGTAGATACTCCTTATAATAAAATAGGTCGTCTTTAGAAACCGTAGTTTCTGTTTGATTCTCAAACTTGTTTTGAAACTCTCTTACTAATCTTACATATTCAAAATTCCCCCAAACAATATAGCTATCCTTTTTTGCAGTAAAATTCCATCCCTGTATATCATCTACATATCCATTTTGGTCATCATCAAGATTATTATTCGCAATTTCTTTTGTGTTTAACCAAATTTCATCCTGTAGATCTTGATGATTTTTATCAATTTGCGTATCAATTACAGCAACGATAATAGTTTTTTTTGCCTTCTTTTTATTTTGTCTGTACCATTTATCTAAAGAGATTCCGGGTAAACTATCTATCTCAAAGTCTTTACAGTACCAGGTTTCTTTAAAATCTTTTCCTGTTTTTAAATTAATAGTTTC
Organism: Flavobacterium sp. FlaQc-48; assembly: GCF_044007335.1. Taxonomy (NCBI): domain Bacteria; kingdom Pseudomonadati; phylum Bacteroidota; class Flavobacteriia; order Flavobacteriales; family Flavobacteriaceae; genus Flavobacterium; species Flavobacterium sp. FlaQc-48. Next base: position 3,857 of record NZ_JBIPCR010000011.1, on the reverse strand, counting down.
TTTTGAAGATTTGCAACCAAATAAAAGAAGACAAGCAAAACAAATCACGTATATTATTTTCATTCTGCGGTTTTATTGTTCCTGATCCTTTTTTCTATTGCAACGATTACTAGTTGCTGTACCTGTATCTGGATCAGGATCTTCAAGATCAATTTGTCCACCATTAATCAAATGCATATTTTTTAGTTTGGCAAATTCCATTTTTTCTAAATCAAACTTATTGCTTTCTTTTTTAGAGTTATTAGTCTTCATATTTGTTTTTTTATAATGTTATCGCACAAATATAAATTTTGTTTAATATGAAATACTAAATTCTAGTTTCTATTTATCGAAATTCAGGAATTTCGGTATCAAAGAAAACATTATTAAATATTTAAAGTGTTTAAAATTATTGATTATTAAGTCTTTATGTTTTATTTAGTTTTTCCAATTGCTTTATGAAATAAACAGGCTTAATACCTGATTTTTTATAAAAAGCAGTTGAAAATGATTCTGCATTATTAAAACCAAACTCAATTGCCAGGGCCTGAATGGTATATTTTTGCAATTTAGGATCTTTTTTTAAAGACTGTAAAGCATATTCAATTCTTAAATCATTAATGTATTGTATAAAAGTTTTTTCTTTATAAGTATTAACCACTTTAGAGACATATTTACTATTTGTTTCAAAAGTATCTGATAGTGACTGAACGGTAATATTTGATAATAAATATCCTTTTGTTATTTCAAACTGATTTAACTTTTTTAATATCTGTTCGACAAGTTCTTCGTTGATGCCAATGTTTTCTATTCCAGATTTAATAGTTTTAAATTCTTTTTTACCTGTTTTGATCGTTTCTGGTTCACTAATATTTGTTGATGTATGCATTACTTTTTCGAATTGAACATACTGTCTTTTTTTTGTTTGATATTGATAAAATCCGAAACTTGTGGTGGCTATTACTAATAAAAATAATAAACCAATACCCCAATATGATTTAGTCTTATCATTTGTAAGTTCTTGTATCAAATTTTCTTTTTCTAAGATTAAATTGGGAGTGTCATATTCTTTTTGCAGTTTTTTAGTTAGTTCTTTATAATTATTCTGCAAAATACTATCAATATTCATGTATTGAGAAAGATACTTTAGCTGGTTTTCTTTGTCTTTTTTATTTTTAAAATAAGAAATTAAATAGAGGTACCCACTTGTGAATTCAGGAGTTATTCTTTTTGTTTTATTATAAATAGAATCTACTTTCATAAAGTTTTCGACAGCTTTATTCTTTTTTCCTAAACCATCATACGCTTTTCCTAAATAATAATAAGAGGCTAAAATATTTTCTGCATTTTTATAGAAAATCATTTTCGGCAAAGCTTTCTTAATACTGTCTACAGCGGTATTATACATTTTTTTTTCTACCAGATTGGCTCCTTCATTTAACACAAAAAGGGCATTATATTCATAATCTTTGGTAAGTTTTGATTCATGATATCCTAATCTATTGTAGTAAGTTGCTGAGTCAGATTGTTTCAATGCCTTGTATGCATCTGCTAATCCAAATAGAACATCTTGGTAGTTATATGAATATTTATCATCTTCGACATTTTTTTCTTTATAGTAATTAAAACACTCTTTGTATAATTTTAGTGCTTCGTTTATTTCTCCTAATTCTTCGGATCTTAAAACTGCTATAGAATATTTTACGTCGTAATAAAAATCAGTATTATTTTTTTTAGCAATACTTTCTGCAAGTAAAAAATTATCTATAGCTTCTTTGTACTTAGACTGATATTTTAACTCATAAGCTTTTCTGGAATAAGCATAAGCAGGATACTTTACATCATTCAAATTTTTAGAATACTGAATTGTACTGTCTAAATAACGAATAGCTGTATCTCCTTTACATAATAAAGAAAGCAAATACCATCCTGTTGCCTTTTGAATTGAGTTGTTTTCTTTGTTTGCCTTAGCTAAATAAGCATTAGCATAGACCAACTGTTTATTTTCATCTTTCTCATTCTTTTTAAAAAACTCTTTTAATTCCTGATATGAAAGATTTATAAGTTTCTTTTTTGGAGGTTGAGCTAATATAAAAATAGGAAATACTATAAAAAAAAAGATTTTTAGAAACCTAAAGTGAGTCATAGTTTTTTAATTTCTGACAAAAATATAGTATCGGTACAGAATTTAAGGCATAAAATCTTAAAAATAATAAATTGTTAAGTTGTTGATAAATAGCTCTTTGTGTTTTATTTTGTCTGAAATTCAGGAATTCCGTATCGAGATTCCTGAATTTCGCTATGTAACAATTGTAGAGATTATGATGTTTCTCTAGTTTTGACATCAAGAAATTGAGATACATTTTTCAGTTTGATATCGCTGCAAGAATTTAGATCAGTTTCTTAAATGTAATTGGCCAATTACAGGGGATGTATTCAGCTTTAAGTACTTCTTAAAAATACTTAGCAATTTGGTAAAAAAGTTACCAAAAATGTTTAACCATTAAAACATACATTATGAATTTAGAAAAATTAAATTTAGTAGAGCTTAATGCTCAGGAAGCACAAGAAGTTGAAGGCGGTTACTGGTGGCTTCTGGCAGAAGTTGCATATGAACTTATATATGCGCAAGACGATGTCAAAAAAGGATACAATGCCGCAAAAAACCTTATGAAATAAATATAAATAATTAAATAAATAAAAAATAAATATGGAAAATTTAACAGCCCTAACGAACGAAGAGATGAACCAAATTGATGGAGGTTCACTTATTGGATTTGTAATTGGATTTGTAGGATATTTTGTAGAACAGGCAGCAGATGTTATTGCAGCTCATCCAGTAGGAGGTCCTAGACGTTATGAAATTTAATCTGGTATAGACTAAATCACAGTATTATCCTTTTAGTAAAAACTTTAAGGATAATACTATTTTAATTTACAATATGAAAAAAATATTTAACTTTTACGTTAGAGCCTTTTTAATTATATCTTTTATATCCATACCTTTTATTTTTGTTGCTTTTGAAGATTTAAATACAAAAACATTCAGTTATAAAATATGGATAGCTACATTTTGTCCTCAATTTATATACATACTATATTTAATCAGGAAAGAAAAATTATATGATAATTTTAAAATTAATTTTTTCCGTACAGGTATCTATACTACTACAATTTTGCTTACTTGTTTGATACCGTTTATTGTCTATTTTTTTCTTATTGGATTTAAATTAATCAAAGTCTACAACTATAATAATTGGGATATTGAAATTATTATTTATTTTATTTTAATATTTCTTTCAGCATTGTTAGAGGAAATACTATTCAGATTTATTCCTTATAAAATGCTGGTTAACGATATTTCAATAAAAAATATAATATTGGTTTCTCTATTTTTTAGCTTTTTTCATTTATTCAATCCCAATACCAATATAGTAGGTTTGGTAAATGTTGCGATAGCAGGTGTTTTTTTTAGTTTGATTTACTTAAAAAGTAATTCAATTCTATTGACTAGCTTCATACATGCATTTTGGAATTTCTCAATAGGTTGTTTATTGGGCAGCAATATTAGTGGTATAAAGGTAATAAGCATTTTAGAATATGTTCCTGAAAAACCGTTTTTTTTAAGTGGAGGAGACTTTGGATTTGAAGGATCGATTGTAACTACTATAGTTTTTTCAATCTCCTGTTTCTTTTTATATAATTTAAAGCCAAACGAATTTTTCAAAAATATATGAAACAAATGAACTTCAGTTCAGACGCAATAAATACACTTGAAAATCTTATTGCAAAAAACAAAACAAAAAGCTTTTCGATTTACCTTATTATTGTTTTAGCAATCTTAATTTCTTTAGTATTATTACCCCTAATAAAAGTAG
>NZ_JBIPCR010000010.1:0-217046 GCF_044007335.1 Flavobacterium sp. FlaQc-48 | reverse complement strand
AAATGATGAATTGGATCCCAGAAAATTATTTTTTTTTTAAGGGGCAAAGGTTCAAAGGGACAAAGGTTCAGAGTTTATATACTTTGTGGTTTTGTTTCTTTGGACCTTTTTTTTCAATTCACCTTTGTCCCTTTGAACCTTAATCCAGAACCGGGCATCGACACAAATGAACCAAACGAGGTAAATGATGAATTGGATCCCAGAAAATTATTTTTTTTTTAAGGGGCAAAGGTTCAAAGGGACAAAGGTTCAGAGTTTATATACTTTGTGGTTTTGTTTCTTTGGACCTTTTTTTTCAATTCACCTTTGCCACTTTGAACCTTTGCTACTTTGAACCTTTGTCCCTTTAAACCTTTGCCACTTTGAACCTTTGCCACTTTGAACCTTCAAAAAAAAAACCTAATCCCCTATTTTCTCCAGAACCGGAATATCATCCATTTTTTCCAGACGTTCGGCCAGTCCTGCCCTGGCCTCTTTTAATTCTTCTTCGGCGGCTATAAGTTCTTTGTACAATTCGTCTTTTCCGGAAGAAACCTGATCAATTTTACGCATGATTTCGTAAATCTCGCCTTCGGCTTCCATTACTTTTAGTCTTTTGTAATACGTCAGGCTTTCGGTCATGTGCGCCAGTGCGATCATTGCCGTTAGAAACGGATGGTTGTTGGTGACATTGACATCTTTAATTTTTCCGTGTTCGAGTTCGACCTTTAGTGCAAAAGCAAATTCTTCCATATTAAAAGCTTCGTATTTGCTTTTTGGATTTAAATAGGCCTTAATAGACTCAACATTGTTCATGGTAGACAAATCAACGTCAGTCTCTTTTTCATCGCTTAAATCCTTAAAAACGATGTTTGCGATGGCTCTTGCCTCGGCAACCGTTGGATCATTTTCAGGATTTTCGAAATCCCGTACCGACCAGTCCCAATTTTCAGGATGGACAGGTTTGATATATTTTTCACAGAAATCTGTCACATCGTTTTTTAAACTTACCATTACCTCTTCTCTTTTGATGTAAACATCCTGGTAAGCACCGCTTTTAGTTCCCATAATTTTTATTTTTTTTTGAAAATACAAACGACACATTTACCTAAATACATGTGTCGTTTTTGATTGTTATTTTATTTACTGTGCTGACTAAATTCTTTTTCTTCCTGTGATTAGAGATATAATAAATAAAACTAAGAATATAAAGAATAAAACTTTAGCGATACTGGCGGCTCCGGCAGCAATGCCTGTGAAACCAAATATTCCGGCGATGATCGCAAGAATAATAAAAATGACTGTATAACGTAACATAAGCGTGATTTTTTTAATTAATAATGATTTTGTTTGTTACTCAAATTTCATACTTTTTAAAGAGATGCATTAACTCCATAAATTCTTTTATTGTCGTAATCAAGGTCATTTTACAATAAACTGACCTGATAGTTTTGTATTAATTCTGAAAAGGCAATTTCGCTGTGCGAAAAGTGCTCTTTGTTGCTTCGGCATTTTTTGGCCCTGTCGAAATAGTGCTGAATCGAACCGTCTTCGTAGGTCGAAACCAGTAACGGATGAACGTAATAATTTTTACAGACATTTCTGGTATTTCCCAAAGCTTCGGCTGTAGTATCAAAAGCGGTTAAAATGTTCTTTTTGATTTCTTTTTCATCGCTGGTCGTTCCAATTTCCATTAAGGTTTCAAAAAATACGATAGAGGCTGCCCAGGTCCTGAAATCCTTGGCGCTAAAATATTCTCCCGAAATTTCATGTAAATATTCGTTTACCATATGGCTGTCGAGCACTTTTCGTTCGCCGTTTTTATCGTAATACTTAAAAACTTCCCAACCCGGAATTTCCTCGCAACGGCTCACCAGTTTTACCAGTTTTTTATTTCGGGTCGTAATGGTGTGTTTTACGCCTTTTTTTCCTGTAAATTCAAATCGAAGGGAATTTTTATTGATGTTGATATGGCGTTTTCTTAAAGTCGAAAGCCCGTAGGATTTATTGTCTTTGGCGTACTTTTCGTTTCCAATCCTAATGTGGGTTTCTTCCATTAACCGGATTACCAGAGCCACTACTTTTTCTTTAGACCATTCTTTTTGTTCTAAATCCTGATCGACTTTTTGTCGTATGGCAGGTAATTTGCTTCCAAACTCGGCTATTTTGTAGAATTTGGTTTGGTTGCGGATCAGATTCCATTTTGGATGGTAGCGGTATTGTTTTCTGTTTTTATCGTCTAAACCTACGGCTTGTAAGTGTCCGTTTGGCAAATCCGAAATCTGAACATTTACCCAGGCCGGCGGAAGTACCAGACTGTGAATGCGTTTTAACTCGCTTTTTTGTTTAATGCAACGTCCGTTTTTTTTATAAACAAAGCCTTCTTCGCATTTCGAACGTTCGATAGGCAATTTTTGATTGCTGATATAAACTAAATCTAATTTTTCTAACACCAAATGAGGTGTTTTAATCAATTGGCCCATTAGTTTCTCGGTTTTTGCTGCTGCATTCATGGTAATCATTGTTATTATTTGCCACAGGTTTCAGATTGATAAAGATGTTTTCCGATATATTTAATTCTTCTGATCCTCTGTGGCATTATTTTAATGTTAATTGGGACGTAAGGACTTAATTAGATTTTTTTTGTTCATGTAGGACCTTCCGGGAATTCCCACCTTTCTGGCCTGCTGATACAATTCTTCTTTAGTCCATAAATCATAAGGTTTTGCATTTCCTCCTTTTTCACCGGCATCCGGCGTATTGGCAATACGCGCTGCTTTTTCTTTGCTATATCCTATTTCTAATAGCGCCTGGTACTGCTTTTCGTTTTTTATTCTGGCATCTGGCATAACTGAAAAATTTTAGGTTAATAACTTACTGTATGGTTTAGTAAAATTCCTTAAAATGCAAGAATTATGTGTTATACAATTTTTTGATAACTTTTCATAATTAACTCTATGTCAGAAGCCTTCGCAACAAAACAAAACAATTTCCCCTCCATCAGGGGTTAAGCATCGGTTTTATAAGAAACTTATTAAAAATAAATAAGATTTTTACTATATTTACCGTTCTTAACCTACGACATTAAGAATTACATAAAATTTGCCTTTGTGGTACGGTACTCTATTGGAAACAATTAAGAACGCCTTATCAACATGGGCTTTATATTCACTAAAAAATGTCAAGTTATGAGTACAAACACCCTTTCGAAAGAAGCCGAAACAAGGCTGATGAATTTTTTTAACAACACAATTGATCCAAAAGAAATGGCGAAATCAATAAGGCAGGCAAATTATATTCTTGCTTTGGGCGTTATGAGGGAACATGAAACACTTCAAAACGAAAAAGCCAATCTCGAAAACAGTTTTTACTGGCTGAATCAATTAGCCGAAATTTTAAATCCATATCTGGATGAAGAATAGATTTAGATTTCTATTTTAAATTAAATACAAAACTTAAAACCTCGACTATACCAATAGCCGGTTTTTTTTTATTGATACTTTTCTTTTAATCAAATCCCTTTAAACCCCATTAGTGGTCGGAGTATTTTTCATAAATACTAAAAACATAAAGAAAAAAGCGAAAAGCCCAAAGGCAAGAAATACCGTTTTATAATTTGACGTTTTGATCGATTATAAATTTCTTTTTCTTCTTTACCGGATCGATATACGAAATATTGAACTTATTTTTGTCGGCATTTAGGGTAAGTGTAGAAAGGGCTTCTTTTTTTAATTTTTTTCCTTTAATGTTAATTGCAGTCGCAAAACTTCCTATAAGCTGAATCTCTAAATTTGTTTTGTCGATTTTGTATTCAATTTTACGAATTACAAATTCTGCCCTGCTGCTTTTTTTATTTACATTATTTACGGCATCAAACACCTTAATGTCTTTTGGATCAAAAACAAGCGAAAGTCCTTTGTTCTCCAACTCTATTCTTCCGTTTCCGCTGGCTTCATCTTCGTTTATAAACTCTTCAAAAGTGACAAAAAAAGATGCAAATTTGTCCTGAGTAGCCACATTGTATTTTAAAAATACGCCTGAGTTTAAAAAATTATACTCAAAAACTCTCGGAATTACTTTAAAACTATAAAATGAGGCAGATGGTCCTATAGAGGTTTGTAAATCGCCAACAAAGAGCATGTCACTGGTTCCTTTTAATTCTTTTCGAAAATAATTAAGTTCCGGGCTAAAAAGCGATTCATCGGGATCATTCAAAAACAAATCCGTAAACCGGGGATGATACGCTTGCGCAGAAGCTGTAAGGCTAATAAATAAAATGGTGATCGCAAAGATTTTTTTCATTTTCAGGATGTTTCAATTGTTTCAGAAATGGTTTTAGTAAAAGTATAATGAGGTTAATCGCATTTTACCTTTTTTAATTCGCCTGATTTAATGTCTAGCTGAAGGCAGGTTTGCTTTATTAAAACCATTTTATTATTGACAACCTTATACACTGCATTCATCTGACTTGCCCCTGCACAACATTGATTGTATTCGCTAATTCTTTTCGTTTTACTATCAAACTCCAATGAAGTGCCGCTAAAACTGCTTTCAAAGTACTTTTGTGTCTTTGGATCGTAAAGAAAATACAAACTGGTCGTATTGGGCCCGGCTGCACTTGCCTCAAAAACAGAGAAATCTTCAATGCCGTCAAAATTATAATCATCGATACTTATATTGTTTAACCCCCAAAGCTGACAATCTAAATCAAATTGCTGAAGTAGTTTGTCTGTCTTTTTCTCCAGAATTTTAACCCCGGTTACTTTGGCATAAAAATCGCCTTTGGTTTTTGACACCATCAACTTAAAATATTTGCCTTTAAGGGAGACAGGCTGTAGAATTTCCCTGTTTTTCCATTCGGCTGAAGGTCCATTATCAATAGCGGATATTTTGGACAACGTTATCTTAAGTTCTTTTTTTGTAGTTAAGTCCAGCCATGTTCCCTCGATTTTAGTGGCTTTGGGATTAAAATTTTCAAAAGTCATTTTAGCAGTTTCTTTACCGCTTTTATCTTTTTCAAAAAAAGTTAATACTTTCTTTTTTAATGTACCCCGTATTTCAATAGGCGTATCATAATTTGAATAGGCATAAATAGCACTTCCGGAATCATCTGAGCTAATATCGGTAACAAATTCTATGGGATACTTATCTATAAAGCCCGTATAAGTGGTTTGTGCCCTGATGCAAAGTGAGAGTAAAAAAAATAATGCCACTATCATTTTTTGTTGTACTGCATGGTTGGTTATGGCAATCATAAAATGGTTGATTCGGTTTATATGATAAGGTGTACTTATTTTTGGTATTGCGAATATAACACTATTTGTATTACACCTTGATTTTTTAGATAAATCCAAATCATATAACATTATTCAAAAATACTGTAAGACATTCTTCACACGATCTGAATAATTTTACATTATAACATTTAAACTTTAAAATCATGAAAAAAATACTATTAGCCGGAAAAGTAATTTTAGGAGCAGGACTACTGCTGATATCCTTAAACTCTTGTAAAAACGAAAACAAACAAGAAGATCCAAAAGAAGTTGCCGAAGATACAAACGAAGCTAAATTTGACTCTATTGATGATAAAAAAGATGATTCGGAATTTCTGGTAGATCAGGCAGAGATTAATCTTGCTGAAATCGAAATCGGAAAACTGGCTCAAACCAAAAGTACAAATCCTGAAGTGAAAAAATTTGGAAAAATGCTTGTTGATGAGCATACCAAATCAGCTTCTGAAGTTAGCGCTTTGGCTAAAGCTAAAAACTTCACTTTACCTACTTCGTTAACTGAAGATGGTCAGGATGAATACAAAAAACTAAATGAAAAATCAGGTCTTGATTTTGATAAAAAGTTCGCTGATATGATGATCGACGGACACGAAAAAGCTATTGACAAATTGAAAAAAGCAACTGAAGATGCAAAAGATCAAGATGTTAAACTTTGGGCATCAAACAATATAGCACCGCTAACAGCTCATTTGGAGCATGCGAAATTGCTAAAACAAGACTTAGACAAAAAGAAATAAATTTAATTGGTTATTATTTATTTTCAAAAAACCCCTTAAGAGTTGAATTGCTTAAGGGGTTTTCTTTTTTTTTCTAAGGTACAGAGGTTCAGAGGTGCAAAGGGACAAAGTTTTTTGTAGGACGCACTTGCTGTGCATCTTTTTAGGTTTTAATAACCACGTAGGATGGATTAAAATCCATCCCTACAATATGTTTCGTTCCTCCGGAACTGCTTGATAAGTTTTAATACAAAGCATTCAGCCTTTGTCCCTTTGAACCTTTACACCTATGAACCTATTTCTCCAGCTATCTTTCTTCCTTTATAAAAAACCCCTTCTCTTTTAGGCAAACGTGCTACGGCTTCGGCGGAGCAGCTTGCTTTTACTAAAATAAAACTGGCTTCGTCATTTGCTGTGGGCCATACGCGGGTTCCTGAATCGTTTAGCGGCAAAATCTCATCTTTTGTGGCAATATGAAGGGCACGGCTTAAACTGTATTCGTCTGTCCAGCCATATAATTGTGCACATAATTTTGCTTTTTCGAGCATATCGCACGTTCCAAAAGGCTGCCAGTGATCGACAATACTATCTGTTCCTGTCATTAATTTTACGCCGTATTTTTTCAAAGTCGGAATTGGCATTATGGTTTTCCCAATAGGGATTGTCGACACTACTCCTATCCCTAGATTTCCCATTTGTTCCGCTATTTTTTCCATATCCTTTGGGTCCATTCTCGCCAGGGCAAAACCGTGACTGATATAGGTTTTTCCTTGTAACTGCTTATTTTCTTCTACTTTTTTTATCATGTATTCAATCGCAGCTTTACCGGATGGAGGCGATTCGTGCAAATGTATGTCGATACCTTTATTTGTATCAAGTGCAATTTGAAACATGGTGTCAAGTGATTTTTCCATATTACCATCAACATTTGTCGGGTCAAGTCCGCCTATGAAATCAATTCCCATCGAGGCTGCTTCCCTTAACAAAGGTTCTGATTGTGAATATAAGATGCCGTGCTGCGGAAAAGCCACAATTTCCCAGCCAAAACCATCTTTATTTTTTTCCAGTGCGGCCTGTAAATGTTCTAAACTTTTTAATCCGCTTACAGGATCAATATTGCATTGACAACGTGCAAAATAACTCCCCTGGCTTTGCATGAGTTTAATGGCTTCTTCGGCTTTATGCTGAGAATCCGGCAGCAACTTTGGAATTAGCTTTTGCTCCAGCGTAATCATATCTTTTACTGTATATCCTTTTCTTGGCGCTGCATTCCAGGTTCCGCTGCCATAATAGGTTTTATCGATATGAATGTGCATGTCACGCAATCCCGGAAGCATCAAAAGACCTTTGGCGTCAACTGTTTTTAATTTCAAAGCCGATTTTCCTGTTGTAATGCTTTTAATTTTTCCATCGGCAATATGTACGGTGTACAAAGCTGTTTTGGTGGCAATGACTTCATTTTTTTCATTGTACTCAAAACCATCTTCTAATCGTACATTCACTAAAAGGTATTCGTTTAAGGCTGTTTTATTTTCTTCCGGTACTACCTGTGCGACTGCATTGCCCCCAATTCCTGAAAACAAGGCGGCACCGGTTGCTGCAGCTCCCAATCCTAAGAATTTTTTTCGGCTTATTGTATGCTCTTCCATAAATTATATTTTATATTTCCTGGGTTTGTTATACGTTTTTCCAATAACACTCTGGTAATAAACAGCATGCATTGGTTTGCAAAAATCGTGATAAACTAAAAACGGGAACGGTAATATTACGGATAAGGATGGTAAAAATTATAACTTTGTTTAAAATCGCCTGGAGTTTTGCCCGTATATTTTTTAAATACTTTGCTAAAATACGTATTGTCATTAAAACCCAATTGGTAGGCTATTTCTTTGATAGACAAATCGGTACTGGTAAGTAAACGTTTGGCTTCGAGAATCGTTCTTTCTTTAATTACATCGCCGGCCGGCATTTTTAAATATTTCTGCGAAAGGATATTAAGATAATTAGGCGTGATATTTAATTTATCAGCATAAAAATTCACCGAAGACTCCTGATTAAAATGATTGTCAATTAAGACCGTAAACCTTTTAATCATCTTTTCGGGTTTGGTTGAAGAGTCGTGCTCCGGAAATTGATTTAAATACTCCTTTTGCAATAATTTCAGCATGACATGCAAGCGAAGCAAGACTATTTCTTTGGTCAGCATATCATTATCCGGCAATACCAATTCTATTTCCTGTAACTGATTTTTGAATTCTTCGAATTTTATCTGATTTAAAGAAAGACAAGACGGAACACTTTGTTCAAAAAACGGAAGTGATCCTAAATTCGGGAAAATCGTAATTACATCTGCCGAAAGCATCAGCTGAAATCCGGTAGTATCGACATCAAGCGACCAGTTATGTACCTGCCCCGGTCGTATAAAATAAACCTGATAATCGCCTACTATATATTGTGTAAAATCGACATGGTGAACGCCGGAACCTTTCTCTACAAAAAAGACGAGATAAAAATCATGTTTATGAGGCTGTTCAAATTCGTTTCTTCCTTTTACACTATGGCGGAATAAGGTAATACCCAAAGTTTCTTCCCCGAGTATATTGCCAACAGATAAAACAGGAATCGAATGTTTTTGCAAAGGAAAAAGTGGTTGATTGTTCACTTTCAAAAATAATAATTAATATGGTATAAGTTTTTAAAAGAATAAAAAAAGGTCCGACTTTATAAAGTCAGACCTTTTTAAGCACTTATTTATGTATGTTTTTAGTTCACGCAATAACAATAGCTATCGGAAGCTAAGACACAAAGTTTATAAACTTCTGAACCTTTGCCAATTTGAACCTTTGCCGCTTTGAAAGTTACTTCAAAGAAGCCATATCAATTACAAAACGGTATTTAATATCTCCTTTTAGTAATCTTTCGTAAGCATCGTTTACTTCATTTACGCCAATCAATTCAATATCAGCAGTAATGTTATGTTCGGCACAAAAGTCAAGCATTTCCTGAGTTTCGGCAATGCCGCCTATGTTTGAACCGGCAAAGCTTCTTCTGCCTAATAAAAGACTAAATGATGTTACCGGAAGTGGTTCCATTGGTGCGCCAACCAAAGTTAGCGTTCCGTCTACTTTTAGCAAATTCAGGTAAGCATCGATATCATGCTGAGCTGATACACAGTCCAGAATAAAGTTCAGGCTTTTGGCATATTTCGCCATTTGTTCCGGATCGGTAGACAAAACTACTTCATCTGCACCCAACCGTTTTGCATCTTCGGTTTTAGACAATGAAGTGGTAAAAACCACCACATGAGCGCCCATAGCTTTTGCCAGTTTGATTCCCATATGGCCTAAACCACCAATACCTACGACACCTACTTTTTGCCCGGGACCCACTTTCCAGTGTTTCAACGGAGAATATGTGGTGATCCCTGCGCACAATAAAGGAGCAACTCCTGCAAGATCTAATTTATCTGAAATATGCAATACATAGTTTTCATCGACTACAATACTTTGAGAATACCCTCCAAAAGTTTGTCCGCCTAAATGAACATCAGGAGAATTAAAAGTCAGTGTATTTCCGGGATCGCAAAATTGCTCTAATCCTTCTTTGCAATGCTCGCATTCTCTGCACGAATCGACCATACAGCCTACTCCGGCCAGATCCCCAATTTTGAATCCTTTTACGTGATCGCCTACTTTTGTTACACGCCCTACGATTTCGTGACCCGGAACAATTGGATAAATGGTTCCGTGCCATTCGTTTCTGGCAGAATGCAAATCAGAATGGCAGATTCCGCAATATAAAATCTCGATTTCTACATCATGTGCCAGCACTACTCTGCGTTGTATATCTAAGGTTTGCAAAGGTGCTTCGGCAGCTTCTGTACCAAAGGCTTTTATGTTTTTTGTTTCCATTTAAGTTTTTGTTTAAAGTTTCAGGTTTTATTTATTTGCTTCGCCAATTCAGCTAAAGCCTCGTGTCACGTTTTGAAAAATGCCAGGAAGGCATGAAAACACAATTTGTTTGCGAATGTTGTGTATAATTTCACGCAGATCTACATGGATTTAGGCAGATTTAATTTGATTTAAATACTATCTGCTTAAATCTGCGTTAAAAAAATATTATTTCAAGCAAAGACGCAAAGTCGCAAAGTTTTCTTTTTTAAGGCTGTAAGCTTTTACACTTAGTAACTTAGAAGTTCAGAAACTTAGCAACTTAGATTACTTTCCAAAACTAAAATACTCGTCATCGGTTACGCTTTCTAACCAGATTCCTTTTCCTTTATCGATTTCTGTGATAATGCTAATGTGCGAAAATCGGCTAAAAGGAGTTGCACCATACCAATGTTCTACGCCAGGCAAAATTGTAATTACCTCATCTTTATGAAGCAAACGAATAGCAGCGCCTCTTTCCTGAAAATAGCCAATTCCGTCTGTTACGATAAACAATTGTAAGCTGGCGTTAATGTGCCATTTGCATCTTGAACCCGGTTCAAAAGACACTTCTTTAATGATCGTATTGTCCGGATGAATATTGCTGGTTTGTTTTTTATACGAAACATCCCCAGTCATAAAAGTATTTGGGATTTTTCCCTCTTCAATAGCAGAAGTATAAAGTGTTGACATAAAATTGATTTTTTGAGATTGATTTTTATTTTAATAAAATCTAACAAAACCGTTAATTAATCGTTAGATCACCAAACAACACTTTTACTTGTATTATTTAAAGCTATTGTATTGTTCGTCGGTTACTGGTTCAAGCCAGTCTACAATACCTTTTTCAGTATTGGTACTAATAGCAATGTGGGTAAATGTACCGTCCGGAGAAGCTCCGTGCCAATGTTTTACTTCGGGTTGAATGTTGACTACATCGCCTTCCTGAAGCAACTGAATTGGTTTTCCTTCTTCCTGATAATATCCTGTTCCTTGTGTTACAATCAGGATTTGTCCTCCGGGATGTGTATGCCAGTTGTTTCTCGCTCCCGCTTCGAAAACGACATTACCCACTGCAGTATGTAAAACAGGATCATTTGGAACCAGCATTTTCACCCATGCTTTTCCTGTAAAATAATCCGCTGAAGCTAAATCTCCTTTTGGGAAAATAGTTTCATTTAATTGATTTTCTGATTCTTTCATAATTGTTTTGTTTTTGTATATCAGTGCTGGAAACTAAATCAGAAAGCCAGATACGCTTTATAGAAGTTATATTTAGTCAGCGAAAAACCGATAGTGGTTAATACTAATTATTTCAGCGCAAAATTACTTTAGCATCGACAATTAGAAATAACAATAATCAAACAAAAAATTATGAATATGAAACAATTTACGCTCTTAACGATTTTGGAATCGTTCCGGTAAGCCTTTTAAAGTAATTATTAAAATAACTCGGATATTCAAATCCCAGCGAATATCCAATGTCAGAAATACTCCAGTCGGTATGTTGCAGTAATGCTTTGGCTTCGCCAATGATTCTCTCTGTAATATGGGCTGTGGTGGGCTTTCCGGTGACTTCTTTTACAGAACGGTTTAAATGATTAACATGTACCGCGAGGCTTTGTGCATAATCCTGAGGTGTTTTTAAGGCCAAAGGTTCATTTTTTGTTTCTATAGGGAATTGTCTTTCTAACAATTCCAGAAATAAAGATGTTATTCTTGAAGAAGCATTTTTATGTTTAAAGAAATTTTCTGTAGGCTGCATTTTCATCGATTCGTGCAAAATCAGATTGATATAATTACGCATTAAATCATCTTTAAAAACATAATCGGTTTCCTGTTCTTCGATCATTTTTTTAAATAATGAATCGATAAACACTTTTTGTTCAGGTGATAAGCTAAAAATAGGTGTTCCGCCAATTTTAAACAAAGGCGATTCATGAAGACTTTCAGAACGATCGTTTGCCCGTAAAAATTCTTCGGTAAAAACGCAGGCATATCCTTCGTAAACAGGCGAAATAATTTCCCATGAATACGGAATAATCGGATTGCCGAAAAACAATATCGTTCCGTCAGTTTCGATACCACGATCGGCATAGTGAATCAGGCTCTTACTGGTATTGATACAAATCTTGTAAAAATCCCTGCGATTGTAGGTCGGAATCTTGCTAACATCGCTATTTACCTCATACACTTTAAAGCCTTTTAACTTTAAATCGTTTATACCTAGTTCAGAAGCCTGAAATTCTAATTGATCTTTCATTTTGCAAAGTTATGAAAATCAAATAAAGAAATTTGTTTCAGGTTTCAGGTTTTTTTGTTTCAGGGTTGAAATGAGAATAACAAAAATTTAACCGCAAAGTCCGCTAAGCTTTTTTACGGTAGATTGTCTTGATAAACGCAGAGAACGCAAAGCTTTGTCAATTAACTTTGTGAACTTTATGTTTTAAAATGTAAAAACAGTATAAAACTTTGCGCCTGAGCTAGCGATACCTATCGGGATTCCGAGATTAAAAAAAACTTAGCGCATTTTGCGTAAATCCTTGCGTGCTTTGCGGTTAAATTTTACACAAACACTAATCCCGTTTCAAACCTGAAACCTGAAACAAAAATAAACAACTAAAAAATTGCTTAATTATACCAATCGGTATATATTTGCATTAAAATTTACCAATCATGAGTAAAGCCGAAAAAACAAAACAATTTATTATAGAAAAAACTGCTCCTCTTTTTAATATGAAAGGATACAGCGGAACTTCTATGAGTGATATTACTGCTGCTACCGGACTTACAAAAGGAAGTATTTATGGTAATTTCGAAAACAAAGACGAAGTTGCCATTGCTGCTTTTAAGTTTAATGTGAAGAAACTTCAGGACACTTTTGCGAGAGAAATCGAAAAGCAAACGACTTTCAAAGACAAATTATTGGTTTATCCCAGATTGTATTCTGACTATTATGATTTAAGGATTACCAAAGGCGGCTGTCCTATTATCAATACCGCCACAGAAGCTGACGATACGCACCCAATTCTTAGAAAAAAAGTCGAAAACACCATTCTGGCCTGGAAAGACAAATTGGTCTATTTTATTGAACAGGGAATTATTGCCGGAGAATTTAAAGCTAAATCTATCGATCCGGAAAAAACAGCCTTAACTATAATTGCCATTATCGAAGGCGCTGTAATGATTACCAAAATCACCGGAAACCTCAATAACTTATCTGATATTATGCTTTCGCTAAACAAAATTATAGAGGACTTAGAATAAAAAGCAACAACTAAAATTGCTTTTTTTTTAAATAAAAATATACCGATCAGTATTAAAAAATAAACACTAAACCTAATGGAAAAATTAACGCGATTACAAGTATTGCAAAATCACATTGACAGAGAATTTACAGCATCGCCATCGCCTTTTATGCTTTGGATGAAACCCATAGTTGTTGCTGCCGACGAAGGAACGGTTACTTTTAAATATTTGGTCAGGGAAGAAATGTCGAATCCGGTTAAGAGCCTGCACGGAGGCGTAACGGCTGCTATTGCTGATGATTGTATTGGTGCGACCATGTTTTCCTTACATGAAGATACTTTTTACACCACCATCAATCTTGTGGTCGATTACTTTGCCCCTGCTTTTGTTGGAGATACTATTATTGCCCAAACAGCGATCATCCGAAAAGGAAAACAAATTGTAAATGCACAATGTGAAATATGGAACAAAGACCAAACCCGATTACTTGCAAGAGCAACGTTTAATCTTCTTAAAACCAATATTGTCAAGAAAGAACTGTAACTCTTTCTCACACACAGATGCTGTTGATTTCTAAATTAAATCTACGTTTAAATAGTTTCACGCAGATTTTCTTTTTTATCAGTGGCTATGATTTTTAAACACATAGAAACATAGATTCTGTAAACTTAAAAAAAGGCGTTTCACTTTACCTCAACTAACATAGAGCTATGTGAAAGAAACTTGTTTCTTTTTTGACACCTTTTTATGCTATAAAACCTATGTTTCTATGTGTTTTATATTTTACGTATTGCAGGCCAGCATTTGATAAACAGAATTTTTTTTTAATCAAAAATATACCAATCGGTATAAAAAAACTTATGACACCATTACACCGAAAACTCCTCATTTTTACAGTTATTCTGGCTGCCATTATGGAACTGATTGATATTTCGATCGTAAACGTAGCCCTTTCTCACATGAGCGGAAACCTGGGTGCAACGCTCGAAGACACTTCCTGGGTGATTACTGCTTATGCTATTGCCAATGTAATTATCATACCCATTACCAGTTTTTTGAGCGCCAATCTGGGGCGACGCAATTATTACATTGGTTCTGTTATTTTGTTTACGTTCTGTTCTTTTATGTGCGGGCATTCTTCAAACATCTGGATGCTGGTCTTTTTCAGGTTTTTTCAGGGAATTGGCGGTGGTGCCTTATTGTCTATTTCTCAGGTGGTGGTTTTTGAACTTTTTCCAAAAGACAAACAATCTACTGCAGGTGCTTTGTTTGGAGCAGGAATTTTCATCGGGCCAACCATTGGGCCAACGCTTGGTGGTTATATCACCGAAAATTACGATTGGCCATGGATCTTTTTAATCAATGTCCCAATTGGAATTCTGGTCATGATTTCTTGCTATTTCTTGTTGCGTGAACCATCAGTTAAACCGGAAATAACAAAAGTCGACTGGACCGGAATTGCTTTACTGGCTATTGGTGTTGGTGCATTGCAAACTGTTCTGGAAAGAGGCGAAGTCGAAGATTGGTTTGAAACCCGATATATTATTGTTTTAACTGTTATTGCCATTAGTACTTTACTCCTGTTTATTTATTGGGAATTAAGGATCGAAAAACCAGTAGTAAACCTCAGGGTTTTAAAAAGTAAATCCCTCAGCATAGCAGCGATTCTGACTTTTGTAACCGGATTTGGAATGTTTATTTCGATCTACATTACCCCTGTTGTGGCACAACGGCTTTTGAGTTTTTCTCCTTATCAAACAGGATTGCTTTTACTTCCGGGAGCTTTATTTGCATTACTGGCCTTAAAAACATGCGGAACGCTTTTGCAAAAAGGGGTTTCACCTGTTATCATTATTGCAGCAGGTTTTCTTTTATTTATCTATTTCAACTGGCGAATGTCCGGAATGACTTTAAACACCAGTGCTGCCGAAGTTGCCACTTCTCTTATTTTTCGTGCCTTAGGAATGGCTTTACTTACGGTTCCGCTCACGATGCTGGCTGTTTCTTCTCTGGATGATAAAGATGTTGGACAAGGCGCAGCCCTCAACAATATGATGCGGCAATTGGGGGGTTCTTTTGGTGTATCCATCATCAATACCTACGTAGCACACCGTTTTGCAGCACATCGAAACGAATTGGTATCGAATGTGAGTCAATACAATGTTATTGCTATGGATCGAATCAATGCGTATATCAAATATTTTCAAAGCAGGGGTTTCGCTTATAATGAAGCCAAATTGAAAGCCCTTAAACTGATGGAAAATATTGTATTGAGACAATCCTCTTTATTAAGTTATCGGGATGCTTTTTTTCTTGTCGGGTTGTTTTTTGTCGTGACCTTGCCGCTTCTTTTGTTTGTGATGAACAAATCGAAGAAACCAAAAACAAATGTGATTATTTCCGATCATTGAAATTTTTATTTAAACACCCAGAAACATAGCTTTTATAGTCTGGAAAAGGGAATAAAAAAGAAACTCGTTTCTTTCACATAGCTATGTGAATTAATACAAAGTGAAACGCCTGTTTTAAGTTTACAAAAGCTATGTCTCTGTGTGTTTAAAAATTATAACGTTAGTTTTTCTTCTGGTCAACATTCAAAACCCCCGTCTTTAATCCTTTGGCGGAAGCCGATAAAACAACTTCACTTCTGCTCTCGTCTTTCTGAACAATGATTTGGGCATAACCATTAAATAATTTACGTTTCCATGGTTCTGATGGTGATATTACCCTGATAATTCCGGGATCTGTATTCATAACATCCCAATCTTTTACTTTTTGTAAAGGGGATGCTCTTATAGTAATAAAATTGGTTCCTTCTTTTAAAACAGCTTTATCAAGATGATATTTTTGCGGATCATCTGTACTTGCATTCACTAAATTCCCGTTTATAAAAACAGACTCGTTTACACCTATTTTTTTATAAAAGAAATCAACAATATTGGCTTGTAAATTATTTTTCAACTCAAATTTTCCTCTGTAGATATATGCCGAAGCCTGATTTTTATAATCTCTATCCTTAAAAGCTGGTGCCCAGGCATTACTTTCATCTAAAGCAGATTGATTTGCATTGTCAACAGAAACACTCTTTCTTTCTTCGAAATTAGTAATGGGAACAAGATCAATACCATCCAAAAAAATATCTTTTTCTAATGATGTCGGATTTCCATTTCCTACGCCCAAAATCTTTCCGCCTTTTATCGAAAATGTAATTTCGTCATTTGCAGTTGGTACATGTACCCCTTTTTTATCTGTAACTTCAACTGTAATCACAGAAACAGTTGCATTTGGAGAATTTTCAGGATCTATAGAAAGTTTTATGTTTTCAGCATTTCCGGTTGTTTTTTGAACTTCGGTCAATATCTTTTTTCCCTCTTTATAGCCAATCGCTTCCAGAGTTCCAGGCGCGTATTTTACTTTCCATTCTAAATGGCTGTATTGTTCCATTTTCTTTTTTCCTAAACTCTTTTTGTTCAGGAAAAGTTCTACTTCATCACAATTAGACTGGACCCAGACGTCGATTTCTTTTCCTTCCATTCCGCTCCAGTTCCAATGCGGCATAATGTGCAGGACTGGCGCACTTCCCCACCACGATTTCAGGTAAAAAACATTGTCTTTCGGAAAACCGCAAACATCCATCATCCCAAAATAAGAGGTCACCGATGGCCAGCCGTAAGGCGTTGGTTCTCCGCGATAATCAAAACCGGTCCAGATAAACATTCCTGCCAGATAAGGTCTTGAAGCATAAAACTTCCATCCTTCTTCGATACTGTAAAAAGTTGGTCGTGGCTTTTTGTCATATGCACTTTGGTAATGTTTGACATCATCTGTAAAATAAATACCCCGCGTTGCAAATGTAGAACCTTCTTCTGTTCCCATTCCGGGTTGGTTTTTAAATTCATTTCGATGTGCGTCAATATCTCCGTTACCTATATAATTATACCCCATGATTTCAACTACAGATGATATCCCGCTTTTAAAACCACTGCTGATTCCAACAGTTACCGGTCTTGTCGGGTCAATGCTTTTGCTAAATCCCTGCATTACATTGGTAATGCGTTCACCAACAATTCCGCCTTCGATATTCCATTCTTCATTTCCAACAGACCAGCAAAAGATAGCTGGATGATTGCGATCGCGCTCTATCATTCGTTTTAAATCGTTTAAATGATACTCGTTAATTCCCATCAAACGCGTTTCATCAATAACCAGCATTCCTAATCGGTCGCAGGCATCGAGCAATTCGGGAGTTGGCGGATTGTGTGAACAACGATAGGCATTAGAACCCATTTCTTTGAGTTTTTTTATGCGGTAATATTGTAATGCGTCAGGCAGCGCCGTTCCAATTCCGGCATGATCCTGGTGGTTATTTGTTCCTTTAAGTTTTACTGCTTTTCCGTTAAGAAAAAAACCTTTTTCAGGATCAAAATGAATAGTCCTTATTCCAAAATTGGTTTCATACGTATCGACGATTTTTCCTTCTTGTTTAATTTGTGTCTCCAAACGATACAAATTAGGCGCTTCAATATCCCATAATAACGGATTATGGACTTGTAATCTTGAAGTGTATTGTACTGTTTGATAAAAATCCGGAGCTGCTGCATTTTGAGTAGTACTCACAACTTGTTTCCCTGAAGCTTCTAAAATGGTTTGCACTATTTCAATTGCACCTTTATAATTTCCTTTGTTTTCAATTTTAATTTCGGCAGTAACTTCAGCAGCAGTATTCTGAATTTGGGAAGTCACATACGTTCCGTTCTGGATCACGTGCAATGGATTTGTTTTTTGCAGATAGATATGTCTGTAAATCCCTGCTCCTTCATAAAACCAGCCTTCTTCCATTGTGGCATCAGCCCGAACGACAATCGTATTTTCGCCACCATAATTAACATAAGCCGTTACATCATATTCAAACCCATTGTAACCGCTTTCTTCTGTTCCGAGGAAATGACCGTTGAAAAATACTTTCGAATTTCTAAAAACACCATCAAATTTCAGCGAAATAATTCTTCCTTTGTCACTTTCCGGAATGGCAATTTTTTTTCGATACCAGCCAATACTTTTTTCAGGAAAACCTTTTCCGGCAGCTTTAAAACCATGACTAAAACTTGCTTTTTCACTAAAAGCCTGTTCAACAGCCCAATCGTGCGGAAGATCCAGTTTTCTCCAGGCCCGGTCATCAAATCCTACTGCTGCAGGACCATCGCCAAAACCTGTTTTAGACAGGTACGAGAAATATCCTTCGGCATGTCCAAAATCTTTTTGGGTATCATAAGAATGACCAAATGAAAAGCGCCAGTCTTTATCGATTACAATTAATTCCCTGTCTGATTTGTTTTGCGCAAATGAACCAATAGAAATCAGAAAGATAAAATACAACAGCATTTCTTTGAGAGAAATAGTTTTCATAAATAATGTGGTTAGTCAGTCTGATAAAAATAGGATTTTTAAATAGAACATAGTAATAGTATTTTATCAAAATATGATCCATGACAGTATCGATTATCAGCTTTTTTTAAGAACAAAAACTGCGCTGTTTTCTATCAAAATACTATTGAAAAATTTCTTGTAGTATTCGAAATACAACTTCGTAACGCTTACTGTTAAAATTTAGAATCATTCTATTGCCTCTCTTTTATCAAATTATTTTGTTTTGATGTAATTTTATAATGAAATTAAACTAAAATTAGAAAAACGAGCTATTATTATGAGTGTTATTAAAGATGAAAATAAACTTATTAGCACCATTAAACGCGTTGATCAGAAGATTAATAAACTAAATGATCAAAAAATCATCGCCTTTTTTGAAGCTCTGGGTTTAACAGAAAGAGAGGATGTGCCGAAAAATTTTCTGGAATGGGAAACTATTTTAATTATAGTTCCGGATCGCCATATATCTCACGAATTAAAATATTATAAGTATTCGATTGAAAGACTTTCTTTCGTCACAAATCCGAATGCGCAGGAAATTCATATTTTTGATTTTAACGAATGGAAAAATATCACCCGAAACAAAACACAATTTCAGATTAGGGAACTATTGAAGAATAGTTTTGGCGGTGTTCGAAATCACGCAGACAGATTGAATTAAGGTATTTACTTTAACTGATATTTTAATTCCAATTGAGATGAAATGGATCACCAGAGAAAGACCTAAAATTGACCGGATTGCATGTCCCTGGTTAATCCAAAAATTTGTTGATGCTGAAGCTGAATTTATTTACGTTCCGTTTGATGAAGTATTAAGTAAAGCGGCGGCTTTAGATGCTATTCCGTTTGATATTCCCGATGTTGAATTTACTCATTATAATGATGAATGTACTTTTGATTATATCATAAAAAAGTATCAAATTAAAGATCCTGCAGTTTTAATACTGTCTAAAATTGTTCGTGGTGCCGATACGGACAGACATGATCTTGCCAAAGAATCAGCAGGACTTTGGGCAATATCTGCGGGATTGTCCCACAATAGTACAAACGATTCTGAATTACTAAAAACCGGAATGCTTCTTTATGACGCCCTTTACAGCTGGGCAACACATCTTTACCAACAAAATCATTTGCAAAATAGTCCTTTTGAGAGTTTGCTTCATGAAGTCTATCAGAAGTTTTTAATCGAAAAAAAATCAAATAAAAAAACACCTTCCTGGGTAAAAGATTTAAAAGAAATAATTCAGGATCAGGTCGATGCACAGTTTACTTTTGATTTAAAGAAAATTTCAAATGATTTAGAACTTAATCCTTCTTATTTATCCCGTGAATTCTCAAAATATTTTGAAGATTTAAATTTTGGTGACTATGTTCGAAAATTACGTATCGAAAAAGCTGTAAACCTTATTCAGAATTCGGCTTATACCCTTACCGAAATTGCTTATATGACGGGCTTTTCAGACCAAAGCCACTTTACCAGAATTTTTAAACTGCATACGGGCAAAAACCCTTCTTCTTATCGAAAAAATGCCTTAAAAAGTAATCCGGATACAAAAGGTAAATAGCATACTATTTATAATGGCAGAGTCGTAATAGTTTTGTTTTTCTAAAATCAAACTATTATGAATTCGTTGAAACGCCTTTTTATTTTAATTCTCCTTGTATCAAAATCAACTGCATTTGCTCAAAATACTTATCCAAAAATCACCGGCTATTTTGGGATTCTTCATCCTATTGTAACTCTTAGCAAGGAACAGACGAACCTGAATTTCAGAGATTATTATGCTATAGGGTTCCCTACAGGAATAAACATCTGGAAAAGTTCCAAAATTGGGTTTTCATTTGAAATTGTTCCTACTATAAAAGCCGAAGACGGTCATGATAAAGTAACCAATATCGTATTTCATCCCGGCGTTTTGGTCGCTTTGGGAAACGGTTACACTTTTGCAGGAAGAGCTGCTTTTGAAAGTGGCGGAAGATATGGTTTTACCCCCGTCATAAATAAAACGGTTATCAAAAATGAGAATTGCAGCTACTTTGTTGCCGTTCCTTTTCCGGTGCGATTTGGAAATGATCATCCTGCAACTTTTACGGTAGGTTTTCAATTTGGAATTGCTTTTTAAACTCGCCTCTGTCAATATATTAATTAGCAAAATAACGCAAACTAGTTTTCCAAAATATAATATATTTCCTTATATTTCAAAGACTTAAAACAAAGACTCAATAGTGCTTTTATTGAGTCTGCACAGTTCTTTTGAAAACAAAATTAATTTTTTATCTATGGAAACAAAATTTGATATCATTGTTATTGGTTCTGGCCCTGGCGGATACGCCTCTGCCATCCGATGTTCACAATTAGGCTATAAAACAGCTATTGTTGAAAAATACAAAGCATTGGGCGGCACTTGCACAAACGTTGGATGCATACCTACAAAAGCATTACTCGACAGTACGGAGCATTATCATGAAGCGGCAACCAAATTTGCAGCTCACGGCATCATAACCGGAAAATTAAGTCTGGATTTCCCTCAATTCATCAAAAGAAAATCAGAAGTAGTCGAGCAAAATATTGCCGGACTGAACTTTTTGATGAAAAAAAATAAAATTGAAGTTTTTGAAGGAATAGCTTCTTTTTTAAACGATAAAGAAATTAGCATAAAAGCAAATGATGGCTCCCTAACTACAATTTCGGCTACTCATTATATTATTGCAACAGGCTCTAAACCCGCCACCATTCCCGGAGTTGAAATTGATAAAACACGAATCATTACTTCGACCGAAGCGCTTTCTCTTCCGGATAAACCCAAAACAATGGTCATTATTGGAGGTGGCGTCATTGGTGTCGAAATGGCGTCAATTTATGCCCGAATTGGAGTTGAAATTACCATAATTGAATATGCTGACAGCCTTATTCCGACCATGGATAAGGAATTAGGAAAAGAACTCAAAAAGATCTTTACCAAACAAAACATCAAAATTTTACTGAGCCATAAAGTACAATCAGCGAAAAATAACGGCAAAAATGCCACGGTTACTTTTCTGGATACGGCAAATGCCACACAAGAAATTACAGCCGATTATTGTTTGGTTGCCGTGGGAAGAAAACCTTATACTGAAGGTCTGGGATTGGAAAATACCACTGTTGAATTAGACCAAAAGGGCCGAATCGTAACCAATGAGAAACTACAAACTAAAGCTGAAAATATTTATGCTATTGGCGATGTGGTTGCCGGAGCAATGTTGGCACATAAAGCCGAGGAAGAAGGAATATTTGTTGCCGAAACCATTAACGGACAAAAACCGCATATCAATTACCGCCTAATTCCAGGTGTTGTTTATACCTGGCCGGAAGTCGCTTCGGTGGGTTATACCGAAGAAGAACTGAAAGAAAAAGGCCTGGAATACCGGGTGGGTAAATTTCCGTTCTCAGCCAGCGCAAGAGCCCGTGCCGCAATGGAAAAAGATGGTTTTTCGAAAGTCCTTTCAGATCCTAAATACGGTGAACTTTTAGGCATGCACATCATTGGTCCAAGAGCCGCCGATTTGATTGCACAAGGGGTCATAGGTATGGAATATGAAGTGACCGATGAAGATATGTTCCGAATTTCGTATGCGCATCCAACCTATTCTGAAACTTTGAAAGAAGCCTATATGATTGCCTCAGGACAGGGAGCTATAAATATTTAAAATTTTTGTTTCAGGTTTCAGGTTTCAGGTTTCAGGTTTCAGGTTTCAGGTTTCAGGTTTCAGGTTTCAGGTTTCAGGTTTCAGGTTTCAGGTTTCAGGTTTCAGGTTTCAGGTTTCAGGTTTTCACTAACCTGAAACCTGAAAACAATCTGGATTTTATCTTTTAATTTCAAAAATCCTGATGAACTTTTGCTCCAGCTTTTTCTTTTTTCTTTCCTCTTTCCATCTTGAATAAAAAATTATAATGAGCAGAAACAGACTCACAATGGTAGATGCCCTTCTCAGACCTCTTCCAAAAAAAAGAAAAAACACATTCATTGCTATTAGAAAAACTACCGGAGAAAACCGCACCCAAAGCAACTGAAATTTACTGTTTGGTTCAACGATGTAACTTACTTTAAGTATATTGTTGACATTCTTGTATTTTCCTTTTATAGTAAAATAGGTTGGTGATGTGGTTGAGTTGATCGTCAAAGTGAAACTTTTATCATCAAAAAGCCCGTAAAAAAGCTTTTTTCCGCCGAACCTGGGAAATATTCTAAATAAATTTAATTGTGCTCTCAGAGAACCTATTTCCGTATTATTTTTTAATCTTGTTCTGAATTCGGCTATACTGAGTTTTGATTCCATTGATTCGTTTTTCTTTTAAAAGAAATTTTTATATTCTCTTAATAAGTTCTTTCACTCTTGCAAAAACATAATTGGCTTTTTCATCAAAAACTACCATATCAAAATCGCTGCTTCCTTCAGTAAAATGACCTTCTTTTTTGGTATCAGCATATACTTTTTCAAAATATTGGTCACGCTTCTTAAGCCAGTCTAATTGTTCTTTTTTTAATTTTGATTGTTCTTTAGAACTCAATTTTAGTTTTAAATTCCTATAGGAAAGGTTAAGTAAACTATCAGATTGGTTGTAATATTCAATTGAACAATTTTTCATCCCATTCCCACTGTCCAAACAATGCTGATAAGATGATTTTATTTTATTAACTGTTTCTATTGTCTGTGCACTACAATGAAATGAAAACAAAAGAATAAATACTGCTATCGATTTTTGTATCATAATTTATATTGAAGTTTTTATTGTTATTACCTGAATTTCGAACTAGCAATATACTCAAAGTTTCTAATAGTTTTTATTTTTTTACTGTGCTGTCAGTAAATTTTTAAGCATATCATTTAAAGCATTTCCGTGGATATTCTTAGCCAGGATAATTCCGTTTTTGTCAATCAGAAAGTTTAGCGGTACTGATTGCAGTTTATAATCGCCAACAACGGGAGAATTCCAGTATTTTAAATCGCTTACTTGTGTCCACGGGAGTTTTTGCTTTGCAATTGCTGCCAGCCAGAGTGTTTTTTTAGTATCCATCGAAATGCTGTAAATAGAAAACCTGCCAGCGTAAGTATTATTGAGTTTTATCAATTCGGGCTGTTCTTTTATACATGGGCCGCACCATGATGCCCAAAAGTCAACTAATACAAATTCTCCTCTGAAGGAAGAAAGTGCCACAGTATTTCCTTTTGTATCCGGTAAGTCTATTTCCGGTGCAATATCGCCAATATTTGTTCCTACGACCTGAGCTTTTGAATTGGTTATAAAACACAATAAGAATCCTAAAATAAGTACCGTTTTTTTCATAATTGATTAAGTTTATTGTTTTGGGGTTAGCTTTTACTCTTGTAAAACGTAAATTTTTATCACAAAAAAAATACGCTAAACTCTTCATCTTTGAGAAATGAAATTTATAAGCAAATATAATTTTTTATCTCTTTTAGAAAACTTTTAATTTTAATGCTCTTTATTTTTTATAAATAGAAAACATATAATTTTACGTAAATAATATTATTTTAATTTAAAGACTAAAAATGAAAATTTCATACCAAAATATCAGTCAGAAAGAAATAACACAAGAGCAGATTATTCCTAATGAAGGGTATTATAAAGTTTTTAAAGACGGTAATGACAAAATCATTAAAGAAGAATATTATAAAGATGAAAAAGTACTTCATACTTATTTCTATGTGGATTTAGGATCTTCACATCAGCAAATTTTAGATTTACAGACTGAAGAATCAATCGTTTTTATTGAAATAGAAATGATTAATAAAAATTACTTTAAACATTATTTATACGGATATCGTAATGGAGTTCTTAGTAACAAAGACTTTTCAATCTATGACAATACCGGATTTTGTTTCATGACTCGTGATATAGAAACAAATATGGGTAGTCGCCTGGAAACTATTAAATATTATGAAGATCCAAAAAGTGGTTATGAATTTGAATTCAATTATTCTGAATCCGGTCAATTATCAGGTGTTATCGTTTTTTCTTCAACAGATTTTTTTGAGCCCTTTAGAGCTGATGAATTACATATGATCCCAAATTTTGAATGGTGGGAGCAATATTCGTCTTATTATTTAAATGCTACGCCAGAAATACCGGATTTTGTCACTGACATTAAATAAGATTGAAAAATAACAATTAATCACTCGGTTTGGCTAAAGCTTTTTCTCTTTTCAACTCTCATTCTATGCAAAAAAACTTGGCGGTCCTGTGCCTTTGCGAGATTAATACTTAGGCAAGTATAAATTTTCATTATTAAATCCTTCGTTTTTTACTTTAACTTTCCTCGCCTACATCATAAAATTATGCTAAAAATATTTCTTTAAATTGGTATATCGGGAAAAGTCGATATATTTGCATGATGGAACCAATCGAAATCTTTAAAGCGCTCTCTAATAAATCCAGATTGCAAATGCTGGAATGGCTAAAAGAACCTGAAATCAATTTTCCGGATCAATTGCAGCATGCAGGATTTGAACACGGAGTTTGTGTTGGACAAATTCAGGCCAAAGCTGGTCTGACACAATCAACAGTTTCTGAATATCTCTCTATTTTACAACGTGCAGGATTTATAGAATCTAAACGCGTTGGACAATGGACTTACTATAAACGCAACGAAGGTGCCTTTGAAGCACTCAGTAACTTAATTCAATCTAATTTGTAAATTACTATGAGTACAAACAACCTGTTTTCTCCATTTAACTTAAAAACGTTAAATCTTAAAAACCGAATCGTAATGGCGCCTATGACGCGTTCATTTTCTCCAGACGGAATTCCAACTGATGAAGTAGCTTCTTACTACCAAAAAAGAGCTGAAGGCGAAGTTGGATTAATATTATCTGAAGGAACTGTTATCGACAGGGCCTCATCCTCAAACGATGCTAATGTGCCGCATTTTTACGGTGAAGCAGCATTAAAAGGATGGAAAAAAGTGATTGAAGAAGTTCACGCTGCCGGAGGTTCAATGGGACCACAAATCTGGCATATGGGTATAATGGACAACCACCACTCAGGATGGGTTCCTCCGGTACCTTTTGAAGGTCCGTCAGGATTAAACCGACCTGATTTCAGTAATGGAAATACAATGTCTGAAAAAGATATTGAAGATACTATTATTGCTTTTGGTAAAGCTGCTGCCGATGCTAAAAGATTAGGTTTTGATACAATCGAAATTCACGGTGCACACGGTTATTTAATTGACCAGTTCTTTAGAGCCGAAACAAATTTACGTACTGATATTTACGGCGGAAAAACACTTCCGGAACGTAATCGTTTTGCTATCGAAGTAGTAAAAGAAATCAGAAAACAAGTGGGTAATGATTTCGCGGTAATCATGCGATTCTCTCAATTTAAGCCTTCTGATTATAATTATAAACTGGCTCATAATCCACAGGAATTAGAAGCGTGGCTTACACCTCTTGTGGATGCAGGAGTTGATATTTTGCACTGTTCTCAACGTCGTTTCTGGGAACCTGAATTTGAGGAATCTGATTTGAATTTTGCAGGCTGGGCTAAAAAAGTAACGGGAGCACCAACTATTACAGTAGGTTCTGTTGGGCTTTCCGGAGATTTCTTTGGAGCATTTGCAGGTGAAAGCTCTCAACCCACTTCATTAGAGGAATTAAACAGACGTTTCGACAGAGGCGATTTTGACCTGGTTGCTGTAGGAAGACCTCTTTTATCTGACCCTAATTGGGTGGCTAAAATTAAAGCAGGTAAAACAGACCAATTGAAAGGTTTCAGTAAAGAAGCTTTGGGAGCATTGGTTTTGGAATAAATTTAAAAAAAGGTTCAAAGATGCAAAGGTTCAGAGGGACAAAGGTTTACTTTTAGGATTTTCCCCCTTTGTTACTTTGAACCTCTGAACCTTTTTTTTAGAAGCATTGGTTTTAGAAAAAGGGACAAAGATGCAAAGGTTCAGAGGGACAAAGGTTTCCTAATTGAACTAAATACAAAAGGGATAAACTTAATTGTTTATCCCTTTTTTTTGAATAGCGCTACTACAGCAAACATTTAGAGGTTCAGATAAAGTTTTCCTTTTAGAATTCCCCCCTTTGAACCTTTGTTACTTTGAAACTCTGAACCTTTTTTTAGAAGCATTGGTTTTAGAAAAAGGGACAAAGATGCAAAGGTTCAGAGGGACAAAGGTTTCCTAATTGAACTAAATACAAAAGGGATAAACTTAATTGTTTATCCCTTTTTTTGAATAGCGCTACTACAGCAAACATTTAGAGGTTCAGATAAAGTTTTCCTTTTAGAATTTCCCCCCTCTGAACCTTTGTTACTTTGTTGCTTTGAACCTTTGAACCTTTGCACCTTTGCACCTTTGCAACTTTGAACCTCTGCCCCTTTTTTTAAGCAATTTTTCTTTTTTGAAATTTATTCTGAAGCCAATTGCGTACAGGTTCATCGTAAAATTTCAGACATAGAATAGCAATTACAATACTTGAGATTAAAACCCCAATTCCTGTGACGTAACCGTCTTTTAAAGAAATTTTATTATCAATTACCCAGGCTGTATACCAATAAATTAAAGGATAATGTATAATGTAAATTGGGTATGAAATATCTCCCAAAGCTTTGCATATCTTAATTGATAGTTTATTTTTTATTTCTCCTCCTGCACCAATGGCAACGATTAAAGGAAACAAAAGAATAATAGAAACCGATTCATATAAACCATTCATCCATAAACTGTTTTCGTCTCCAATTCTTGGAATTGAAAAAATAACCAGAATTAGAATACTGCAAACCCAGAAAGCGCCTTTTATATGAATTAACTTTCCTAAGCGAGAGAGTAAAACACCAGCAAAAAAAGGATATAATAAGCGGGTAAAACCAACATTCAATTGTTCCGGGTTTAAAGACCAACCGCCAATAACATCGCCTTTTGGTCCAAAAACGGTATAATTAATCAGCATTGCAGCAAATATAAAAACAAAGATTCCAAGTACTTTATTCGAGAATTTACGGAAGAATAAGGTGTACAAAATATTGGCAATATATTCGAAGAATAGTGACCATGCCGGCCCGTTTAGAGGATGCATTTCGCCCCAGCCTCTAATTTCTAATGATGGTGGAATTGGAAGTAATGTAAACCCGATTACCATGGTCAGAATCACTTTCCAGGGAGCCATACCTGCAATTTGCGGAAAAATACCCGAAGCCTGAAAATAATAGAAAATGGCCCCTATAATCATTCCCATAATCACCATGGGCTGCAGACGAATTAAACGTCGTTTGTAAAATTCCCATTGGGTCATTTTTGCCCAACGATCGTCATAGGCATACGCTACCACAAATCCGGACAGGAGAAAAAAGAAATCAACTGCAAGATAACCATGATTGATGATTTGTTTAAATCGGCTTCCTTCGTTGTGAGCTTCAAAAATGTGAAAAATAACAACAAGAACGGCGGCTACTCCACGCAATCCGTCCAGAATTTCATAATGTTTTTTAGGTTGAATATCAATAGAAGTTGAACTCATAAAGTTTTTGGTGGTTTAAAGGTTAGTTTATTTTTTGGTGAAAGCTAAAATAAGTTTTTTCTAAACAGTTTTAATAAACAATTTAACTATAAAAGTGTATACATTTTTATGCAGAAAACATAACTATCTCATTGTCAAATCATCTTATTATCCAATTTAAAATTACTGATGATTTTTAAGCCATTCTAATCTGCGTTGATCCGGCAACTGTGTTACTTTAAAATTCTCGAATTTAGCTTCAAAACCTTTTCCGTCCGGCGATGCGGCCATCAAACCTACCATCACTGGTGTGTTGTCCTGTAAAGGCGCATTTCTGGTCAGGATGTAGTTTTTATCATCATACGAAAAGAAAACCTCAACAGCGTCTAATCGTCTCACTACTTTAATCCATACAAATGGCGGTGCTTTGTCTAAAGTAGTTACGCTCCAGTCGCTTTTATCGTGTGTTACGACTGTACTGATATTAAATTTTCCGTCTACAAATTCAACTCCTGTTTTAATATAGTTTTTCTCGTCGATACGAAGCATTAATCCCATTTGGTCAAAACGGGCAATATAATTTCCGGTAATTTTTACTTTGGCTTCAAATTCTCCACCATAAGTAGCGTAATAAAACGGAGCATCATCTACGGTGAATCCGTAATGCGAAATACGCCAGTAATCGCTGTTTGCTGTAACATTCATGATTAACGCATTGTTTTTAATTTCCCATTTTTCAGGTTCATTAAACCATTGCATTTTATTCAGGCTTTGCGCCGAAAGGTTTTGGATCAACAATAAAACCAGAATACTTAGTACATTTTTTTTCATTTAAATTAATTTAACTATTAACTTATTTTTTTTGAACCACTAAGAGATTAAGAAAGATTAAGCTTAATCATAATGGTTATTTTTTGGGAACCTTTAAGAAATTACGAAAAGTTAAGTTTTAGGCTTAATAAACACAACGCCTTAATGATCTTAATATCTTAATGGTAAAATCCATAAATGGTAAAACCATTTTAAAAGCAAAGCTGCAACTTTTTACACTTGCAGCTTTACAACCAACCAATTTAGAAATAATGAAATTATTGAAGTGAGAAGCCCACTTTAGATTTTATATCTGTAGAAGATGCCCCAATGATTGCTTCAAAAGCTCCCGGTTCAGCAACCCAGTCGTGTTTTTTATCATCAAAAAAGCTCAAAGCTGTTTTGTCTACTGTAAAAGTTACTGTTTTTTCTTCTCCCGCTTTAAGCGCAATTTTCTCAAATCCTTTTAACTCTTTTATTGGACGGGGTAATGAAGATTTTAAATCGCTGATATAAAGCTGAACAACTTCTGAACCTTCTCTTGGTCCTGTATTTTTAACCGTAACAGAAAATGTAATTTTGTCGCTGCTTGTCATTTGTTTTTTATCAGCAGTTACTTTTCCGTATGCAAAAGTCGTATAGCTTAATCCGTGACCAAAAGAGAATAATGGTTTTGCTTTTTGTTTGTCAGCCCAACGGTATCCTACAAAAATTCCTTCGTTATATTTTACGTCATCACCGCCCGGGAATTCTCCTAAAGCATGCGCTCCGTTATCTGATAATTTAACCGGAAAAGTGAAAGATAATTTTCCTGAAGGATTTACATCTCCAACCAAAACGTTCGCCAGGGCGCTTCCTGCTTCTGTACCTAAAAACCATCCTTGTACGATTCCCGGAACTTCTTTTACCCATGGCATTGCCACAGCATTTCCTGAAATATTGACAAAAACTACATTTTTATTTACTTTAACCAGGTCGGCAATTAATTTATCCTGTCCGTATGGCAAACCTAATGTTGTACGATCATGTCCTTCAGCATCCTGATTGTCACTTTTATTTAAACCTCCAATAAAAAGAATGATATCAGCATCTTTAGCTACTTTTAAAGCCTCAGCAGATAATTCTGCCGGAGAGCGTTTGTCTTCTAAGCTTACTTTTGCCACTACCCCATTATAATTACTGGTTGGATCCCCAACATAACCACGGGCATAAACGATTTCAGCCTGATTTCCAATTCTTTTCTTTAATCCTTCAAGAGGTGT
Source organism: Flavobacterium sp. FlaQc-48 (assembly GCF_044007335.1). Lineage (NCBI taxonomy): Bacteria > Pseudomonadati > Bacteroidota > Flavobacteriia > Flavobacteriales > Flavobacteriaceae > Flavobacterium > Flavobacterium sp. FlaQc-48. The sequence goes on along the minus strand of NZ_JBIPCR010000010.1, from coordinate 186,879 downwards.
AATTTCGTATCTTGCTTTTAGTGAAGAACTTCCCCCTCCTACAGTCATCATCTTGATGGCATTTTCACCAATAACCACGATTTTCTTTGTTTTAGAAAGGTTAATTGGTAAAATGTTATTATTGTTTTGAAGCAATACGATTCCTTCTTCGGCAATTTTACGGCCGGCATCTGCATGTTCCTGTGTTCCAAAAGATCCAAACGGACGATTTCTATCCATTGTTGTTAAGAACGATAAACGTAAAATACGACGTACTTTTTCATCTAATTCTTTAGTTCCAACTTCCCCTTTTCTAATCATTTCTGAGTATGGTTTTGCCAGATAATAGTTGTCATAGGCATTACTGGTTCCCCAGGAAAGTCCGTTTGTCCAGGAACCAAACTCCATATCCAGACCATTGTATATCGATTGTTTTGTATCGCTAACTCCTCCCCAATCTGAAACTACAACTCCTTTAAAGCCCCATTCTCCGCGAAGAATATCATTTAGCAAAAACTCGTTATGACAACATTGTTGTCCTTTATATCGGTTGTATGACCCCATAATTGCCCAGGCATCACCTTCCTGAACTGCAGCTTTAAAAGCAGGTAAATAGATTTCGTACAAAGCACGATCGTCAACAATAACGTTTACAGAGTTACGTTTTGTTTCCTGATTATTTAAAGCAAAATGTTTTACACAGGCAGCAACTCCGTTTGCCTGTACTCCTTTAATATAAGGAACAACCATTTTTGAAGTAAGGAAAGGATCTTCTCCCATATATTCGAAGTTACGACCGTTTAGTGGTGTTCTGTAGATATTCACTCCGGGGCCTAACAATACATTTTTGTTACGGTAACGTGCTTCTTCTCCAATAGATTTACCATATAAAGAAGATAACTCTTTGTTCCAGGTTGCAGAAAGTGCCGTAAGAGCCGGAAATGCAATACAAGAATCATTTGTCCATCCTGCCTGATCCCATTCGTCCCATTTTACTTCAGTACGAATTCCATGAGGCCCGTCAGTCATCCAGTTTTCCGGAATACCTAAACGTTTTACACCTGGAGAACTAAATTTAGACTGCGCATGGATCATGGCAATTTTTTCTTCGGTTGTCATTCTTTTAAGCGCATCTTCTACACGCTCTTCAATTGGCTTTTTATCATCCAGATAAACCGGAACTTTATTCTGTGCATTCACACCAATAGAGCTCAACAAAAGTAAAACAACAATTGTTTTAACGTTTTTAAACATAACTAATAATTTATTAAAGCATTTAATTTACAATCAAAGGTTACATACAGTTGCCGGTAACCTTTTTAATAATAGTGTAAAGCTAAAACGTTATAGTTCGTTTTGAATTTTTAAACGAAAAAAAGTAGTGAATTAAAAAATCAATAGTTTGATTTACAATTGTTTAACAAAAAATAAAGATCAAAAAAAGTAGTGATTTTAAAATATTTTTTCAGACTTTCAATGAAATTAAGCCAATTTTCATGACCATTTCTTCAAAATCATTTCGGGAAACTGCAGCTTTATTTCGACCTCTGGTGCGATAATTATAAATTGTGCTTAAAGAGTACCTGAGAAAGGCTGCAATTTTTACACTGTCATTAATTCCCAAACGGATCAAAGCAAAAATACGAAGCTCGGTATTGAGCAATTCTCCTTGTTTTAAAACGATCTGTTCTTCCTTAATTAAAAGTGCGTTGAAGTCTTTGACAAAAGTGGGATATAAATTCAGAAAGATAATATCAAAATTCTTGTATAATTCTTCGAGTTCGTTATCAACCAGAGTAGTCGACTTAAGCATTTTATAAATCTCATCGAATTGTTTTGCCGTTGCTTTTTTATTTAAAATGATACGGTAATTTTCAAGTTTATTGATGTAGGTTGAACAAAGGCTGAAAAAGTGTGCAATATATTCTTCCTTAATATGATTTGATTCTGATAATTGTGCATTACGTTCCTGTAACTGATTGTTGGTTTCTGTAATGTCTTTATTTAATTCGGCTAATTTTTGACTGGTAATAAAAAGTTCCCCTCTAATTCTGGACACCTTTTTCATTTGCTTGTACACATAAATTATGGCCACTAATAAAAATGCCGAAAGTAAGCTGATACATAAAAGATACAGTTGCAACTCGGTTTTTCTTTTAGCCTCTCTTTCCAGATAAACCGTATTGATAATCGAATATACCTCAGACATTAACAGGGTACGAAACTGAACATTACAATAAAGTGCATCTTCGATAGCCGATTGTGTTAATTTATAGGCCATATCAACATCGCCGATTTCATAAAAAACAAGGGCTAATTCCTGAAGTGATGCATTATCTTTATTGGCATTTTTTATATCTGAAGTAGCCGAAAGTGCGTAATATTTCTTTCTTAATTCTAATTGCTTCGTGGTTTCATAAATTTTACCCAAAAGATACGTAACCATTGCATATTGGGGATTATCTTCTTTGATATTGCCAAATATTTCTAACAATTGCTGTTCTGCAATTTTAAACTTTTTCCGGGACATTATTTGCTGAATCCTGGTAATCTGATAATTTAGCGTATTAGGCCCTAAAACAGTTACTAAAGAATCTCTGTATTTTTGTATTTGCTGAATGTATTTAATATCGTAACTATTGGCAGCATAATGCTCAAAAAACTCGCGATAGGCCACATAATAATGTTGCAGTAATGCTACCGACAGGTTTTTCTTGTCAATGCTTTTCAGGATTGCCTCAGATTCACGGTATTTTCCCGAAGATGAATAAAGGGTTACCAATTGCAAATTCGCCAGATTTAGCAACTCTTTGTTTTGAAGATCGCTGGCAATTTTCAGATTCTTTTTGACATAAAAAATAGCCGAATCTGAGTTGAATTTTTGGTACTCTGTGTATAATGTTTTGTTGTAATTGTATTCTTGTTCCTTCGTTAAATCTTCCGATTTTATTTTTTTAAAGTTTAAAATACGCTCCTCTTTGAGACGAACATAATGCGCTTTATTCCTAAGGGCATCGTTTAGCTTTGCAATAATAGTATCGGTACTGTCTGATGAATAAACAGGATTTGCCAACAGAACTAAAAAACAAAGCAACACGTAATTTTTCAAAGCGAATTAAAGATATAATGAGACTTACAAATATAACAAAGTGATCGTATAAAAGATGAATTATTTATAAGACGCAAATTTTGAATTTTGTAACAAAAAAACCGCTTAAAAAACATTGCTTCTGGCGAAAAGTACAGTTCAGATAAAATTTGATGCTCATTTTACTGATTCGCTATCCCGAAGACACAGCTGAAAAACAGATTTTTTAAATTAATTATAGGTTACGAATATAATCCTGTGGCAATGATTTTTTGTAAATTTGATTGTCTCTAATTTTTCTAATCTCAACTAAATAAATATGCCTCACTTTATTATTGATTGTTCCGAAAATGTAATACACTTAAAATCGGCTGATGATATTATGCAGGAAGTTTTTGATGCTGCCATGTCAACCGGACTTTTTACTGAATCTGAAATTAAAGTACGGATCAATCCGTTTAGTTATTACAATAACGGAAATTCCTTAAATGATTTTATACATGTTTTTGGATACATTATGGAAGGCAGAAATACAGATCAAAAGGCAAATCTTTCCCAATCAATTGTTTCTAAACTGAATGAAATACTACCCGAAGTTCCGGTAATTTCAATCAATATAAAAGATTTTGAAAAAGCAAGTTATTTTAATAAAGCGATGATCTGAAAAGAGTTTTTAGATCCTTTATGATATAAAAGAAACAATAACAACAATTCCCTGTCACTATAAAAACAAATACCTAATTATCAATAAATTAAATAATTTGTATATTTTTTTTATAAACAGATTTATTTTTTTAATCTAAGACTTTTACAAAAAAAAGCTACAAATTCACGAATATTTCTAATCTATTTTCCTGAAAATTCGTGAATTCACAGCTATATTAACTCACAATATCAATAAAACTTTAAAAAAGTTCCCACAAAGATCGATCCTCGCAACTCTATCCTCTTGATTCGATCCTCTTGACTCTTTGCTCTATCTTCTTGACTCTTTACTCTATCCTCTTTACTCTATCCTCTTTACTCTTTACTCTATCCTCTTGACTCTATCCTCTAACTACCCGCAATTGGCGCTGCCAGACAACTTTCGGGAATATCAAAAGCATTGACCAACGAAACAGCATCCGGACGAATGTCCCAACAAAGCTGATTGACCATTTTACGGATGGCTTTGGTTTTTACGGCTTCCATATATCCATCTTCCAGATACCAGGCTTTGTTTTTTTCGATTTGCGAAAGTGCGTACAGATGATTCAGTTTTGTCAATATCTCTTTTGATTTATTATCTTCAACTGCTGTTATTGCCAATTGAAACTGCTCCAAAACCACTCTTTCCAAATAAGCCTGAGCTACATCAATCATTTGGTGTTGTACGACATTAAAAGCATCATAAGGCTCTAAACCTCCGTCAACTAATTTTTTGATACGTCTTGCTGCAGATGCCAATATTGTTTTTTCTCTATGAATGAAAGCCTGTAAATGAAATTCCCCGTCAAGCAAATGTTCATCATCGGTTTTGCGGGTTGCAATTGGATTTTTTTCTGTAATGGCCGTTTTGGCATTTTCATATACATAATTGATGATTCCCAAAGAGCCCATTTCTCCGAATGCTTTTCTGAATTCAGACAAACGGTTTTTGGCAACCAATTGCATCAAAACGGTATTATCGCCTTCAAATGTGGTGTATATTTCGGTATCATTTTTTAAAGCATCGATTCGGTTTTCAGACAAATAGCCTTTTCCGCCACAGGCTTCACGGCATTCTTGCAAAATATCTCTGGTACTCCAGGTCGAATAGGATTTCATTCCGGCTGCCAACGCTTCAATTTCCTGCATTTCGGCTTCGGTTTTGTTTAAGAAACGATTAGTAAGATATTGTAAAGCAAAATGAACGGCATAAGTTTTAGCCAATGGCGGAATTAATCGGCGTTGGTGCATTCTGTAATTTAAGATTGGAACTTCTGATCCGCCTTCTGGTCCAAATTGTCGTCGCTGATCACTGTATCGAATTGCAATGGTCAATCCGGATTTGGCTGCAGCCAAAGCAGAACGCGGAATCCCGATTCGTCCGCCAACCAAAGTCCCCAACATGGTAAAAAAACGTCTGTTATCACTCGGAATCGGGCTTTCAAATTCGCCTTTATCATTCACAGAAGCAAAACGATCCAGCATATTTTCTTTTGGAATTACTACCTGATCAAAACTAATCGTTCCGTTGTCTACGCCATTTAATCCCATTTTATGTCCACAGTCACCAATAGTCACTCCATTAAGGGTATTGCCGTTTGTATCGCGTAACGGAACTACAAAGGCATTTACACCATAATCATGACCGTCAATTACTAATTTGGCAAAAACGGTTGCCATTTGCCCGTGAACCGCTGCATTGCCAATATATTCTTTTTGGGCGTTTTTGTTTGGTGTATGAATGGTAAACGTTTGATCATTGTGATTGTAAGTGGCTGTGGTTTCTAGACCTTTTACATTTGATCCGTGATGTGTTTCGGTCATTGCAAAACAACCCGGAATTTTTAATGTTCCAATATCTTTTAGGTATTTCGCATAATGCTTATCAGTTCCTAACGATTGCACGCTCATTCCCCAAAGCCCAAACTGAACACCAAATTTGATTACTAAGCTCAAATCGTGATAACTCAGGGTTTCCATTATGGCAAAATAATCGGCTATGTTTTCTCCTCCTCCATATTGTTTTGGATAGGCCATATTTCCGAGATTTTCTTCGGCTAAAATTTTACACCAATTGTAAACGGTCTGGCGATACACCCTGATATCTGTCGAAGTTTCGTAAGCAAATTCAGGTCTTGAAATAACCGATTTTACTTTGTTGATAATCGCAGCTTCTTTACCGTTTAGGATTGCTGTTATTTTCCGGATATCAAAATCAGCATTAGTCTGGGAGTTTGCCGTAAACGAACTGGCTTTTGTTTTAAAATTCTGAAGGGCTTCTTCACCCAAAATTCCGAGATCATTTTCCAGTTTTATAAAATCTGATTTCAAAGTCGAAATACCGGTGTCTTTTTCAGAAAGCGCTTCTGCAATATCAAAGATGGATTTGATATCTTCTTTATTTTGAATACTGTTTTCAATATCTGATTTCCACTGTGAGAGTTCATTTCGCGAAGGCGGATTTGAGATATCTACTCTTGAAAGCAATTGTTGTTTTTCTTCGGGCGAAAGCCAGGTTAGGTCATTGATAAATTTCTGAATCGTGATAAACTCTTTCTGAGTCAGCAAGTCATCGGACCATACTAAATAGAATAACGGAATAAAGGCTTGAAGTTTGGTATTTTTCATAGAGAATCTTAATTTTTACTTCTGTTAAATTAAAGAAATTTCACTTAAAGTACGTTAAGATTCTCTTAATATATAGATGCTGTTGTGTCTGTAATTTCAAGATGGTGCCCGTTTTTTATCCGTTTACTTTAGTATTCATCATACCGCTTACAACGTTAATCATTGCTTTTCTGGTTAAGAATCTCGGCAAAAACGACTGAACATAATTCATTGCTCCAACAATTTTAAAACTTTTGCTTTTTAGAAGCGCTTTGATTCCTTGTTTCGCAACTTCTTCGGGAGTATCTGCTGTCATGCCTTTTGTGTTTGCTCTTGCCACAGATTGAAAACCGGTAGTGGTATTCCCCGGACAAAGTGCTGTTATGGTGATCCCTTTTTTATGATACTCGCCATAAAGTGCTTCAGAAAAATTTAGCACAAACGATTTACTGGCGCAATAAGCAGCTACGTATGGACATGGCTGTAATGCCCCGGTTGAAGCAACATTAATGATACCGCCATCTCCTTTTTTCAGCATATCCGGCAATACCAAATGACAGAGTTTTACCAGTGCGTTGATGTTGATTTCGATCATTTCTTCGTACTGCTGAATACTTTCATCCAAAAAATTGATCCATTTACCAAATCCCGCATTGTTGACCAGTATATCTACAGTTAAACCGGCCTGTTTTATTTGATTGTACAATTTGTACGGAGTTTCTTTTTGCAGAAGATCACCAGCAAAAACATTTACTTTTACTTTATACTCATTTGAAATTTTACTGGCCAAAAGATCTAATTTACCTTCTGATCTCGCTGTTAAAATAAGATTTGTTCCCTGTTTTGCCAATTCATAAGCAAAAGCTTCTCCAATGCCGGATGATGCTCCGGTAATCAATGCTGTTTTGTTTTTTATTGTTTTCATTTTTTAGTTATTTTCTGAAGCAAAATTCAGGAATAACCAGACCATTCTACTTGACCTATGTTAGGAAATCAGTTTTCTCCTGATTCGGCTTAAACTTTCAGGTTTGATCCCGATAAAAGAGGCAATATATTGAAGCGGCACATTTTTAATTATATCCGGATTATATTTTAACAGGTTTAAATATCGATCCTCTGCTGACAGATTCATAATATCCCGGGTTCGCTGCTCATTATAGATAACCGATTTTTCATAAATAATTCTGGCAAAATCTGCCCATTTTGGACTTTTTTGGCAAAGGCTGTCAAAATTGCTTTTTGTAATACGCAGTACCTGACACGGAGTTATACATTCGACGCTGTCATGGGAAACGGTTCCGTTTATAAAGCTATTGAAAGAAGTGATAAATCCGGATGGACAATTGATATGGGTAGTAATCTGAGCACCATTTTCATTATAAAAAATGCGTATAAAACCGGAATTTATAAAATACAAATACTTAACGGGTTTGTTTTCGATTTCTAAAATCTGACCTTTATCAAAAAAAACAGGCTCGAAAAAAAGCCCCACGACACTTATATCAGTTTCATCGATTTTTATAATTTCCCGAATTAAATTTAAAAGTTTTTCGTGCATTTAAAATCTAGTTTGAATGAATCTCATATCATAAAAAGGCTTTTTTATTTGCCAAGAATTTACCCTGTTCCATAAAAAAACAGGAATGAAAAATACTCATTCCTGTTTGAATATCCTGTTAAGATTCTGGTAATTTATATTTTAAACCAATAAAAAATATATACTACCACACGTTATTTAGAATCTTTGGATATTGTGGCAAACTTTTGTCTGATGGCAAAAATATGATGTGAATTAAAAACCAAAACGGCCAGAAAAACAATTCCGTAGGCAATAATCTGTATCAATCCGAACTGTTCTTTATAAAGGAACATGGCCAACAGAAACGCAATCATCGGATTAATATTCAAAAGCATTCCTACTGTCGATGAGTTAATTCCTGAAAGCGAATATAAATTAAGGAACAATGGAAAAATGGTAAATAAGATCGCGATGGTTTCGATACAGAAATAAAATTTAAATGCTGTTGGAACAGGACCACTATAAAGAGGATAAAAAGGCAATAAAAATAATGCTGCCAATGTAATATGAAACGTTAGAATTATAAATTTATCAAAACCTTTATTGACACGCTGACTTACCAGATAGGACGCATAAGTTGAACCTATAATGATGCTAAAAAGCATATCCGTGATGTTGGCATAGGATAAAAGTACACAGCCTGAAATGCTTAATCCAACTGCAATCCACTGTGTTTTACTTAGTTTTTCATGCAAAATAAAGTAGGCCAATAAAGTCGTTAAAATGGGGCAAACCAAATAGGCTAAAGAGGTTGCTTTTACACTCACATGATTCATGACGTAAATAAACGTAAACCAATTGGCCATTAAAAAAACACTTCCGCCAATATTTAACAGTGTTGTTTTTCTTTTCTCGGCTTTTGGTAATGCCTTAAAGGTTTCAATGGCTTCTCTGACTTTTTTTCGTCTGAATATAAAAGCAATAAGCAGCATTAGAATACTACAACTAAAAACACGATAGAATAATATATCTAAAGAGGCATAGTCGTGAATGGGTTTTAAAACCAAACTAAAAAATCCCCAGATGACAAAACAGGTAATGGCGGCTATGTAGTATTTTGTTGTTTTCACGGATGGCTGTTTTTTGTTTCGTTTTCTATGAAACAAATTTCTAAAAAATAAAACAGCAATACAGATACAGTTTTTGTAAATTGCACCATAACAGTTTTTTTTTATGAAAAATTCAAATTACTTATATCTTCAGTTTGCAGACCGAATCGAAAAGCAAATAAAATCAGGTGTTTTAAGCGTTGGCGACAAACTGCCTTCTATTCGTGAAGTCTGTGCTGAAACGGGTTATAGTATGAGTACGGTAAGCAAAGCGTATTATGAAATTGAAAGCAGATCATTGATTGAATCGCGGCCTCAATCCGGATATTATGTGAGTAATACTTCGGCCAGAGTCATTACAGAACCTTCACCAAGCAGTCCAATTTTAAAATGTGCCAATATTGACCGCGAAGATTTGATCGATCAGGTTTATGGTAATATGACGGATAAAAACATTACGATGCTTTCTTTGGGTTTTCCTTCGAATGAATTGCTTCCTATTGCCAAACTAAACAAAGGAATGGTTCAGGCGATGCGCCAGCTGCCTAACAGCGGAACGAGTTACGAAGAAGTAAAAGGAAATCCCAATCTAAGAAGGGAAATTGCCAGATGGTCTTTTACCTGGGGAGGATCACTTACTGAAGAAGATATTATTACCATGCCGGGCTGTACAAGTGCAATCTCCCATTGTTTGATGACGCTGACAAAACCCGGAGATACCATTATCACTGAAAGCCCTGCGTATTTTGGAATCCTGCAATTGGCTAAATCCCTGGGATTATACATCATGGAATTGCCAACCAATATGACTACGGGAATAGAACTCGAAGCACTTAAAAAAGCACTTTCGTCTAAAAAAGTAAAACTTTGTTTGCTGATGAGCAACTTTAGTAATCCGTCCGGAAGTATGATGCCGGCTGAACATAAAATAGAAGTGGTGAAGTTGATGGAATTTTACAATATTCCGCTGATTGAAGATGATATTCACGGGGATTTGTACTTTGGCTCCAGCCGGCCTACAAATTGTAAAACGTATGACGAAAGCGGTATTGTACTTTGTTGCAGTTCCGTTTCTAAAACACTGGCCCCCGGTTATCGTGTGGGCTGGGTTTCTCCGGGAAAATTCAAAAAAGAAATATTGCGAAATAAAATTTACCACTCGCTCTCCTCTCCTACTATTACACATGAGGTTGTGGGCGATTTTCTAAAAAATGGCCGATACGAAAATCATCTTAGGAAAATACGCCAGATACTGAATCATAATTGCAATAATTATATCAACACCATTTTGGAATCTTTTCCGAAAGGTACAAAAGTAAGTCAGCCACAAGGCGGTTTTTTTCTGTGGATCGAATTAGATAAAAATATTGATACGGCTGTATTTTACCATTTAGCCATGCAACACCATATTAGCATTGCACCGGGGCGAATTTTCTCTTTTCAGGACCAGTTTTCGAATTGTATGCGACTGAGTTTCGGACTGCCCTGGAGCAATGAATTAAGACAATCCATACAAACATTAGGAAAACTGCTTCATCAGTGATTTAAAAAACTTATCTCATGAAAAAAGCCGGACAACGCTTACTTACTCGCGCGGTCCGGCAACAAATTGAGAAACCAAAATCAATTTAATTATAAAACAAAATAAGCGTTGTTTTCCGCTTTCTTTACCTCAGGTTTAAGATCAAATTCTTTAATGATATCAAATTCACTTTGATACTCATTTAGCATTTGCATTAAATTCTTTTCGATTGTATTCGAAATAGTCGTAACCGGTGTATCTGTTGGTCTGTTTTCGAAAGGATCCTGCAAATGAATCGCCATTTTTTCGATCAGAAAGAACATTCCGCCAATAATGGTAATTAATGGAACTGCAAACCAGCTTAATAAACTAATTAATCCAAAAGGCAATAGTAAAATGAACAAACACAATGTCATTCTGATGTACATACTATAGGTTGTTGGAAAAATAGTATTTTTAATACGCTCACATTTTCCCATTGCATCACACAATCTCGATAATGTATTGTCAATTTCTACTTGTTGATACGTATTCAATCGTTTGTCTTTTCTGGCAATTCTAAGATCTCTGGCATGCAATAATAATATCGCATTTGGAATATTCTGATGATTTTTTACAAAATTAAGTTCTTCTTCGCTAATCAAATCTTTGATTGGTTTTATGGCATCTTTATTACGCAACGCCTGGCCAAGGCTGTAACACCATGCAATTTGTCGTTTGGTGAAATTTTCTTTGAACTCATTTGCTTCTACAGAAAAATTCGGGTCTTTATAAAAAGTCAGCATTTGCCTTACTAAGGTTCTGGATTCATTTACAATTGATCCCCATATAATTCTTGCTTCCCACCATCTGTCATACGCCTGATTTGATTTAAAGGCTAATAATAAGGAGATAATAGTTCCCACCATTGTGGGGATCGCAATTGGAATATCAACCCCCACATTGATAAAGTAATGATGAAAAATTTCAAATAATATGGTATAAGTCAGTACAAGACCTAATTCCACTTTAATTTTTCCGAGAACGTACCTCATTGGAATTCTTTTCTTTAATAACATATTTTTTCGTTTAAATTAAACTTGTGCTTTTTTTTTGAAGAGATTTGGTTTAAGCCAGTTCTTCATAGAGTGACAGTACCGGAAGTCCCAGTTTGTCGTTTATATTTTCTTTTTTAGTTTTCTTGAATTTGATTTTTTCTCCTTTACGGGTTTCTACTAACAAATCGATATCGTATTTTGAAATAGCTTCAGATAAATAAGGAGCAAAATTTTCGTAGTTGTCATCAAAGTTTGATGTCTGGCTTACAATTTCAAATGAAAAATTATCATTCAAAAATTGCTGAACATCCTTAACATGCATATTAGCGCGTGTATTTTCAATGTAAAGTGCTTTATTGAAATCGTCTTTGTAGTTCTCTAGGCCTAAATGTAAAATAGGGCATTTTTGGTTTCCGGCCAATTGAACCATGTATTGATGAATTCTTTTTGTCTCTTGTTTATAAGAGTGCGTAAGGATTACCAGTTTTACAGAGAAAACGTCAATAATACGTTTAAAAATTGGAGATGAAATTCCGTATTGGTTCTGTACTTTTATTTTACAATTTGGAGTATGATCAATAATATATCTGCAGGTTTCAAGGACTTCTTCCTGATTTTTTGTAAGTCCTGTACGCATTTCGCGTAAAAAACCGGAAGACGAAAAAGTATCCGGAGCATCAGAAACCATCATTAAAATGATTTCACAGCCTGATGATTTTGCCTGACTAACAGCCGATTTTACAGCCCATATCGTATCATCTTTTAAAGTCGTAGGTATTAGGAAATTTTTCATATGTATAATCGTTTAGTTTATACATACAAAATAACTCCCGCAAAATTAGAAGGGTCTTAATCTAAAATTAGAACTTTCTAAGATTCAACATTAGAATCTTTAATGTTGTTTTTCTTTATCTTAGATTTTTTAAAAATAATAGTTACAATAGTTCCTTTATTTTGCTCTGATTGTACTTGTATTTCGCCATCATGCATCCTGATAATTTTGGAAGCCAAGGGAAGCCCTAAACCATATCCAATATATTTGGTAGCAATTTTTCCTCTGAAGAAAGGTTCATACAAATGGGGAATATCTTCCGGCGGAATACCGATACCAATATCATTGATGGCAATTTTAATCATTTCCTGATTTGCCGAAAGCGTTACAAACACTTCATTGTTATCCGAATATTTTACTCCGTTGGTAACGATATTGTTGATTGCCAATTCTAAAAGCGGCTTATTACAAGGAATTAATAGCAAATTAGAATCTTTTGGAGCAAAATTAAACTTCATGCTCACACGATTATCGGGATAAATTTTATCCAGATCTGATTTTACATCCATTAACAATTCATCGATTCTGGCAATATCCAATACTTGTTTTTTGCCATCATAACCTGTTTGTGTCAGTTTTAATAAACTTTCGGTTAAGTTTCCTAATCGGGAAGCCTGACCGTAAATATTCTCTAATGACTGGATGTATTCTGAAACTTCTCTTTCTTTCAGGAGCATGATTTCAGACTCGGCAATAATTGTGGTTATAGGCGTTTTTAATTCGTGTGATGCATTGTTGATAAAGTTGGCCTGAATCTCAAAAGAAGTTTCGAGGCGATCCAGCATATCGTTAAAAGTCTCGGTAAGATCGGAGATTTCATCTGAGTTTTTTACTGCGGGCAATCTATTATGAAGGTTCGAAGCACTAATTCTATTTACTTCTTTAGTAATTCTTGCAACCGGATTAATGACCCTTTTTGCTAAAAATCGTCCTAAAAAGAACGCTAAAAGTATAAATCCGATACCGCCAAAAATTAATATTTTAGCAATAAAAATGGTAGTTGTTTTTCCGCGGCGATCTCTTGCTCCTACGATTACGATGTATTTTTGGTTGCCTTCTTTAAAAACCTGTCCCAGATAATACTTGCTGTTTACTTCAAAATAGTCTTCCCCATATTTTAGCACATTGGTATAAAACTCATTTGGTAAGTTTAAATTGATATTATAATCAAAACTATTGGCACTGTTTATTTTAAGAACAAATTCTTCTTCTTCAATAAGTTCTTCAAGACCATTTTTCTTTAATTCGCTGTAATATTTACTTTTTTCAGGATCATTTTGAAAATGGATTGAAGCCACAATTTTAGCCCTGTCTTCTAAACGTTTTAAGAAATGGTATCTGTTATTTTCACGGAACAGAACAAAAACGATGATACACAATAGCAGCGTACTAAAGGTAGAAAGTGCTACATAAGTAAACGTGATTTTTTTTCTTATATCCATTTTATAGCTTTACGACATAACCTAAACCTTTCATGGTGTGAATGAGTTTGGTTTCAAAAGGTTTATCTATTTTTTTTCTTAAATACGTGATATAAACATCCACAACATTGGTATTCATATCAAAATTAATATCCCATACATTATCTAAAATCTGATCTCTGGAAACAATTCTGCCGGTATTTTTAGCTAAATAATATAGTAATTTAAATTCCTTAGCGGTTAAAATGATCGATTCACCATTTCGTTTTACTGTTTTCGCGCGCCCGTTTATCTCTAAATCACCAATTGTTATGCTGTCAATTTTTTCTGTTTCCTGATGTGCTCTTCGATGCAGTGCATTTATTCTGGCATCTAGTTCCCCAAATTTAAAAGGTTTAACTAGGTAATCATCGGCACCGGCATTGAGTCCGGTTACAATATTTTCAGAAGTCCCAAGGGCTGTTAAAAGCAAGACAGGAACAAAATTCTTACTCGCACGCAGACGTCTGCAAATTTCAATTCCATTAATATCCGGTAACATTACATCTAAGATTACAACATCAAAATTATAATTATGAAGCATTTCAAGGGCTGTTTTTCCATCCATTGCGACACTAACTTCATTGTTGTTTTCGGCAAATCCTTTGCGTAAAATAGATAAAAGATTTGGCTCGTCTTCGACTATAAGTAATTTCATATTATTAGTGGTATGAATAACAAAAATAGGGATTGCCTTTAAAAATATAAATCACAATAGTTATAAATTATGATTTAATTATGAACAATAACTTTTGAATTCAAAAGAAAATAACAAATTTTATTTTAAAAAAAGCTACCATTTTAAAGTTTAATTTTTCGAAATAACACTCAACCCTTATGCAAATACATATATCATTTTCAGTACTTTACATTAACTACATCCGAATTTACCCCAATAAAAAAGCCGGCAATAAAAAATTGACGGCTTGTAGAATGTATTTTGAACAAATACTTTATTTCGTAATGAACTTAGGATGAATTAAGTTTTCTAATGAATAAATTTCATCCCATTTTTCCTGAGTAATTAGTTTTCTTTCAACAACTACAATTTCATGTACACTTTTATTCATTTTTAAGGCTTCACCGGCAATACTGGCACTTTCTTCATAACCTAAAATCGGGTTTAATTGCGTTACGATTCCAATACTGTTCATAACCATATTATAGCAATGATCTATATTTGCTGTTATTCCGTTCACACATTTATCAATTAAAGTCTGAATCGCATTTGAAAGATAATCCAGCGAGGTAAACATCGCAAAAGCAATCACCGGTTCCATTACATTTAGTTGCAATTGTCCGGCTTCAGCAGCCATAGTAACGGTTAAATCCTGACCAATTACATAAAAACAAGTCTGGTTCACGACTTCCGGAATTACCGGATTTACTTTTCCGGGCATAATTGAAGATCCCGGCTGACGTGCCGGTAAATTGATTTCATTGAAACCTGTTCTTGGTCCGGAACTCAACAATCTTAAATCATTACAGATTTTAGAAATTTTTACTGCAGTCCTTTTCAAGGTTCCCATAATTTGAACATACGCCCCGGTATCAACAGTTGCTTCAATCAGATCCGGAGAAAGTGTTAACGGAATCCCCACTTCTTTGGCTAAGTAATTTACACAAATTTCAGGATATCCTTCCGGAGCGTTTACTCTCGTGCCAATGGCTGTGGCGCCCATATTAATTTCTAAAACCAGACTTTGAGCATCTTTTAATCTTTTAACATCTTCTCCTATTGTTGTAGCGTATGATTTAAATTCTTGTCCTAAAGTCATCGGGACAGCATCCTGCAACTGCGTTCTTCCCATTTTTAAAACACTTTTAAATTCTTCGCCTTTTGCAGCAAAAGCAACTTCTAAACCTTCTAATGTTTTTATGAAACTTTCCATTTTAAGATAAAGTGCAATTCTAAAAGCTGATGGATAAGCATCATTTGTAGACTGAGAACAGTTGACATGATTGTTAGGGTGCAAAAAGTTATATTCACCTTTTTTATGTCCCAGATATTCCAGGCCAATATTGGCAATTACTTCATTCGCATTCATATTTACAGAGGTTCCTGCCCCTCCCTGAATTAAATCGCTTACAAATTCCTGATCAAATTTACCGGCAATAACCTGATCGCTTCCGTAACAAATAGCTTCGGCAATTTTTGAGTCAAGTGCACCACAATCTTTATTGGCTAAAGCAGCTGCTTTTTTAACATAACCCAACGCTTTAATAAAAAGCGGCTCTTTTGATATTGGAATTCCTGTAATATTAAAATTTTCTACAGCCCTGAAAGTTTGGATACCATAATACAGATGATTTGGAATGTCTAATTCTCCTAAAAAATCATGTTCTTTTCTTGTTGATTCCATATAATATAAATTATTACGTTTTAATTTAAAAAAATCAGTGTAAAGCTACGCCAAAGAACTATTATAATAAAGTTTTTCAAATCAAAATATCACAAGTTTTTCCTAAAAACCAAGCCTAAAAATTAAACACTTATCATTTTAAGATTCAAAAAATATCAAATTAATAAAATTATAACATATAAATCAATCTCAAATTATTTGAGTATCGCCTATGTACTGACTTTTTATTTTTTCTGAATTTTATGACTAAACAGCTAAAATATGCTTGTTTACTATCCATTAATAAACTCATAATTATTATCTTTCGGCTTCAAAATAATTAGCAAAAGCAAGATTGAAAAAAGAGTCTGAATATTTCCTTGATAAAGAATACAATACTATTACTTATGGCAGAGATGATGTTAATTTCAAGGATTTTGAATGTTGTATTTTTAATAACTGTAATTTTTCTGCCTGCACTTTTTTAGCGGTTACTTTTATCGATTGTGTTTTTAATGATTGTATTTTTAATGAAGCCAAAATCAATTATGTAGCTTTTAGAACAGTCACTTTTAATCGGTGTGAGATAAAAGAAGTGAATTTTGCCATGTGCGATAAGCTTATTTTTGAAGTTCATTTTTACGATTGTATGCTGGATTTCTCAAAGTTTTATACCCTAAAAATAAAAGGAACCACGTTTACCAATTGCAGTTTAATTGCGGTAGATTTTATGGCAACCGACCTCACGAGTGTCCTTTTTGAGAACTGTGATTTATACCGCTCAGAATTTGATAAAGCAATTGCCAACAAAGCCGATTTTAAAACAAGCTACAATTATACCATTGACCCATCAAAAACCAAACTGAAGAAAGCTGTTTTTGCTTTGAAAGAAGTAAAAGGATTATTGTTTAAACATGATGTAATTGTGAGTTAATACAATGTTTATTCATGAACTGAAATTGTCAAAACTTTAAAAAAATGCATTCAATGAAAAAATAGTTATTCCCTTATTTTTAATTCTTTTTCAGTTAACGTTTTCTCAAAAAGTTATTCCGTTTAAAAATAAAGGAGTATTATTTGGAATATAAAGTATCATTTAACCTGCAAAACTTTTTTTGACTTTCGAGTAAACAGAACTGGCTAAAAAACTAAATATTCTTCCCCATCACATAATCTTCCATCAAATATCCATTTCCAATTTCTATATCGACTGTTTCTTTAATTTCGAACCCTATCTTCTTATAGAAATTTAATGCGGTATTAAAACGGTTTACATTTAATAAAAGATGCTTTGAATTGTTTGCTACAGCCAATTTTTCAATTAAATCAAAAACTTTTTTGCCAATTCCTTTTCCTTGTGTTTCAGGAAGAAGGTAAATTTTATGAATTTTGGTTGCAGCTTCATTTTTATAATTATGCTCAACTCCTATAAATCCTATTGTGGATTCTGAATCTAAAATTAAATAAAACAACTGTTCTTTATTCTGAATTTGCTTTGTTAGTGCTTCATCAGAATAAAACAGACCTAACATATAATCTAATTGCTCTTGAGACAATATTTCTCCGTAAGTAATTGGCCAGGTTACATTTGTAATTTCCTTAATTATTTTTATATCGTTTAAACCTGCTGCTGAAATCGTAATCATATTGTATTTTGAAATATTTTAATTGGTAAAAATTTGATTTTCCTGTTCACTTACTCTTATAAAAGTAGTTCGTTTGGTGAGCTCTTTTAATCGGGAAGCGCCAACATACGTACACGTACTTCTTAAACCTCCTAAAATATCCAGAACTGTATTGATGACCTGACCTTTAAAAGGTACCTGAACTGTTTTTCCTTCGCTTGCTCTGTATTCGGCCACTCCGCCCACATGTTTGTGCATGGCCGTTGTAGAGCTCATTCCGTAAAATTGTTTGAATTTCTGACCGTCAATTTCGATCATTTCCCCGCCGCTTTCCGTATGTCCAGCCAACATTCCGCCCAGCATTACAAAATCTGAACCAGCGCCAAATGCCTTAGCAATATCTCCCGGAGTAGCGCAGCCTCCATCACTGATAATATGTCCGCCTAAACCATGAGCCGCATCGGCACATTCGATAATAGCCGAAAGTTGCGGATATCCAACACCTGTTTTTATACGAGTTGTACAAACAGAACCGGGACCAATTCCAACCTTTACAATATCTGCTCCAACCAACAGTAATTCCTCAACCATTTCGCCAGTAACAACATTGCCAGCAATAATAACCTTATCCGGGTATTGTTTACGCATTTGTTTTAAAAACTGAACAAAATGCTCTGAATATCCATTGGCGACATCAATACAAATAAATTTCAATAAAGGATTTGCTGTAATTATCTGCTCCACCTTTACAAAATCTTCAGCTCCTGTTCCTGTACTTATTGCTATATAGTTGTAGAATTCTGGTGCTGCATTTTTCAAAAAAGCATTCCACTGCTGGAGTGTATAATGTTTATGAATGGCTGTAAAAAGTTTTTCTTTGGCCAGAACTTTTGCCATTTCAAAGGTACCCACGGTATCCATATTGGCAGCCATAATGGGGATTCCTGTCCAGATAGCGGTACTGTGTAAAAATTTAAAATTCCGTTCTAAAGAGACTTCTGACCTGCTTTTTAATACAGATCGTTTTGGTCTGATCATGACATCTTTAAATCCTAATTTAAGATCCGTTTCTATTCTCATGGCTTTTGGTTTTCGTTACTTTCAAATATACCCATTATGAAAGTGAACTCTTATAATTCATCCAAAAATTAATCATTCATTTTATCAACAATTCCAATATCAGATTGTTGATTTTAGATTGCCAAAACTTTGTCTTAATTTAATACGGATTTAAAGTTACTTTTTAATTCCGCAGAGGTACTCAAAGATTTTACAGATATTCTCAAAGTTTCAAACCTGAAACCAAAACTTATCCGTGAATCGTTTCGCCTTTTCCGTAATTGGTAATAATGGATTCTTCAAAGGCCAGCCATTCTCTCCAGCGTTTTTCAACATCAATTCCTACTCCGTACTTTCTGGCGTAAGTAATAAAAGTAGTATAATGCCCTGCTTCACTCTCCATTAAATCCCTGTAGAAAACAGCTAATTCTTCGTCCTGGATGTTTTCGGACAGTACTTTAAAACGTTCGCAGCTTCTGGCTTCAATCATCGCTGAAAATAATAGTCTTTCAACCAGACCTGAAACTCTGCTTCCGTCTCCACTTTTCTTCATGTATAAATACAATTCATTTACATAATCGTCCTTGCGCTCGCGGCCTAGTTTTAATCCTCTTTTAATGATGATATTGTGAACCTGCTCAAAATGATCGATTTCTTCTTTGGCCAAAGCCAATAAATCTTTCACTAAATCCTGATATTCAGAGTTGTTGGTAATAATTGTAATCGCATTGGTTGCTGCTTTTTGCTCGCACCAGGCATGATCTGTCAGGATTTCTTCAATATTTTTTTCTACAATATTGACCCATCTTGGATCTGTTGGCAATTGTAATCTTAGTACGCCCATTTCTTTTAAGTCTTAAAGTTAAAAAGTCATAAAGTTGTAAAGTCAAAATTCCTTAAAATAAAAGTCGAAGATCAAAAACTAAAATAGAAATTTACATTCCATTCCAAGACTTTCGACCTTCGACTTTAAGACTTTATGACTAATTTTTAGTATACGAAAATCGGTCTTTCGCTCATCATTTCATTTACTTCGTTAGCTACTTCTTCGATAACTGCTTCATTTGTGTGATCAGCTAATACTTTATCGATTAATGCTACGATAGTTTCCATATCTTCTTCAACTAAACCACGAGTTGTGATTGCTGCTGTTCCAACACGGATTCCTGAAGTTACAAATGGTGATTTATCATCAAATGGAACCATGTTTTTATTTACTGTAATTTCTGCTTTTACTAATGCATTTTCAGCTTCTTTACCAGAAATGTTTTTATTTCTTAAGTCAATAAGCATCATGTGGTTATCAGTTCCGCCAGAAATAATTTTGTATCCTCTTTTTACGAAAGCATCTGCCATAGCATTTGCATTTTTTTGCAATTGCATCGCATAAGTAAAGAATTCATCTTTTAATGCCTCACCAAAAGCTACTGCTTTAGCAGCGATAATGTGCATTAAAGGCCCACCCTGATTTCCCGGGAAAACAGCAAGATCCAATAAAGATGACATCATTCTGATTTCTCCTTTTGGCGTTTTCAAACCTTGTGGGTTTTCGAAATCTTTACCCATCAGGATCAAACCTCCGCGTGGTCCGCGTAAAGTTTTGTGTGTTGTTGTAGAAACAATATGACAATGAGGGATTGGGTCGTTCATTAATCCTTTTGCAATAAGACCTGCAGGGTGAGAAATATCAGCAAACAAGATGGCTCCTACGCTGTCAGCAATTTCTCTGAAACGTGCAAAATCCATATCACGAGAATAGGCAGACGCTCCGGCAATGATTAATTTTGGTTGCTCTTTAGTTGCAATTTCCTGAATTTTATCATAGTCTAAACGACCTGTTTCAGCATCTACACCATAAAAAACCGGTTTGTATAAACGGCCTGAAAAGTTTACAGGAGAACCGTGAGTTAAGTGACCACCATGAGATAAGTCAAAACCTAAAATAGTATCCCCAGGATTTAAACAAGCGTGGTAAACTGCTGTATTTGCCTGAGATCCTGAATGTGGCTGAACGTTTGCATATTCAGCGCCAAATAATTCTTTCGCTCTGTCAATTGCAATTTGCTCAATAACGTCAACTACTTCGCAACCGCCGTAGTATCTTTTGCCAGGATATCCCTCAGCATATTTGTTAGTTAAAACAGAACCAGCTGCTTCCATTACCTCATCACTTACAAAATTCTCTGAAGCGATAAGTTCTAATCCGTGAATTTGTCTGTCTTGTTCCTCTAGTATAAGGTCAAAAATTTGTTCGTCGCGTTGCATTTTTTCGTTTTTCGTTAATTTCCTGCAAAAATACAAAAAAACGTTTGTCAAACTGCTAGATTATGATATATTTGACGTAGAATTTTTCAACAAATAATTAACATCCACATGCCAATAACCGCTAACGATACCAAAAGAAAATCATGGTTAGAAGTCCCAGAAAATAGCGACTTCCCTATTCAAAATATTCCTTTCGGTGTATTTCTGACGAAAGAAAATGTCGTTACAGTAGGAACACGAATTGGCGATTACGCTATAGATTTAGGGGCTTTACAACAATTAAACTATTTTTCAGGAATAGATTTAACAGATGATATGTTCATGCAGGACACGCTAAATGATTTTATTTCTGACGGAAAAAAAACATGGCGTTTGGTTCGAAATCGTATCGCTGATATTTTCGACGAAACCAATCCACAACTTAGAGATTCAACAAAAGATCGCGATGTTGTTATTTTTAAAATCGACGATGTCGAGATGCAATTACCTGTTTTAATTGGTGATTATACTGACTTTTATTCGAGTAAAGAACACGCTACGAACGTTGGAAAAATGTTCCGCGATCCTGAAAATGCTTTATTACCAAACTGGCTGCATATTCCGGTTGGTTACCACGGAAGAAGTTCAACTATTGTTCCGTCCGGAATTCCTGTACACCGACCAATGGGACAAACTTTACCGGCTGGCGAGAAATATCCGGTTTTTGGACCGTCCCGTTTAGTTGATTTTGAATTGGAAACCGCTTTTATTACAACCGATGTAAATATAATGGGAGAAAATATCCCAACGTATGAAGCCGAAGATTATATTTTCGGAATGGTTTTACTCAATGACTGGAGTGCTCGTGACATCCAAAAATGGGAATATGTGCCTCTTGGACCATTTTTAGCTAAAAACTTTGCCACCTCAATTTCTCCGTGGATTGTGACTATGGATGCCTTGGAACCTTTTAGAACTAAAGGTCCTAAACAAGATCCGTCACCTCTTCCTTATCTGCAGACGAAAGGTAAAAAAGCTTTCGATATTCATTTAGAAGTTTCAATTAAGCCTGAAGAAGCTGAAGAGACCATAGTTTCAAAATCAAACTTTAAGTATTTATATTGGTCCATGAGCCAACAATTAGCGCATCATACATCAAACGGATGTCGTGTTAATTCTGGTGATATGATGGGTTCAGGAACCATTTCCGGTCCTACTCCTGATAGTTTTGGCTCAATGTTAGAGTTAACATGGGGAGGAAAAAATCCTATAAAATTAAAAGATGGCAGCGAACGTAAATTTATCGAAGATAATGATACGGTAATCATTAGAGGTTTCTGCGAAAATGCTGAAGTACGTCTTGGTTTTGGAGAGGTTTCAAGTCAATTATTACCTCCTTTTATAAGACCATGAAGAGCAGATAAATTATCTGAACAGATATAAAACACAAAACCTTGGTTCTCGCCAAGGTTTTTTTTATGCTGCATTTTTTTACAATACGTTAATCCTTTATGTTTGAATCTCACAAAGTCGCAGAGGCGCAAAGGTTAAAAGCAAAAACTTAAGAACAAAACCTTTGCGACTTCGCGAGATTAAATTATATGTAAAACTAAAAAAACTTAGCGCCTTTGTGCCTTCGTGGCAATTACGCCGGAATCTGCTGGCTTAAACAATGTAAGGTTCCAAATCCCCAAATAAAATCAATACAACTAATCCCGATTACTTCACGATCAGGAAAACATTCTGATAATATGTTTAATGCAACTCTATCATTGCTATCATTAAAAGTAGGAACCAAAACACAATTATTCAAAATTAAGAAGTTAGCATAACTTGCCGGTAATCTCAAAGTTTCGAAATCTACCCGTTTTGGCATTGGCAATGCTACAATAGTGGGCGATTTTCCGTCTTCTAATTTTGCATTTTGCAAACGTTTCAAATTATCTTGTAGTGGTTTGTAATTAGCATCATTTTTATCTGTTTCAACGATTGTTACAATCGTATCTTCATTTACAAATCGGCATAAATCGTCAATGTGACCGTGAGTATCATCACCTTCTATTCCGTCACCAAGCCAAATTACGTTTGTTATGCCAAGATATTCTTTAAAAACAGCTTCGTAATCTTCTTTGGTAAAGTTTTTATTTCTAACCTGAATAGACGGGTGCATCAAACATTCTTCCGATGTTAATAAAGTCCCTCTTCCGTTTACATCAATGGCGCCGCCTTCTACAATTACGGATTTTCCTTTATACACTACCTGCGTTAGCGGAACATCAATAAAATCAGCTATTTTACCCGGAACAAATTTGTCTAACTGGTAATTTTTATATTTTGCCCAGCCATTAAAATTGAAATTCAGCGCCTCTCTTTTTGAACCATTTTTTACAATAATGGGCCCGGAATCACGCATCCAGCTTCTGTTGGTTTTATGAATTATAAAAGAGACATTGGAAATATTTACACGTGCTCTTTCTAACATTTCGGCTACTTTTTCTTTGAGTTTTTCATCGGCTACGACCAAAAAAACAGTTTCAAAAGTGGCTACTTTTTTAATAAATTCCACAAAAGCCCATTGAACAGCCTCGTATTTTCCTGGCCAGTCGTTACCATTATGTGGAAAACACAATACAATTCCTTGTTGTTTTTCCCATTCTGCTGGAAATCTTCTATTATTTGTTGACATAAATAGGTTCTAAATTTGAAAGTGTACAAAGATAAGCATTCAGAAGGATTATAAAATAGCCGAACCAAAATCATATCTGATTTTGATCAATTATCTGATAAAAATTAAGTTAAAGATTAAATAATACAACCTTAATATATGCTTTCCTCCGGCTAATTACATTTGGCAAAACTAAAACACACACAAAATGAAAAAACTAAGTATTTCATTATTAGCAGCTTTATCTATTATGGTAAGTTGTAATAATGATGAGAATTCAAAAAACGAGCCTGAAGTGCTTGTAAATGAAAACCCCGGAACTTTTAAAGAAATTGGTTCGATCACCATTGGTGGTGAAGGGGCTGCAGAAATTACGGCTTACGACGAAAAAACAAAAAGACTTTTTACGGTAAATAATAGCGGAACCAATCAAATTGATGTGATTGATTTATCTGATCCGACAAAACCAACTAAAATTGGTAAAATTGATTTAACGCCATACGAAGGAGCTTCTAATAGTGTCGCTGTGTTTGATGGAAAATTGGCCGTTGCCTTAGAGTCGACTATAAACAAGCAGGGAAACGGAAAAGTAGCTGTCTTCAACACTACGGATTATAGTTTAATCAAACAAATTACTGTTGGCGCATTGCCTGATATGGTTACTTTTTCGCCAGATGGGAAATATATCATGACAGCTAATGAAGGCGAACCAAATACCGATTATTCGCAAGATCCAAACGGAACGATTTCTATTATTGAAGTTGCTAATAATTATGCGGTGACTACGTTAGATTTTGCATCTTTTGCCAGTCAATCTGCTGCTTTGCAAAAAGAAGGCTTTCGCGTTTCAAAATTTGCAAAAAGCTTTGCTCAGGATATCGAACCTGAATATGTAACTATTTCAGACGATTCTAAAACTGCCTGGGTAACTTTACAGGAAAACAATGGTGTTGCAAAAGTAGATTTGACTTCTAAAACGATTACAGCCATTTATCCTTTAGGATTTAAAAACTTTAATACTGCTGAAAATCCTATTGATGTAAGCGATAAGGATGATAAAGTTGCTTTTAACCCCTGGAAAGTAAAAGGCATGTTTATGCCTGATGGGATTAGTCATTTTTCTACTGGTAATGTTCCTTATTTTGTCACGGCAAACGAAGGTGATGCAAGAGAATATGCAGCTTATACTGATATAAAAAGAATGAAGGATATGAAGCTTGACGCTACTGTTTTCCCCGACGCTGCAACTTTAAAACTAGAAAGTAATTTAGGAAGACTGAACCTTATTACAGATATGGGCGATACTGACGGAGATGGTGATCTTGACGAAATGGTTGCTTTTGGTGCGCGTTCTTTCTCAATTTGGAATGGCAATACCGGAAAAATTGTTTTTGACAGCAAAAATGACGTAGACAAAAAGACAAATGAACTGGGAACTTATGATGACAAACGCAGCGATGACAAAGGTTCTGAACCAGAAGCTGTGGTTGCGGTAAAGATGGGAAGTCAGAATATTCTGTTTGTTGGTTTAGAAAGATCGGATGCTTTTATGACTTATGATGTAACAAATCCAAATTCGCCACAATATTTGCAAACGGTAAAAACCGGCGATGCCCCAGAGGGGATTCTTTTTATTCCAGCCTCTAAAAGTCCAACAAAAAGAAGTTTGTTAGTCGTTAGTAGTGAGGGAGATGGATCTCTAAAAATTTACCAGCCCGATTTAAAATAACGCTTACTTTTACAAATTCTATAAAGAGCTAAATATTAAATTTAGCTCTTTTTTTTGCTCAAATCTTTTGATTCTTTTAACGTATTTACACAATTAAAACCCAAAAGATGGGAATTATGTAAGAGCAAATAGAACACATTTTAAAGTTCGTGATATAATTTTGTCCTGAGTCTAAAAAAAATAAGGCTTTTAATAACAATTAAATTAAAACATTGGATATCATGAAAAAGAAATTAGCTTCAGTATCACTTTTACTACTAACGTTTGCTGCGGGTGCACAAAATATGGCAACAACTTCAGCACAACCTACAATTGACGCACCTTCATACAATAAATGGTCTATCGAATTAAATGGTGGGGTTAACAAACCTCTTAGAACAGTAACTCCTGGTTATTCTACAGAATCACTTAGTCCGTTTCATGCAGATTTAGGAGTGAGATACATGTTTAATCCTAAATTCGGTTTAAAATTAGATGTTGGGTATGATCAGTTTCAGGAAAAAAATGATACTCCTGAATTCGACAGTAAATATTACAGAGCAAGTTTACAAGGGGTTATTAACCTTGGCAGAGCTTTAAACTTCGAAACCTGGACAAATACTTTTGGTTTATTGGCACATGGTGGATTTGGTGTTTCTCAATTAAGTTCAGACAAAGGGTTTGACGGAAAAGATTACATGGCTCATGGAATTGCTGGTTTAACAGGACAAATTAGATTAAGCAACAGAATTGCTTTAACAGGAGATCTTACAGGTATCGTGAACGGAAGACAAAACCATAACTTTGATGGACAGGGAACAACAAATACAGGTTCATTAGATGGTGTATTATTAAATGCTTCTGTTGGTTTGACTTTTTACTTAGGTAAAAACACAAAACATGCTGACTGGTATTCTGAAGAAAATGAAAGATTAAACAAATTAGAAGACAGAGTGACTACAATTGAGACGAATCTTATTGATACTGATAAAGATGGTGTTGCTGATTTGTATGACTTAGAACCTAATACTGTTTCGGGAGTTGCTGTAAATACTAAAGGACAATCTATTGATAACAATCAAAATGGTGTTCCGGACGAATTAGAAAGCTACTTAGACAAAACTTATGTTAAAAAAGGTGCTGAATCAACTGCAACAAACAATACTGTTGAAGAATTGATCAACGGAGGATATGTGAATGTATATTTCGACTTTAACTCTTCTAAACCAACAAATGCTTCTTTATCTGGTGTTGATTTCTTAGTGAAATACCTGAAAAACAATCCGGGTAAATCTGCAGATATCGTAGGATATGCTGACGAAATTGGAAGTTCAAGTTATAATACTGAATTATCAAGAAAAAGAGCTGAAGCTGTGAAAAAAGTAGCTGAAAATGCTGGAATTGATGCTTCAAGATTGAATGTAATTGCTAACGGTGAAGATACTTCTGTGAATAAAAATTCTAAAGAAGCACGTCAAATCGTAAGAAGAGTTACTTTCAAAGTAAAATAATCTTAGTATATATTTTTAAAAATCCGCTTCGGAATATTCTGAAGCGGATTTTTTTTGGCTTTAAAGAAAAATAAAAAAGGACGAAATTTACATTTCGTCCTTTTAATATTTACAAATTGACCGGATTAGTCAATGGCTCTTTTCGTAATATCGCCAAAAGCATCAATTCTTCTGTCTCTGAAAAATGGCCAGTTCTGACGTACATTTTCCTGAAGATCCAAATCAACTTCGGCAATTAAAATTTCTTCCTGATCATGAGAAGCCTGCGCTAAAATCTCACCTTGTGGCCCCGCAATAAATGAGGCTCCCCAAAACTGAATTCCCTCTGTTCCTTCAATATATTTTTCTAAACCAATTCTGTTTGCAGCAGCAACAAAAACGCCATTGGCAACTGCATGGCCTTTCATTACGTTCATCCAGGCACCATATTGGTTTTCACCATATTGTTCTTTTTCTTTTGGATGCCATCCAATAGCTGTTGGATAAAATAAAACTTCGGCACCTTTTAGAGCTGTAATACGAGCAGCTTCCGGATACCATTGATCCCAACAAATAAGGGTTCCAATTTTTCCTTTTTTAGTTTCAATTGCCTGAAAACCTAAATCTCCCGGTGTAAAATAGAATTTTTCATAGAAATGAGGATCGTCCGGAATGTGCATTTTACGGTATAAACCAGCCTCTGTACCATCAGTGTCAATAATGTAAGCACTATTGTGGTAGATTCCTGCCATTCTTTTTTCGAAAAAAGGAACAATAATTACAACTCCTAATTCTTTTGCCAATTCGCTAAAAGCAATAAATGAAGTGCTGTAAAGTGGTTCTGCTAATGCAAAATTATCGACATCTTCGCTTTGGCAAAAATAATGACTGCTATATAATTCAGGCAATAAGATCACTTCAGCGCCTTTATTGGCAGCGTCTTTTACCCAGCTGATACATTTTTTTAGATTATTTTCGGCAACGTCGTTAAGATTTAATTGTATAACGGCGATTTTATATTTTCTTTTCGGCATGACATAAAATTTAGAGTGCAAAAATAGTAATTTTTAGAGGAATGGCAAAGTCTAACGTTTTGTTATTAACCTCAAAGAACGCAAAGGTTATTTCGCAAAGTCGCAAGTACGCAAAGTTAATTTTCTCTGCGACTTTGCGAGATTATTTTTGCTCACGGATTGGCACAAATTAAAAAAAGAGCTAATTAAGCTCCTTTTTTATATTATTTGCGCCTTGAACTGATTTCTCCTTGTAATAATTATAAATTGTCTTTTAACTGATCTTTGGCTGTATTAGTCTAAACCACTTTTTTTATTGTACTCATTTACCAATTCTCAGATTCTCTTTCTAAATCATCCTGTGAAGTGAATGCTCCTTTTTCAATTTCTAATCTTGCATTAACCAATTCAGCTTTATATACACTTCCGGTAATTGTTTCTCCATCAACTTAAAAAGCAACTATTTCTTCTTCCTGATAACTTTCAATCACTGTTGTAAGCATTTATATATTCTAAAATAAAATTAATTTCCAAAAAAAGAAAACCATTTTACAAATATTTAATTCTGATGAACTCCTATTTGCAAAATGGTTTCTCACCTAAAATTTATCCACCAGGAACCTATTTATTCGATAACCACTTTTGTTGTTAAGAATTCCGTTTCAGATTTTTTGAATTTAATTTCAAAAGTTCCTTTTGTTGCTGATTTGAATTTATAAACTGTTTTTTTAGGATCCGGTACTTGTTGTGTACAAACTTCTGATGGATATTTTGCCTCAACCTGTAAACCTTTTACTGAACCAATTGTTACATCACTAATTTTATCAAATTCTCCGCAAGCGTTGTCTACAATAAAAGTAACATCATAACTCAATTCTTCGTTTATTTTTCCGGTTGCAGGACCTTTAACTTCTGTAACCAATGCTACTTTTGATTTTACAGGAGCAACTGCATGATCGTCATCATTACTGCA
Source organism: Flavobacterium sp. FlaQc-48 (assembly GCF_044007335.1). Lineage (NCBI taxonomy): Bacteria > Pseudomonadati > Bacteroidota > Flavobacteriia > Flavobacteriales > Flavobacteriaceae > Flavobacterium > Flavobacterium sp. FlaQc-48. Next base: position 157,920 of record NZ_JBIPCR010000010.1, on the reverse strand, counting down.
TGAAACAAATACTGTTGATAAAAATAATACTACTAAAGCTGATTTTAATTTAAAACTTTTCATATAAAATAATAATTAATTGTTAATTACTATGAAGATGTAAATGCGTTGCTTTGGTTGCTTGAACAAACTGTTAAATAATTTTCAAAAAAGATCAAACAATTATAAATCAAAAGTTTAGCTAAATAAAAAAAAACACACAAAAACAGTTATTTCTTATAAAAACTAAATTTTATACCCTGGTCCAGATGGAAACGGCATCTTTTTTATCTGCCTTTTTTCAGATAAAAAGATATAGTGGACAGCGGGACAAAAGGCCTGCTGAAAATGATGGTCTTGCCAAAAAAAAATACCAGCCTTTCGACTGGTATTTTAAAATTTTATGATAGAACCTTTATGTTACTTTTTCTTTGAAAATATCTTTTTAAATAAGCTTACAATTGCCAGAACTATAAATCCTAATACTAAACCTACTACAAACTCTTTTATAATGGAAGGGATATTAATTTTAGGCATTAAATGATGGAAAAACGGGATATAATGCACGAATATTCCGCCTGCTACGAGAATTAGCGCTATTGTACCAATTATAGTTAAAGCTTTGATAACTTTTGGAAGTGCCTGTACCAATATATTTCCGATAAATTTTAAAATTCCATTCTCTTTTTTACTAATCTGAATCAGTTTAAAACCTGCTTCATCCATTCTAACAATGAGAGCTACAATACCGTACACCCCAACTGTTGCAATAACTGCGATTATTGAGACGACAATAACCTGAGATAAAATAGGTTTACCGATTACCGTGCCTAAGGCAATAATCACAATTTCTACAGATAAAATAAAATCAGTTAAGATTGCCGACTTTACTTTTCCTTTTTCTGCTTCCAGAATTTCAGCTTCGGTAAAGGTTTGCGTTGTAATCCCCTCTGATTCTTCGTGCGAATGTGGAAATATAAACTCATATATTTTCTCGGCTCCTTCGTAGGCTAAAAAAAGCCCTCCAAGTACTAAAATTACAATGATTGCAACTGGTAAAAATGCACTTAGCAAAAATGCAATTGGCAAAATGATTACTTTATTCAGCAATGAACCTTTACTAATTGCCCACAATACCGGAAGTTCTCTCGATGACGCAAAACCAGAAGCTTTCTCAGCATTCACCGCTAAATCATCGCCTAAAATCCCTGCTGTTTTTTTTGCTGCAACTTTACTCATTACTGCAACATCATCCATAATTGCTGCAATATCATCTAATAGTACAAAAAAACCTGATGCCATTTTAATTTATTTATTTTTAAAAACGGTGTAATAAACTGATTTTTAGCATTCAGTTTAATTTAGCCGCTTGATTATTTATCTGCGCTAATCTAAGACTTTTTTGCTAATTTTTTCATTTAAAAATTAACTGCATTGGCCTAAAAGCACCCAGATAATGACAAAAACCAACACGGTTCCCAAGCATCCTCCTCCTAATTTTTTTGCACCGTAACCTGCTATTAATCCTCTAAAAATATTGTTCATAATGTTTGTTTTAAATTATTATTCAATTGACTATAGGTAAAAAAATATCCTTATGTAAATTTGAGAAACTAATCTTTAACTGTTTTTATATTACTTCAAAAAAAAGTTTCATGATTTACGGATTTGAAACTTTTATAAGCAAAAAAACACCAGCATTTCTACCAGTGTTTTCCTTAATATAATAGTTATTAATTAATCCGTTACAACGCTATTACCTGCATTTATTAAAGTTGTTTTAGTAACAAGACCTTGACCTGTAGGAGGAGCTGGCGGATTTTGATTCTGTAAACTAATAAATTTTCCTGAAGCAGGAGAAAGGTTTAACATCCTGCTTAAAATCAAATTAACCTGAGAACTTGGTAACGCATTGTTATCAAAATTAAGACTTGACTCTCTATTATCAACTGAGGATAACAATGGTAAGTCAATAGAGCTAAGAAAAGTATTGCCTCTAAAAAAAATACTTTGAGCCTTAGTTAACAAAGGCAAAGTAATAGATTGTAAGGATGAATTATCAATAATCCTGGAATCAAATCCATATATGCTTTTTAAAACAGGAAATAAAATTGAGCTTAGTTTTTCATTTTTTCGTATACGCAGATCATTATAAACTTCACTAAGGTTATTTAAATTTATAGTAACTAATTTTAAATTTTCACTTATATCCAGATTTATTATTTTTTTTACTGAACTTAAATCTAAGGTTGTCAAATTTGTTGTGTTCAGAACGTAAACATTTTCCGTCTGAGGCCCAAACTCAGCTGCTATTTGCGCTGCTGCCTGCGCATCAGTAATATCACCTGTTATAACTATACTTGTTTTTCCTTTATTTTGGCTACTCCCGGCATATAGTGCATATGGCACACTCAAAAGTTGGCTTGTTCCGCTGATTGTATAATTACTTCCTCCTGTTGGGTCAATTTCTGTCTTAATAAAATGTGATCCGGCTCCCCAATTGATAGCTGCAAAAGTTCCCGTAACTGGTGTTCCGCCACCTATTTCTATTGTTGCTAATCCGTTATTATTTGTTGTTGTGGTTTGTGTTTCGATATAACTAGGGTTACCATTTGCAGTATCGAATATAATACTGATTTTTATACTTACTAAAGCACTCGCTACTAATGTTCCATCTGTTTTACGAATAACAGATTGATAATTCATTTTTTGAGGAGCCTGTGCGAATAAAATAGTAAAAGAGCTTAATAGTAGTAATAGAAGAGTAATTTTTTTCATATATCTTTCTGCTGTTAAATTATTATTTTTTAATGATTTTAAAAGTTTTTATCGTTTTGTTATTATTAGTTATTCCCAGAAAATAAATCCCCTGATTTAATCCCTGCATGGAAACACTCGTTTCAGAGTTTGTTATCTTAGAATTTCCAGATATTATTTTGCCATTGATGTCAAATAAATTATATGCTAAATCATCTAATTTATCATTAACTATAACTAAATTAAGGACATCAACAGTAGGATTAGGATATGCGGTCATTAATAAATTAATCCCATAAAATTCGTCATTTCCTAAAGTAATGATCTCATAAGGCTGTTGGATTCCTTGTAAAACATATGCATTTGATCCAGGTAAACTAGCATACACTACTTGTCCGATTGAATAACTTGATGAACCGCCGGTTCCTGTTGCATTTCCTCCGGAAACTACTATACTTTCCTGCGCATAACTATTAGTCATAAATGAAATATAGGAAATAAATAATATTAAAAAAGTGGGTTGGTTTCTTTTCATATAGTTGTTTTAATTATTAGCTATTCAAATATATATTAATTCTTACGTAAAGTAGTATTAAAAAGAGAAGAATTATAAAATTACATAAAAAAAAGCACCAGCCTTTCGACTGGTGCTTATCTCAAAAAAATAAAACCAAAAAAAATTATTTTTCAATATGGGTTTGGTTCCTAAATACCAATTGCCCATCAAAAGCATCTAATAAAATGATGCTGTCTGTAGTGATGTTTCCTGCCAAAATTTCTTTCGACAATTGATTCAGCACTTCTCTTTGTACCACACGTTTTACCGGTCTCGCACCAAACTGCGGATCGTAACCTTTGTCAGACAAATATTTAATAGCTTCCGGTGTAGCATCCATAGCAATACCTTGTAAGGCCAGCATTTTGGTAACACTCTTAAGCTGCAAACTCACAATTTTAGAAATGTTTTCTACCGTTAAAGGCGTAAACATTACGATTTCGTCGATACGGTTTATAAATTCCGGACGAACGGTTTGTTTCAATAATCCTAAAACTTCAGTTTTTGCAGCTTCGGTAGCAGCTTCGATACCGCCTTTTAAGTTCTCGAATTTCTCTTGTATAATCTGACTTCCCATATTGGATGTCATGATGATAATTGTATTTTTAAAATCAGCCAGACGACCTTTATTATCTGTCAAACGACCTTCATCCAGAACTTGCAACAAGATATTGAATGTATCCGGATGCGCTTTTTCGATCTCGTCTAACAAAATTACAGAATATGGTTTTCTACGTACGGCTTCAGTCAACTGACCTCCTTCGTCATAACCCACGTATCCTGGAGGCGCACCTACCAAACGGCTCACACTGTGACGTTCCTGATACTCACTCATGTCGATACGGGTCATGGCGTTTTCATCATCAAAAAGATATTCGGCCAAAGCTTTTGCAAGCTCGGTTTTACCCACTCCGGTTGTTCCTAAAAACAAGAAAGTACCAACTGGTTTTTTCATATCCTGCAATCCTGCACGGCTTCTGCGAACGGCATCACTCACGGCTTCAATAGCTTCTTCCTGCCCTACTACACGTTTGTGCAATTCATCTTCAAGATGCAATAACTTTTCACGTTCAGTCTGAAGCATTTTCATTACAGGAATTCCTGTCCATTTTGCAACCACTTCAGCGATATCTTCGCGGGTTACTTCTTCCTTAATCAAAGAATTACCGGATTGATATTCCTGCAATTGTTTTTGTAAAACATCAAGACGTTCTTGCGCTTCTTTGATTTTTCCGTAACGGATTTCGGCTACTTTTCCGTAATCTCCATCACGCTCTGCACGCTCTGCTTCGTACTTAAAGTCTTCTATTTCTTGTTTTACAGCCTGAATTCCGTCTACAACATCTTTTTCTGATTTCCATTTTGCATAGATTTCGTTGCGCTCTTCTTTTAAGTTCGCCAAATCCATACGTAAGATTTTCAGTTTGCTTTCTTCTTTTTCACGTTTAATGGCTTCGATCTCAATTTCTAACTGCATGATTTTACGATCCAAAACGTCTAATTCTTCTGGTTTTGAATTGATTTCCATACGCAGTTTAGAAGCTGCCTCATCCATTAAATCGATGGCTTTATCCGGTAAGAAACGGTTCGTAATATAACGTTGCGAAAGTTCAACTGCTGCAATAATAGCCTCATCCTTAATCTGAACTTTATGATGTGTTTCATACTTTTCTTTGATTCCACGTAAAATGGAAATCGCACTCTCAGTATCCGGTTCATCAATTAGAATCTTTTGGAAACGACGTTCCAGCGCTTTATCTTTCTCAAAATATTTTTGATATTCATCTAATGTTGTTGCACCAATCGCCCTTAACTCACCACGAGCCAAAGCTGGTTTCAGGATATTTGCAGCATCCATTGCCCCTTCTCCTCCACCGGCACCTACAAGCGTATGGATCTCGTCGATAAATAAAACGATATCACCTTCGGCAGCTGTAACTTCTTTTACAACGGCTTTTAGACGCTCTTCGAATTCTCCTTTAAATTTTGCACCGGCAATCAGCGCTCCCATATCAAGTGAGAAAACAATTTTATCTTTCAGATTTTCAGGCACGTCACCATCAACGATTCTGTGTGCCAATCCTTCAGCAATAGCAGTTTTACCAACTCCCGGCTCTCCTATTAACATTGGGTTATTTTTTGTTCTACGTGTTAAAATCTGCAAAACACGACGGATTTCTTCGTCACGGCCAATTACCGGATCCAGTTTTCCGTTTCGTGCTAATTCGTTTAGGTTTTTAGCGTACTTATTTAAGGAATTATAGTTTTCTTCAGCTGAAGCCGATGTTACTCTTTCTCCTTTACGAAGTTCTTCAATGGCAGCTTTAAGTCCTTTTCCGGTAACGCCCTGATCTTTTAAAATCTGAGAAACTTTGCTTTTTGAATCAAAAATGGCTAAAATTAAATGTTCGACAGAAACATATTCATCGTTCATTTTTTGAGCAATAATCTCAGCTTCATTCAGTGCTTTATTGGCATCTCTGGAAAGTAAAATATCACCTCCTGAAACTTTAGGAAAGCTTTGAATGGTACTGTCTAAAATTTGTAAAAACAACGGAACGTTTACATTGAGTTTTTTCAAAATAAACGGCGCTACATTTTCATCTACTTCAAAAATAGCTTTAAAAATGTGTTCATTTTCTATTTGTTGTTGTCCGTTCCGTTGTGCCAGTTGTTGCGATAACTGAATGGCTTCCTGGGACTTAATTGTAAATTTATTGATGTTCATATGTATACGATTTAGGTTTGATTTTTAGTTATAAAGTTCGATACCATTAAAATTACAATTTATTGGATTACATTTTTAACTTAAATGATATAACTTTGCTTCAGAACATTCAAATTATATTCCACATTAAAAATACAGACAAAATGACATTAAAAACATGATTTTTATCATTTTTAAGCGTCAAAAAGTCATAAAACAAGTCAAATATGAGTTTTTTAAATTCAATCTTCGGAAATTCAGAGAATACTGAATCTCCAAAAAGTAATGTAAATTGGACAGAATTAACCGATATTGCACAATTATTGGAAATTGTAGCGATCTCGAACGAGAAGCCGGTTGTTATTTTTAAACACAGTACAAGATGCAGTATTAGCCGTATGGCTTTGAAGCAATTTGAACGTGAGTACGATTTAAATGATGTGGCTGATGCTTATTTTTTAGATCTGATTGCACACAGAGATATCTCTAATGAAATTACAAGCAGGTTTAATGTATACCATGAATCGCCACAATTGATTTTAATCAGAAATGGAAAAGCAGTTTATGACGTTTCGCACAGCGATATTGATGCCATAGCCTTAAAAGAAAAAATTTAAATCCGGAGTAAAGATTATTGTAAAATGTGAGATGTAAGCTTCTTTTTAATTTACATCTCACATCTTTCATATTTCACAAATTTAAAAAGTTCCTTCTGATCCTCCCCCGCTGAAACCTCCGCCTCCAAAATCCATGGGAGAATTTTCGGGTTTTACTTCTGGCTTTAATCCAAATGCAGATGCCACAATTAAAGATTCGGCATTTAAAATCGCGTTTGAATTATTAATTCGGTCTGGTTTAAATGTCAAACCAACTTCATTGTCTTTTAATTTCTTTATCGAAAAATACGCTATTGCAAACAAAACTAATCCACCAACGGTCAGAGCGACTTCTATGGGCAAAACGGAATAATAAAACCGAATGGTGTAAATAGAAAATCCAATCGCTAAGAAGCTCAGCCAGAGCATGATTCTGTCTTTTGTTCGTAATGCCTGTACCAGATAAACCGCAGGAACGATAAATGTAAAAGCATAAAAGAAAAATGCAAACGGAATATCAGTTCCCGGAAGCACTTCATTTCCTAAAAGCATTACAGAAAGCTCTCGTACAACCAGATAATTACAAGAAAGGTAAAACAAAATCAAACAATAAGCATTTGCCCATAACAGTCCTTTATAATAATAAGTTTTAGCAAGATTACTGATTGTTTTTTTAGTGATAAAATAAAACGCAGCTGCAAATAACATCGCAACAAATGGTAGTATCATTTTTCCAATTTCACCCAATTCAAACATTCCATAAAATAAAAGTGCCGAAACCGAAATACAGAAAACAAGCAGGGAAATCAAATGCAAATATCTTTTATACATGATAAAGGAAGTCACTGCAACAAAAAAGGCAATAACGAGTTCATAACCTTCGGTGTTTATGGCAACGGCAACTCCAATATTTAAAATGGCTCCCAAAATAAAAGCATCGTCTAAACCATGCTCGTAGTATTTTTGACTGGCTAAAATTTCGGCGCCGGCAAAACCGATAACGGCGAAAATATAACAGCAAATATTAAAAAAAATGTTTTCAGAAGTAGAGCCTGTCAATCCAACTAATGCAATTACACCGCAAATTGACAAATAAAAAAATGCTCCCAGAAGAAAGAATCCTAATCTTACCAGTATATTACTTTGTCTTTTTAATGCCGGTAATTCTTTTTTAATTAAATCTTTTTGTTCTTTGCTAATAAAACCTGCAGATTCTAAAGATTTTGCCTCTTCAGCCAGCGTAAGGTTATCTAATAAATTTTTATCGTATACTATCATAATGCAATTTCTTTATTGAAGGTTTTAATCAATTTGATAAACAATATAATGGAACCAATAAAATAGAATGGCATCATAACTATTAATAGTGCCCAGACATCTGAGAAGTTAATACTATCGAAAACTCTGGCGAGAAATATATTTATTCCAATATAAGCATAAATAATCATAAATACATACAATGACATTGCCTTTAGTTTATGGCTAACCTTGTAAAAATAATAAGATGACGCAGCAAGAATACATTCAAAAAGAATCCAAATACCGTCGTCATGATTAACTAAATTATTAATACAGGCAATACTGATGATATGCAGAGCAAATGTTTGATAAATGATCTCAAAATGTGTTTTTAAATTAATTCCTGAACTGTATATAGTCCACAAAATGAGTAATCCTCCCAATATAATTGCCGAATAGCTTAAACTTTGATCTTCGTAAAAATTACTATTATTTAATAAATCCTGCGGTGTTACTGAAAGCCCCACATAAGCAGCCAAACCAGTAATTGCGATAGTCAAAACACTTTTATTATCAAAATAATAAGCACAAAAGAAACTTACTGTTGTGGGGATTAATGTAGCTAATCCGTAATGTGTCCCGAATGGTTTGTATTGAAATTGCAAATATCCTATAAAAATACAAGTGAGAATATTAGCGGCCAAAACCAGATACTCTAAAACAGGATGTTCAAAAGTTGTCTCCTGTTTTTGAAACCCTTTTGAATTTTTAAAACAGAAATAAAAACAAACCACAATAACAATTAGTAACAATGACAGAATTGCAATATGCCCAATACTATCTATATTGTTATAAATTAAAATTCCAATTCCTGAAGTGAATAATAAAACAGATAAATAGAGAAATAGTTTTAACTCTGCATTTAGCGAAAAAATATTCAAATTGCGATAAGAGCTTATTTCCTGATATTGATCCTCAGTAATCAGATTTTTATCCCGAAGTGTTTTAGTAGCTTGAACGTCAAATTTATTCATACTTTATTTTTTATTAACCGATCAATCAAAAATACTCTTTTTTTGCTGGAATAAAACTTTGGCAGTAAAAATAAACTTACTAAACCACAGCCTGAATCATTTTTATTTGGGATTAAATATAATATTTTGACAAAATTATGGTTTGTATACTTTATTAAATTAAATTCGTGTAATCGATTACAAAAAGAAATTATCTAAGCTAAAAACCACAAAACTGACTTATTAAAAATGAAAAAAAATCTCTTTTTACTCTTTTTTATATTGAGTATATCCAATCTTTTTGCGCAAAATTATTATTTGGTATCTCCTGAAGGATTTGGAGCTGCTGCAACCGGAGGCGGAACTGCAAATCCTGTTACGGTAAGTTCATATGATGACTTGCTGGCAAAAATTAAACTGCCAACTCCTGAAGTTATTTTAGTATCCGGAACAATTACTATTCCTGCTGGCAAACCCATACAACAAGTGGTTTCAAACAAATCGATCATTGGATTACCGGGTGCAAAACTTATTAACGAAAACCAATCAAACCCCGGAGCCGGAATTTTGTACTTAAAATCCGGTTCTGATAATGTGATTATCAGAAACCTTGTTTTTGTTGGCCCTGGTTCTTACGACATCGATGGTCAGGATAATCTGACTGCCGATTGTACTAATCTTTGGGTAGATCATTGTGAATTTCAGGACGGTCAGGACGGTAATTTTGACAATAAAGGAAAAACAGATAATGTTACGATCTCATGGTGCAAATTTACCTATTTAAAAGCACCAAAATCAGGAGGTTCAGGAGGAGCAGATGATCATAGTTTTAGTAATTTAATTGGTTCCGGTAAAAATGATTTCCCTGCTGACGGACATTACAGTATCACTTTTAAAAATTGTTATTGGGCCCAAGGATGTAAGCAAAGAATGCCTCGCGCCAGAAATGCTGAAATTCATATCCTAAATTGCTATTACAATACATCAGAATCCGGTTCTTTGGCAATTGGTTTAGGCGGAGGCGCAAAAAACGCAACTTGTTACGTAGAAGGTACTTATTTTGCTAAAGTCGAAAAGGTATTTAAAGAATACATCAGTACAGACGGAGGAACGGTTGGAATTGCTTTTTCAAATTGTCGTAAAGCTCCAATGGATTTTGGCACAATAGTAAATAAACCTTCTTATGTTTACACCACCATCCCTCTTGGAAAAGTAGAGGAATATGTAACCAATAAATCCTGTGGTGCAGGGGCTACGCTTCAGGTAAGCTCAACTGGCGCTGTATCTGCAAATTGCAGTAACAAAATCTAATTACAACTTAATTTTCATAAAAAACCCGATTTGTACTGGAATACAAATCGGGTTTTTATTTTGTTTTGAAATATTTTTAAAGTGCTGCTTTCATTTTATCTTTTATAGCATTCAGGCACAAATTGTTGATACTTCCTTCATGCGTATGTTTTGTTTCTTTTGGAGACTGATATGTTCCCGATTCTAATTGCTCAGCAACAGCTTTATATGCATCTCTAAAAGGCATTCCGGCAACCACCATTTCATTTAAAGTATCAACCGTAAACAAATAATCGTATTTTTTATCTTTTAGGATATTCTCTTTTACTGTAATATCTTTCACTGAGAAAATGGCAATATCCAAACAAGCTTTTAAGGTTTGAATGGCAGGAAACAATCCTTCTTTTAAAAGTTGCAAATCTCTGTGATATCCGCTTGGTAAATTATTAGTGATTAAAGTAATCTCGTATGGAAGCGCCTGGATCTTATTGCATTTTCCTCTGATTAATTCAAATACATCCGGATTTTTTTTGTGTGGCATAATACTCGAACCCGTAGTAAGATGTGCCGGTAAACCAATAAAATCAAAATTTTGACTCATATACAAACAAACGTCCATTGCGAATTTTGATAAAGTCCCTGCTACACTTGCCATTGCAAAAGCAACTGTTTTCTCTGCTTTTCCGCGGCTCATCTGTGCTGCAACAGCATTGAATTTCAACGTTTCAAAACCCAATTCCTGAGTAGTAAAGGTTCTGTTGATTGGGAACGAGCTTCCGTAACCTGCGGCAGAACCTAACGGATTTTGATCTACAATTTTTGATGCTGCATTCAACATCGTTACATCATCAATTAAACTTTCTGCATAAGCAGAAAACCACATTCCGAATGAGGATGGCATCGCGATTTGCAAATGTGTATAACCCGGCAATAAAACGTTTTGGTGTTTTTCTGCTGATTCCATTAATAAATCAAACAATGTTTTTACCTGTTCTTTTAAGGCTTTTAATTCATCTTTTAAATATAAATGAACATCTACTAAAACCTGATCGTTACGGGAACGCGCCGTATGGATTTTCTTTCCGGCATCGCCTAGTTTTACAGTCAGCAGATATTCTATTTTAGAATGTACGTCTTCAAAACTGTCTTCGATTTCGAAATTTCCTTTTGCAACGTCTGCAATGATTTCGTTTAAGGCATCAACCAAAGAACTAGTTTCTTCTGGTGTCAATAACCCGATTTGCCCAAGCATTTTGGCATGTGCAATTGAACCTAAAGCATCATATTTTGCGAGAACCAAATCGAGCTCACGATCATTTCCTACTGTGAAATGTTCGATTTGTTTGTCTGTTGCAATTCCTTTTTCCCAAAGTTTCATAACTTAGATTTTTAGACTTCTTAGATTGTTAGATTTTTAGACTGCTTAGTTTGTTAGATTCCGCACTTCACAGTTTCTGGATCTACAGTTTATATTTTCTAATTTATACTAATGTCATTGTTTATACTTGTGGTGTCTCTAGCCCCGATAGAAGTGAAAATCCTTTTGTGCCGGGGTTCGGCATAAAAGATTGTAACGGATAGCGGGATTAGCTCCTTATTAATATTATAATTTAAAGAAATCTGTTAGTATTTTGATATACAAGGCGACTCCTTCTTCGATTTCGTTGATGAAAATAAATTCGTCAGCTGAATGTGACCGTAATGTTTCGCCTGGTCCTAATTTTAAAGACTGACAGCTCAAAACGGATTGATCTGAAAGTGTTGGCGAGCCATAAGTGGTTCTTCCTAAAGCAATTCCGGCTTGTACCAAATCATGTACAATTGGAATAGACGATGCGTTTAAATGCATGGATCTTGGTGTTACCTCGGCATTGACATTGGCTTTTACCACTTCAAGGATTTCACTGTTCGAATAACAATCGGTGACACGAATATCGACAACCAAATCACATTCTGATGGCACTACATTGTGCTGTTTTCCGGCACTAATCTGCGTTACGGTCATTTTTACGGGACCTAAAACCTCTGATATTTTATCGAATTTATAGTTTTTAAACCATTCCATTACCGGAATTGATTTGTATAATGAATTATCGTCATTTTGATGTGCGGCATGACTTGCAGTCCCTTTTACTTTTACGTCAAGAACCAATAAACCTTTCTCGGCTACAGCCAATTGCATTAAAGTAGGTTCGCCAACAATGGCGCAATCTAAGTCTGGTAAATGTTTTAAAACGCTGTTTAAACCATTTTTTCCGCTGCTTTCTTCTTCTGCCGAAGCTACAATTACAATATTGTATGGTAAATTTTCATTCTCGTAAAAGTGAACAAATGCCGCCAATAACGAAACCAGACATCCTCCCGCATCATTACTTCCTAACCCGAATAATTTACCGTCTTTTTCGATAGCCTTAAACGGATCGTTGGTATAGGCCTGATTTGGTTTTACGGTATCGTGATGTGAGTTTAATAAAAGTGTTGGTTTGTTTTTGTCAAAATATTTATTGAAAGCCCACACATTATTATTTTCTCTATTAAAAGGAATTTCGTTTTGATTGAACCAATTTTCTATTAAAAGGGCCGTTTGATCTTCTTCACTTGAAAATGAAGGCGTTTCAATAAGGCTTTTTAGTAGTGCTATGGCTTCTTTGGTAAGCGTTTCTATATTTTTCATTTTTAGTAGGTACTGAGGTACTAAGTTTCTGAGGTTCTAAGATTGCAAAAGTCTTAGTTTCTTAGCAACTTAGCAACTTTTTTCTTTATAATGTAATCGTTGTATGCAAAACATCCGGGTTTTGAAGCATTTTATGATGCCCAATTTTGATTTTCTGAACGCCTCTGGATAAACTGTTGAAGCAATTATCCAGTTTTGGAATCATTCCGGAATGGATTACTTTTTCTGCTTTTAATTTGTTATATAATGCTTCGTTTATTGCTGTAATTACAGATGAATCATCTTCTGAATCCTGCAAAACACCTTGTTTTTCAAAACAATAGGTTAGCGTAACATCAAAAACTTCAGACAATGCAATTGCTAATTCGCTTGCAATGGTATCCGCATTTGTGTTTAACAATTGTCCGTTTTTGTCGTGTGTAATCGCACAGAAAACGGGAACGATTCCAGCCTCAAGTAATGTTTTCAATAATGATGTATTAACTTGCTGTACATCGCCTACAAATCCGTAATCAATCGTGGGATGATTTCGTTTTGTAGATTGAATCAAGTTTCCGTCAGCTCCTGAAAAACCAATTGCATTATTGTTTTTGGCCTGCAATTGTGCTACAATATGTTTGTTGATTTGTCCTGCATAAATCATCACGACAACATCAAGCATTGGAGCATCAGTGATTCGGCGTCCATCAATCATTTGTGGAACTAAGCCAATACTCTCCGCCATTTTTGTAGCCGATTTTCCGCCTCCGTGCACTAAAACTTTATAGCCTTCGATTTTAGAAAAATCGGTTAAGAATTGTTCCAATTCGGTTGGATTGTCGATAATGTTTCCACCAATTTTTATTACGGTAACTTTCATTTCTTTCAAGATTCAAAGGGACAGAGGTTCAGAGGAACAAAGGTTTTTGTGACGGTTTTAAAACCCTTTGAACCTTTGTCGCTTTGAGCCTTTGCACCTCAAATTATAACTTTTTTAAAATTTTCTGTAAAACTAATTGTGCCGAATACGTTCTGTTATTTGCTTGCTGAATTACGATTGAATTCTCGCTGTCAATTACTTCATCGGTCACAATTACGTTACGACGAACTGGTAAACAATGCATGAATTTTCCGTTGTTGGTCAATGCCATTTTTTCGGCTGTAACCGTCCAGTTTGGGTCTATGTTGGTTACTTTTCCGTAATCGTTGAAGTTACTCCAGTTTTTTACGTAAACGAAATCGGCATTTTCAAACGCTTTGTTTTGATCGTATTCGATTTTGCAGTCTTTTGTAATTTCCGGGCTTAGTTCGTAACCTTCAGGATGGGTGATAACAAAATCCATATCTTTTTGCATTTGCATCATTTCTACAAATGAGTTTGCAACTGCCTGAGGTAAAGCTTTTGGATGTGGCGCCCATGAAAGCACTACTTTTGGTTTGTGTTTCGTTTTGTATTCTTCCATCGTAATGGCATCCGCCAAAGACTGCATCGGGTGACGAACGGCACTTTCCATATTTACGATTGGAACTGTGGCGTGTTTCAAAAATCCCGAAATTACCGTTTCCGCATAATCTTTTTCTTTGTCGACTAAACCTGCAAAAGCACGAATTGCGATGATATCACAGTATTGAGAAACTACTTCTGCCGCTTCTTTGATATGTTCCGATGCTCCGGAATTCATTACTGCTCCGTCTTCGAACTCTAATGTCCAGCCTTCATTGGTAAAATTCATCACCATAACGTTCATTCCTAAGTTTATAGCCGCTTTTTGAGTACTCAAACGCGTTCTTAAGCTCGGGTTAAAGAATAACATTCCTAAGGTTTTATTTTTTCCCAGGTCTTGGTTTTTAAGTGGGTTCTTTTTGATTTTTAACGCACTTTTTACCCATTTTGATAATGAGTTGATATCTTGTATTGAAATATAATTCATGTCTTTCTTGTTTAATCGTTTATTTGTTTAATCGATTAACCGAATTAACGGTTAAACAAATCACCATTTTACACTATTTTTGTAAAAGGAATTTCTCCTTCTAATGCTTTTAAAATAAAATTATCATTTAATCCGTTTACGATCCAGGTTTCTATGTTCGCTGCTTTTGCGATTCCGGCAGCTTCGATTTTGGATTGCATTCCGCCTGTTCCGTGTGATGATTTTGATTCGCCGATTTCTTTTTCTAATACTTTTAAATCATTTACTAATGTAATGGTTTCAGGATTTTCATCGTGAATGGAATCTTTTGTATAAATTCCGTTTGTATTGGTTGCAATAATCAGGATATCAACATTTAGTAATACTGCCGTTAAAGCTGCTAATTTATCATTATCCCCAAACCGAATCTCATCTGTGGCAACGGTATCATTTTCATTAATAATCGGAATGTAATTATTCTCTACCAAGACATTAATGGTATTGACAATATTGACTTTCGACTGGTCTTTCTCAAAATCAGAATACGACAATAAACATTGAGAAGTCAATAATCCTAAATCACTGAAATTTTCATGGAAAATCCGCATTAAATGAGGCTGTCCAATCGAGGCTAAAGCTTGCTTTAACGCAATCTCTTTTCCTTTGCTTTCAAGTTTTACGAATTGTTTGGCTGCTGCAATCGCTCCTGAACTTACGATTACGAATTCGTAATCTTTATTGAGTGCTGCTATTTGCATCCCAATATCTTCAATCTTTCCCCGCGAAATATGATTGGTTTCCTTGGTTAAAGTATTACTTCCTATTTTTAATAAAATCCGCTTTTTTCCCATGTTATTGTTTTAACCGCAGTTTTTTTTAACCGCAAAGTGCGCAAGGTTTTTTACATTGTTTGTGTTTATAAACGCTAAAGTTCGCAAGGCTTTATCTTTATATAAATTCCAAAATTTAAAATTCAAATTCCAATAATCGGAAATCAAAAATCGTTAGTCATCATTCTAAAATCTAAGAAAGTCTAACAATCTAAGAAAGTCTAATTATCTAATTTGCCCATCTCCGTACACGTACCATTTGTTTGTTACAAGATGTTGTAAACCGATTGGGCCTCTTTGATGTAATTTATCTGTGCTTATAGCTAATTCTCCACCTAAACCAAATTGTCCTCCGTCTGTAAAACGGGTTGACGCATTTTGATAAACGGCTGCAGTATCAACCGCATCCATGAATTCCTGTGCTGCTTTATCGTCTCTCGTAATAATTACCGCAGAATGTCCTCCACAATATTTATTTATTTTTTCGATAGCATGTTCTTCAGAATCAATGGTTCCAATAACAATTTTATAATCCAGAAATTCTTCGTACCAGATATCTTCGTTTTGAAGTGTTTCTGTATCTTCAAAATTCTCTAAAGATTTATCGACGATTACTTCAACTTTATTCTCTTTTAATTCTTCGATTAAGATTGCTGTAAAACCTTCAAAATTGGGTAATTTAGAATCTATTAAAACTTTATCAACTGCATTGCAAGCTGAGATTTTAGAGGTTTTGGCATTTAAAATTACTTTTAAAGCCAAGTCCGTATCTGCATCTTTATGAACGTATACAAAATTGTTTCCGCGTCCGCTTACAATAACCGGACAAGTGGCGTGCTGCTTGACAAACTCGATTAATTTTTCTCCTCCTCTCGGAACGATTAAATCTACTTTTTGAGTTGGTTTTTCTAAAAAAGCCTGTGTTTCTGCACGATTATAATTCAAATACTCTACCCAGTCTTTCGAAACTCCATTTTCTTCAAGAGCCTGATGCCATAAATCAACAATTTTTAAGTTTGATTTTAAAGCTTCTTTTCCTCCTTTTAATAAAATTTTATTTCCGGATTTAAAGGCTATTCCTCCCGCTTCAATTGTTACGTCAGGGCGAGATTCATATATAATTAAGATTGTTCCAAAAGCGGCTGTTTTATTTACCACTTTTATTCCATTATCATGAACAAAATGAAAGCGCTCTACCCCAACCGGATCTTCTTGCGATGCTAATTGGTTTAGGGATAAAATCATCTCGTCGACTTTTTTATCATCTACTTTCAGACGTTCTTCCATTGCTACATCTGAGCCATCATAAGCAAGTAAATCTTCCTGATTGGTGAGAATTATCTGGCTCCGTTCCTGCCCGACCAGCTTTGCCATAGAGTGCAAAACCAGATTGCGTTTTTCAATTGATAATGGATTCATTTTTTTTGGTTTAATTGGTTAATCGTTAATTCGTTTAATCGATTAACCAATTAAACGAATTAACAGTTATAGATAAACTTAATTTTGAAGCTCTTCTAAACTTTCTTTTAAAGCTACGATAAATGTATCAATATCAGCTTTTTTTACTGTAAGCGGCGGCAAAATTCTTAATAGGTTTTTGTTGTTGGCACTTCCTGTAAAAATGTGTTTTTCAATGATTAGCTTTTTTCTTAAAGCAGCTACATCAAAGTCAAATTCAACACCAAGCATCAAGCCTTTTCCTTTTACTTGTTTGATTCCGGGAACTTCTTTGATTTTTTCTAAGAAATATTCATAAACTTCGTTTACATTTTTCTGCAAATCTAGTTTTTCGATTACATCCAAAACCGCAATTCCTGCTGCACAAGATAAATGGCTTCCGCCGAAAGTAGTTCCTAATAACCCGAAACTTGCTTCAAATTTTGGTGAAATCAAAATGGCTCCAACCGGAAATCCGTTACCCATTCCTTTTGCTACTGAAATAATATCAGCGTTGATTCCGTGATGTTGAAATGCGAAAAATTTTCCACTTCTTCCGTATCCTGATTGTACTTCGTCTAAAATTAAAACAACGTCATGTTTCTTACACACTTTTTCCAAAGCCTGAAAAAATTCTGTTGTTCCCTGGTCTAAACCTCCAACACCCTGAATTCCTTCGATAATTACAGCAGAAACATCTCCTTTAGCCAATTCAGCTTCTACTAATTCAATTTGATTAAGAGGCAAAAAAGTAACTACTTGCTGTGCATTGATTGGTGCTACTATTTTCTTATTATCTGTAACAGCAACAGCTGCTGAAGTTCTTCCATGGAAAGAATTATGAAAAGCTACAACTCTAGATTTTCCGTTATGAAAAGAAGCTAATTTCAATGCATTTTCATTGGCTTCAGCGCCAGAACTGCACAAAAATAATTCGTAATCTTCTAATCCTGAAAGTTTTCCTAATTTCTGTGCCAATTCTACCTGCAAAGGATTCTGAATCGCATTCGAATAAAATCCCAAATGATCTAATTGATTTTTTAGTTTTTCAACATAATCAGGTTGCGTGTGGCCAATTGAGATTACACCATGTCCGCTATATAAGTCTAAATATTCCACTCCGTTGTTGTCTGTAATGGTGCAGTCTAATGCTTTTACAGGTGTTATGTCGTAAAGTGGGTATACGTTAAATAAATTCATTTTCTTGTTGTTTAATTGTTTAACCGTTCATTTGTTTAATCGATTAACCGAATAAACGATTAACCGTTTTGACAACAATTTAAAATCCGCTTGGTTTCAAATGTAAACCGGTGGTTTCTTCAAGTCCAAACATCAAATTCATGTTTTGAATCGCTTGTCCTGAAGCACCTTTGGTTAAGTTATCAATAATTGAAGTGATCAAAACCCGGTTTCCTTTTTTCAATAAACTGATGATACATTTGTTGGTTTGAACGACTTGTTTCATATTGATGTTTGTCGTTGTAACGGTTACAAAAGGCTGGTTTTTATAGAAATCTTCATATTTAGTAACTAAATCTTCTACACTTTCATCAGAATCAGTATACAAAGTCGCGAAAATTCCTCTTGTAAAATCTCCTCTGTTCGGAACAAAAATTAATTCATCTGAATAATCCGCTTGTAATTGATTTACACTTTGGTTGATTTCACCCAAGTGCTGGTGTTCAAAAGCTTTATAATGCGACATATTATTGTTTCTCCAGCTAAAATGTGAAGTTTCGGCAAGACTTACGCCCGCGCCAGTACTTCCGGTCGTGGCATTAATATGAACATCATTTTTTAGCAGATTGTTTTTCGCTAAAGGCAGTAAAGCCAGTTGAATCGCTGTAGCAAAACAACCCGGATTTGCAATAAAATTAGCTTTTTTGATCTCAGCTTTGTTTAATTCAGGTAAACCATAAATGAATTCTTTTCCTTTGAAAATAGCATCTTTGGTTAATCTGAAATCATTTCCTAAATCGATGATTTTCGTATGGCTTGCGAATTGATTTTCTTCAAGAAACGAAATAGATTTTCCGTGTCCTAAACATAAAAAAACAACATTTACATTCGGATTCACCACATCAGTAAAATTCATTTCGATATCTCCCATCAAATCATGGTGTGCCACTGAAAGCGGTTTACCCGAATTGGTTGTGCTGTAAACAAAATCAATGTTTACATTGGGATGATACATTAAGATTCTGATGAGTTCTCCGGCCGTATAGCCCGAACCACCAATTATTCCGACATTAATCATGATCTAAATGGTTTACAGATGAAAATATGTTTTGGGCATTTCCTAAAATCTTAATAAATCCTTTTGCATCGTCAGACGTCCAGGCATTGTTCATTTCTCCGTATTGACCAAAACCGGTGTTCATCAAATCATTATCTGATTCAATTCCGTCAAGCGAAAAATGATATGGTTTTAGGGAAACGGTTACAACACCATTTACTGTTTTTTGCGTGTCTTGCAAAAACGTTTCGATGTTACGCATTACAGGATCTAAAAACTGGCCTTCATGAAATAACATTCCGTACCAGTTGCCTAATTGTTCTTTCCAGTATTGCTGCCATTTACCAAGGGTATGTTTCTCTAATAAATGGTGCGCTTTGATAATAATTAACGGAGCAGCGGCTTCAAAACCTACTCTTCCTTTAATTCCGATAATAGTATCCCCTACGTGAATATCTCTACCAATTGCATAGGCATTTGCCAATTTTTCAAGGGCAACGATATTATTTGATGGTTTATCTAACTGACCGTTTATTCCAACTAATTCTCCTTGTTCAAAATGTAATCTTACTTTTTCTTCTCCTTCTTTTTGCAATTGCGAAGGATAAGCATCACCAGGCAATGGCTGACTTGAAGTTAGAGTTTCTTTTCCTCCAACGCTGGTTCCCCAAAGTCCTTTATTAATCGAATATTGTGCTTTTTCCCACGAATAATGAACTCCGTTTTTAGACAAATAATCTACTTCTTCTTGTCTTGACAATTTTAAATCTCTAATTGGAGTAATAATTTCAATTTCCGGAGCGATGGTCTGGAAAATTAAATCAAAACGAATCTGATCGTTTCCTGCACCTGTACTTCCGTGTGCAATGGCGCTTGCGCCTACTTTTTTAGCATATTTAATGGCTTCAATTGCCTGAAAAACACGCTCTGCACTCACTGATAAAGGATAGGTATTGTTTTTTAATACGTTTCCGAAAATCAAATATTTTATAGCTTTATCATAATATTTATCCACGATTGTCAGATTAGCGTGTTGTGCGCTTCCTAATTCGTAGGCTCTTTTTTCGATGGCTGATAATTCTTCAGCATCAAATCCTCCTGTATCTACAAGTACGGTGTGAACTTCGTATCCTTTTTCATTTTTTAAATATTTCAAACAATACGAGGTATCTAATCCTCCACTATAAGCTAATACAACTTTTTTCATTTTTTATAATTTAGGCTAATACTTTCGTATGTAGCAAGTTTGAGATTTCTTTTTAATTGATATTCTTAAGATAAAAAGCCAAAAGACAATATTTTACCTAAAAATAAGGCTTGTTTTATTTTTTTCAATCTTTTCAAAACAGCTTCGTTAAAAGGATGTCTTGGCGGATCTTTTTGTTTTTCCTTCGGGTCGTACAACATTCCGGTACAAAGACACATTTTGTTTTCCTTGCTTTGTAAAATTTGATAGTTGGTACAGGTTTTGCATCCTGCCCAAAAACTGGGATCAGTTGTAAGTTCAGAGAAAGGAACTGGTTTATACCCTAAATCAGAATTGATTTTCATTACAGCCAAACCGGTTGTAATTCCAAATATCTTAGCGTCAGGGTATCTTTTTAGGGAATAATCAAAGACTTTTGATTTGATCTTTTTTGCCAAACCTAAACTTCTGTAATCCGGATGTACAATTAAACCCGAATGTGCCACAAATTTTCCGTGTTGCCAACTTTCGATATAACAAAAACCTGCAAATTTTCCATCTGCTAAAGCAATCATCGCATCACCGTTCGACATTTTTTTCTGAATGTATTCAGGAGTTCTTTTAGCAATCCCTGTACCTCTTAACAAGGCAGAGGATTCTATTGTATCGCAAATTTCCTGTGCGAACTTGAAGTGTTCTTCCTGAGTAACAACAATAGAGATTTTCATTTCAATAGTTGAAGTTAGAGTTAAAAATTAAAACGTACTGTTTAGTTTGAAATCCAGAAATCAATCCAACAAAAATAGACATAATAGAAGTAACATTCTCAAAATCAAAAACTTGATTAAGAAAATTAAAAAAATGATGTATACTTTCAGGATATGTTTGTCCAAGGGACAAATGATGTGATTTCAAAATGAAAAATGAATATAAATAAATACGCGGCGAAAAACTCTGTGAATACTATAGAGATAGCATCCGTACTTCGGGAGAAGTAGCAGGCAGGTTTGTCCGTGACAAAGAAGTTATATGTAAACTTATTTTATTCATCGGTGCAAAAGTACACTATTTTTTAATTTACAAAACAAAAAAAACAAAATCTAACATTTTTTTAATAAAATGTTATTTTTAAAAAACAGAAAACCCGATAGTTACTGCTAACTATCGGGCTTTAAACATTCTGTAATTAAGGCTGTTAATTTTTAGTAAACGGAATAGTTTGTCCATTTTCTAAAATAATCATATCAAATCCTGTTTTTGCATCATTAAATTTAAATTTTAATCCCGCACTTTTAGACTGAAATGTATCTTTTTCGTTCTCAACAGGAACTACTGAAAACTTAGGAAAATTAGTAATCTCTACATTGAGTGTACTGTTTTTTTCTGTAAAATCAATTTTCAATGGCGCTCTTGAAGTAGAATAAGCTCCTACATAACCATCTAAAATTACATCTTTCTCTATGCTGCCTTTTCCTGCTGTCCATATATTGTTTCCTTCATTATTGTCTGGAAAAATATGATCCGGGTCAAGTGTTATACTTTCAATCTCTTCAGTAGAATTATGTTTAAAAGTCCATACACTATTACGCTGCCAAACTTCGACAGGTAATTTTACCCTTGAAACTTTTCCGCTTTTTGTTTTCACATCTAAAATAACCGGCATGGCCATTTTATCGAAATTTTCAATAGTGATAGCTACTCCTTTTGCAGGATCATTTTTGATGTATTTAATTGAATTAATACCCTGATCAAAGCGCCAGTTGTTTACAAACCAACTTCTCCAAAACCAGCTTAAATCCTCACCCGCAACATTTTCCATAGATCTAAAGAAATCATCCGGTTGTGGATGCTTATAAGCCCAACGCTCTATGTAAGTACGGAAAGCAGTATCAAAACGTTCTTTTCCTAATACTTGTTCTCTCAGGATTATCAAAGCTGTGCTTGGCTTAAAATAACACAACATACCAATATTAGCCTCCTTCATATTATCCGGAGAACTCATTACAGTTTCCAGATCAGGCCTTGTAAAAGATTCTGCTCCTTTATGAAAATCTGTTGGAGCTTCTACATATTCCCCTTTATTAAACTCTGCGGTGCTTAATGAATTGATAAAAGTATTAAAACCTTCATCCATCCAACCAAATAACCTTTCATTTGAACCTACAATCATAGGAAACCAGATATGGCCAAATTCATGATCTGTAACTCCCCATAAATCTTGCCCTTTTGATTCCCATCCGCAAAAAACAATTCCCGGATATTCCATTCCCCCCTCGTTTCCGGCAACATTTGTGGCTACCGGATAAGGGTATTCAAACCATCTTTTAGAATAATTTTCAATTGCCGCTTTTACATATTCAGTAGAACGTCCGTAAGCACCCTCTCCTGCACTTTCTACAGGATAAGCTGATAAAGCCAGGGCTTTTTTACCACTTGGTAAATTAATCTTTGCTCCGTCTAAAATAAAAGCAGGTGATGATGCCCATGAAAAATCACGTGCATTTTTTATTTGATAATGCCATGTTTTTAGTCCTGAAGCATTTGCGTTTGCAGTAGCAGCAACTTCTTCGGCAGAACGTATCGATACCGTTTTATCACTTAAAGAAGCTTCTTTATAACGTTTAAATTGTTCCGCCGGCAGCACTTCGGCCCCATTTAGCAATTCTCCTGAACCCACAACAAAATGATTGGCAGGAACTGTAAGTTTTACATCAAAATTACCGTATTCCAAGTAAAACTCAGAAGCTCCCAAATAAGGCGCCGTATTCCATCCTTTTACATCATCATACACACACATACGTGGATACCACTGTGCAATAGTGAAAATTTTTCCGTTTTTCGTTTCTAAAACTCCCATTCTGTCAGATCCTTCAAAAGGAGCTATGAATGAAAATTCTATCCTGATTTTTACTGCTCCTCCTTTTGATGCCAATACTTCGGGAAGAAATATCTGCATTCTGGTATCTGTAATAACGTATTTGGCTTCAACCTCGGTCGTTTTCTTTCCAGTCGTAATTACTTTTACCGATTTTATCTTATTTCCTCCATCAAAAACCTGACCCTGAGCGCCATTACGGCTTCCTGTTAAAGGCACAACGGAATTTCCTCTGGAATCTTCTTTAAATAAATTTTGATCCAGATTCAGCCACACAAATGACATTTTATCCGGACTGTTATTGGTATAGGTTATTTCATCTGTACCAATAATTTCATTTGTAGTTCCGTTTAACTTTGCTGTTATCTGATAATCAGCTCTGTTTTGCCAGTATTCAACTCCAGGCTGACCGCTGGCAGAACGCGTTGGTGTTCCGTTCTTTGTATAAAAATTGGGACCAAACGCATCGTGGTAATTATAATTATTGACTGGATTTACTGCTGTTGCTGCAGGCTTTTCCTGCGCCCAAACAGAAGAAATTCCAACAAACAAAGCCATGGTTAATAAGGCTCTTGAGGATTGTATTTTCATATTTTTTAGCTGTTTATGTAGCAAATTAATGAAAAAAAAAGCTATTTAGAGAGAAAACAAGAATCATAAATTGAATTTTAGCAAAATTTTATCAAAAAAATATTTTGAAGGATTTTCTTAAAAAACTAAAATTTATCAAATATATTTACATCAATCTAAAATTAACCCATTACAATCTTAAACATTTTGAACACAACTATTTCAAATTCAGTATTAACCGCTAGTATAAACCATTCCGGGGCTGAATTATTTTCATTAAAAGACAATCAAAACAAAGAATACATCTGGGAAGGGAATCCTGATTTCTGGGGAAAGCATTCTCCGGTACTTTTTCCGATTGTGGGAACTTTAAAGAATAATACTTATACAATTGACGGGAAAGAATATCACTTAACCAGACATGGATTTGCACGTGATATGGAATTTGAATTAATTGCTAAAACTGAAAATAGCGCTACTTTTTCATTACAATCCAATGAAGAAACATTAAAAAAATATCCTTTTGAATTTGAACTTCAACTTATTTACACTCTTGAAGAGGCTTCATTACGTATTGAATACAAAGTAATTAATAAAGCTGCTGTAAAAATGCCTTTTTCAATAGGAGCTCATCCGGCGATAGCTTTACCTGAAAAGTTTAAAAACTATGCTTTTGAATTTGAAAAAGAAGAAACTTTAAAATACTATCTTTTAGAGAATGATTTAATTTCTAACAATACCCGGGTTTTAGAAACCAGTCATAATTTGGTTCCTTTAGATTATAAGTTATTCGAGAATGATGCTTTGATTTTCAAAACATTAAAATCAAATTCCCTTACTATCCTGGAAAACTCTAAACCTTATGTAAAAGTTGATTTTGAAGATTTTCCGAGTTTAGGAATCTGGACTAAAGATCAGGCGCATTTTATTTGTATTGAACCTTGGCTGGGCTATTCTGATACCGCTGAAAATTCTGGAGATTTATTTAAAAAGGAAGGCATTTTAACTTTAGAAGCCAATCAAACTTTTCATTCAAAATTTAGTATAAAAATAGTATAATCAAAAAATGTTAGAATTTAACTTTACTCCGTTCCCTGTAATAGAAACAGAACGTTTGCTTTTAAAAAGAATTACAAACGATGACGTCAATGAGGTTTTCGAATTACGTTCGAATCCGGAAACCATGAAATATATTCCACGCCCATTACTCAAAAATAATGAAGATGCCCTGGAGCATATTGCCATGATTGAAGATAAAATTGTAACAAATATTGGAATCAATTGGGGCATAACTCTAAAAGACAATCCAAAACTTCTTGGTATTATTGGATTTTACAGAATACAGCCGGAACATCATCGCGCAGAAATTGGCTATATGTTATTGCCTGAATTTCACGGAAAAGGAATTATTCCGGAAGCATTAAAAACACTCATTGATTACGGGTTTAACAAAATGAAACTACACTCAATAGAAGCCGTTATTGATCCTGACAACTATGCTTCGGAAAGAGTCTTACAAAAACTTGGTTTTATAAAAGAAGGCCATTTTAAAGAGGTCGAATATTTTGAAGGCCATTTCTTAGACAGTGTAGTTTACTCATTACTAGAACCTAAGTAATTTCACGTATCTGATTCAAAAAACATTCCTGTTAAATTAAAGTATTTACATAATAGTAATTAATGGTTTACGTTATATTTGCACGCGAAATAAGTAATGAAGCCTTATTTTACCCCACGAAATCCCCACTATTATGAAAAAATTTTTGATTCTAACTGTTCTTTTCTTTTCGATTCAATCTCAAAGTCAAACTTTTATTAAGTTCAATGCTGCTACGGCTTTGGTTGCGATACCTAATGTTGGTATTGAAACCAGCATTGGAGAAAAAATGACTTTTAGTGTAGATGTAATGGCTTCTTTCTGGCAATCTTTTAATGGACATAGTCCTATGGAATTTTATACGCTAACTCCTGAAGTACGTTATCACTTTAAAGAAAAATACAACGGTTTTTATGTAGGTGGTCATGCTGGTCCTGATATGTACAAAATTCAAAAATGGAATTACTGGGATACCAACAAATACGAACATGGTTTTGGTTACCGCTTAGGTGTTACGGTTGGGTACAACATTAAATTAAGTGATAAATTTTTACTGGATGTTTTTGCCGGAGCCGGATGGCATCAGGGCTTTTATCATGGATATTACAATGATGGAACTCCGGGAAGATATGAAAAAGCTCCAAATTGGAACAAAAGCGGCGAATGGCTTCCTTACCGTGGCGGTGTTATGATTTCCTACAAGTTGTAATTACTTCGCAAATTTAGGGAGCGATTTTAGATATAAATCTTCTACTTTTTTACGGGCCCAATCGGTTTTTCTTAAAAAAGTTAAACTTGACTTGACACTTGGATTTGAAGTAAAACATTTTATCGGAATCAATTCTGCTAAAGTATCAAAGCCATAATGGTCAACTAATGCTTCTACTATTTTTTGAAGTGTAATTCCGTGAAGAGGATCTTTTGACTGACTTTCCATATTTATATATTTTAAAATAATACTAAAAGACCGTACTTAAAAAAGTGCGGTCTTTTTTGCAAAACTAACGAATTGACCTAAAACAATTCATTAAAAATTTAGAATATGAATTTAAATCCAAAAGAAAGTGGAGAAGTTAAATTTGGTGCACTTCCTTTTAAGGCGGTATTATAATACGAATCAACATTGGCTACATGAGCTAATCCAAAATTAGTTACTGTAGTTTTTTCGCCCGTTTTAGGATCCAGAGTTGTAGAGGTAAAGTTAGCCAGGTCATAAGAAAACTCAACTGAGAAATTCTTGGTTACAAAATAATCAAATCCTCCTGATAAAGCTAATCCCGCCTGAGTTACTTTTAATTCACTCTCTTTTTCTTTTCCGGTAATAACAGGCAATGCCAATTGTCCGAAGAAATATAAAGAACCGGCAACATTCCAATATTTTCTTGCTAATGGCTCAATAACAATCAAATCTGTTTTTGCTGCAGTTCCGGCATCCGAATCTGCTTTAATATTAATATATCCTATACCTGCGCCCACCGCAACCGAAGGCGTAACAAATGTTCCTACAATTGGCAATACTGACAAACTGGTATTCTTTACATCAGCAGTTTTTGTTTGCTGATAACCAAACTGAGATGTGGCAAACCAAGCTCCTTTTAACCCTTGATTAGAATCTTGTGCTTTTGCAGTTAAACCAATGAACGCAATACTTACGAATGTTAAAATTTTTTTCATTTCTAAGTTTATTTTTTAAATTATTTAACAAACTTAGTAGTAAGCTTTACGTTCAAAAATGATTTAAATCATAGATTAAAAAAAATCTTTAATTATCTTTGAATGCCAAAGTTTTTCAATTTTGTTTACATTTGCATTTATGTTAAAAACAGTCAACATACTTAATAAAAGAGCTCGATTTGATTATGAGATAATCGACACTTATACTGCCGGAATTGTATTAACCGGAACCGAAATTAAATCGATTAGATTAGGGAAAGCGAATATCACAGAAAGTTTTTGTGAATTCAGCAATTTAGAACTTTTTGCTATTAATACCTATATTGAAGAATATTCGTTTGGAAATCAGTTTAATCACAAATCACGAAGTGAACGAAAATTGCTTTTGAACAAAAAGGAATTAAAAAGCCTTCATAAAAGTGTTCAGGCAAAAGGGTTAACTATTGTTCCCCTAAAATTATTCACCAACGAAAAAGGATTAGCAAAATTACAAATAGGCCTTTGTAAAGGAAAGAAAAACTACGACAAACGTGAGTCTCTCAAAGAACAGGATACAAAACGTGATTTAGACCGAATTAAAAAAGCTTTTAATTGATGTAAGAACGGTACTATTTAAAGAATTATTGCTATTTTTACTACAAAAATAAAATATAATTATGAAAAAGTACTTCATTATTTTCATCGCAAGTCTTGTAATAACAAGTTGTGGCAGTAATACTTCTATTGTGAATAGCTGGAGAGATCCTAAAATAACCGTTGCACAGGAACATTTTAAAAAAGTTCTGGTTGTCGCCCTGCTAAAAGATGAAGCTTCAAGAAGGGTAACAGAAAATAGAATTGCCGCCAGTAATGAAATTTTTAAAACTTCTTATCAATACTTAAACGAAACTACTAAACAACTTACTCAGGAGCAAAAATTAAAAATATTGCAGGATGAGAATTTTGATGGTGTCATTACTTTACGCTTAGTAAGTACCGAAAAAGAAACGAATTATGTTCCAGGCACTTACACAGGAATGTATTATGGCGGATTTGACGGCTTATATAGCGGAATGTATGGTTATGGTTTTGGAAATTGGTACGGAATGTACTCTCCCAGCTTTTATGATCCCGGATATTATCAGGAAACTACTTCGTATATGGTAGAAACTAATGTTTTTTCATTAAAAGAAAACAAACTGATCTGGACAGGAACAACAAAATCAGATTATGTCACCGACCTGGGCACTACAGTAGATGCAATCATGCAGGCTGTTGTACAGGAAATGAGAAAAGATGGCTCTCTTCCTCCAAAAAGTAAAATATAAAGAATAAAATATAATGTAATAAAAAAGCAATATTTAAAAATATTGCTTTTTTATTACAACCAAAAATGACAAATTCCGTCAAGACAATTTAAAGCATTAAAAAAATGAAAACACTTCTTAAAAATGCAAGAGAGCAAAAAGGATTAAAAACTCGTGAAGTGGCACAAATTCTGGGGATTGATCAGGCATTAATAAGCAAATTTGAATCAGGAACGCGAAAACCAACCAGAGAACAGATCTCAAAACTTTCGCAACTTTTGGAGATTGATTTTGAAACCTTAATGATTGTGTGGCTAAAAGAAAAGATTCTATATGAAATTGGAGATGATGAATTTGCCTTAAAAGCCTTAATGGTAGCAGAACAGGAAATTAAATACAATAAAACTGTTTCAAAATTAAAAATTTCTAAAACGTTGGAAAATCTTTTGAAGGAAATTGATCTTCTAAAAGCAAAATTAGACAGTTATCGTCAATATGACAGCTATAGAATTACCCAGGCTTTAGAATTAGAATATACTTTTGAAAGTAATCGAATTGAAGGAAATACAATGACACTTCGTGAAACAGATATGGTTATTAATGAAGGATTGACCATTTCAGGCAAAAGTATGCGTGAGCATCTGGAGGCAATTAACCATCACGAAGCAATTGCTTTCATTAAAGATTTAATACAAAGAAACGTTTCATTAAACGAACGTGATCTTTTATCAATTCATAATTTAATATTACGTGGGATAATTCCGGAAGATGCGGGCCGTTACAGAAAAGTACAAGTTATGATAAAAGGCAATATACATACACCACCACAACCTTTTATGATTGCCAAGGAAATGGAAGATTATTTCATTTGGTACGAAACCAATAAAAATAAAGTACACCCTATTATTTTAGCGGCCGAAATGCATGAAAGACTAGTGACAATTCATCCCTTTATCGATGGGAACGGAAGAACTTCCCGTTTGGTAATGAATTTAATTTTATTGCAAAAAGGATATATAATCGCCAATATTAAAGGAGATTATGATAACCGTATGCTGTACTATCAAACTTTAGAAACCGCTCAGATCAAAAATGACAAAGAAGACTTTTTGCTCTTTGTTGCTCAAATCGAAAAAGAAAACTTAGAACGATATATTGGTATTATTGCTCAATAAAACAAAACCCACTATTAATTAGTGGGTTTTGTTTTAATTTTTATCTTCTAATAAAGGAACAAATCGAAACTCTCCAAACTCATGTTTTTCAAATTGCGTTTCGTTTTTACGAATTAATAAAGTCATAATCTGAACATCTTCCCCTAACGGAATAACCAGCCTTCCTCCTATTTTAAGCTGTGCCATTAAAGGCTGCGGAATAAATGGTGCGCCAGCCGTAACAATAATACTGTCAAACGGTGCATAACTTGGTAAACCTTTGTAACCATCACCAAAAGACAAATGCTTAGGACGAATATTTAATTTTGGAAATAAATTTGAAGTCGTTTTAAATAATTCATTCTGTCTTTCTACGCTAAAAACCTTAGCACCAAGCATACATAAAACTGCCGTCTGATACCCTGAACCGGTACCAATCTCCAGGATTTTATGTTCTTTTTTAACTTCTAATAGCTGCGATTGAAAAGCAACGGTGTATGGCTGTGAAATGGTTTGACCAGCTCCTATAGGAAATGCCTTATCCTGATAAGCATAATCTTCAAAACTTGAATTCAGAAAAAGGTGTCTTGGGATTTTTTTTATCGCATCCAAAACCGCTTTATCCGTAATTCCTTTTTGTTCTAAAGTACTTACTAATTGATTACGAAGTCCTTGATGTTTGGCAGTGTCTTTCAAAATGGGTAGGTTTTATTTTGGCAAAAATAAGAAACAAAATAGGAAATCAAATATTGATTTTTAATTATTAAATCGCTAAATCTTTATTGCATTCACTTTTACTTTCAACAAATAAATTATATTTTTGTTTAAAATACATTCTCATGTTAAAAGTAGGAGTTTTGGGTGCTGGTCATCTTGGTAAAATACATTTACGCTTATTACAACAATCTGACAAATACGAATTAGTTGGATTTTACGACGAAAATCAGGAAAATGCCGAAAGAATTTCAAAAGAGTTTGGCTATAAAAACTTCAGCACAATTGCAAAATTAATCCACGCTGTGGATGTAATCGATATTGTAACTCCAACACTTTCACATTACAAATGTGCTAAAGTAGCAATCAAATCAGGAAAACACATTTTCATAGAAAAACCAATTGCCAACACTGTTGATGAAGCTGAAGAAATTATTGCTTTAGCTGCAGAATATAGCGTAAAAGGTCAGGTTGGTCATGTAGAACGCTTTAACCCGGCGTTTATTGCTACAAAAAACATGATCGAAAATCCGATGTTTATAGAAACACATCGTCTGGCTGAATTTAATCCGCGTGGTACAGATGTTCCTGTAGTTCTGGATTTAATGATTCATGATATTGATGCTATCTTAAGTGTCGTTCATTCAAAAGTAAAAGACATTCATGCCAGTGGCGTTTCTGTAATTAGCGAAACTCCCGATATTGCCAATGCCAGAATTGAATTCGAAAACGGCTGTGTAGCCAATTTAACGGCAAGCAGAATTTCGATGAAAAATATGCGTAAAACACGTTTTTTTCAAAAAGACGCTTACATTTCCGTTGACTTTTTAGAAAAAAAATGCGAAGTAGTACGTATGAAAGATGCTCCTGAAATCCCCGGAGATTTTGATATGATCCTGCAAAATGCCGAAGGAGTAAAAAAACAAATCTACTTTACCAATCCGGATGTGGAACAAAACAACGCTATATTGGATGAATTAGAATCATTTGCAAATGCAATAAATACTAATACAACTCCAGTAGTGACACTTGAACAAGCAACTGATGCTTTGAGAGTAGCCTATCAAATTATTGATTGTTTCGATAAATAATTGAACGTTTTTAAAAATAAAATTAGCCACGAATTCACGAACCAATTGGTGAATTCGTGGCTAAATCATAAATATAATATCTAATATAAAATGAAAACTATAGCTGTAATTGGTGCTGGAACAATGGGCAACGGAATTGCTCATACATTTGCACAAAGTGGTTTTGTTGTAAAACTTATTGATGTTTCTGAAAAATCACTAGACAAAGGAATGGCAACAATTGCCGCCAATTTAGACCGTATGTTGTCTAAAGGAACTATCACTCAGGAAGAAGTTGCCAAAACAATCACCAATATTATTACCTATACGGATATTAAGGACGGTGTTGTTGGCGTTGATCTGGTTGTGGAAGCTGCTACAGAAAATGTAGAGCTAAAGCTCAATATTTTCAAACAACTAAACGAAGCCTGTTCCCATAATACTATTTTAGCAACAAATACTTCTTCCATATCCATTACACAAATTGGGGCTGTAGTATCACATCCTGAAAGAGTTATCGGAATGCACTTTATGAATCCGGTACCAATTATGAAATTAGTCGAAATTATTCGTGGTTACAATACCAGCGATGAAGTCACTAAAATCATTATGGATTTATCTGAAAAATTAGGAAAAACTCCGGTTGAAGTAAATGATTACCCAGGTTTTGTAGCAAACAGAATCCTGATGCCTATGCTAAATGAAGCTATTGAAACGTTATACAACAAAGTAGCCGGCGTCTATGAAATCGATACGGTAATGAAATTAGGAATGGGACACCCAATGGGACCACTTCAATTAGCTGATTTTATTGGTCTTGATGTTTGCCTTGCTATTTTAAACGTAATGTACGAAGGTTTCAAAAACCCCAAATACGCACCTTGCCCCCTATTAGTAAATATGGTTAGAGCAGGAAAATTGGGTGTAAAATCCGGTGAAGGTTTTTATGATTACAGTGAAAGTAAAAAAGCAGAGAAAATCTCTAAGCAATTTATCCTTTCATAAAAAAGAAATACCATGTCGATACAATCGAATTTAAATACAATCAAAACAAGTTTACCGGAACATGTAACTCTCGTTGCCGTTTCTAAAACTAAACCTGTTTCTGATTTAATGGAAGCTTATGAAGCTGGTCAGCGCATTTTTGGAGAAAACAAAATCCAGGAAATGGCTGATAAGCACGAAGAAATGCCAAAAGATATTCAATGGCACATGATTGGTCATGTTCAAACAAATAAAGTCAAATTTATGGCACCATTTGTGAGTTTGATTCATGGCGTTGATAGTTTGAAATTATTGCAGGAAATCGACAAACATGCTTTAAAAAATAATAGAATAATAGATTGTCTGCTTCAAATATATATTGCCGAAGAAGAATCTAAATTTGGTCTGGACGAAAACGAATTAAACGAATTATTATCTTCATCAGAATTCAAAGAGATGAAAAATATTCGTATCTTAGGATTAATGGGAATGGCAACATTTACAGAAGACCAAAACCAGATTAAAAAAGAATTTACACATTTAAAATCTATTTTTGATTGCATTAAATCATTGCAATGTGAAAACTGCAATCTGAATACCATTTCAATGGGAATGTCAGGAGATTACCAACTTGCCATAGAATGCGGAAGCACAATGGTTCGCATTGGAAGCAGCATTTTTGGAGGAAGATAAATTTTTCAATATCAATTGCAAAAATCAATATCAAATTTTAAAAGCATAAATCAATAATGTAAATAGAAAAAATATTCAATTTTGAAGATCGATTAGTTCGATTTGCAGGAGAATGCATTTTCTTTACAAGACAATTAGAAAGATTATTTGAAAATGAATATTATAAAAATCAATTCATTAGATCATCCGGAAGTGCTTCCTTAAATTTTGGAGAAGCACAAGGTACAATAACTGACAAAAATTTTATTTTTAAAGTTTCATTAGTGATAAAAGAGTTGAAAGAGTCCAGAAACTCATTAAAAATTCCAGATTATAGTAAAGAAAGAAGGAGATAGCGATAAAAGAAGCAAACTTCTAATTGAAGTAGAACAACTTATTGCAATTTCCTCAAAAATGATAATAAATAAAAAATAATTCAATTACAATGACAATGGCAATTACAATAACAATTTTCAAAAATTGAAATTGATTTTTGAAATTGATATTGCCATTGATTTTTGAAATTGACATTGAAAATGTACGCAATACTAGACATAGAAACCACTGGAGGCCAGTTTAATGAAGAAGGAATTACCGAAATTGCCATCTATAAATTTGATGGACATGAAGTAGTAGACCAATTCATTAGCCTTGTCAATCCCGAAATTCCGATTCAGCCCTTTGTGGTGAAATTAACCGGAATCAATAATGCTATGTTGCGTTCTGCACCAAAGTTTTTTGAAGTAGCAAAAAGAATTATTGAAATCACTTCTGATTGCATTATCGTGGCACATAATGCTTCATTCGATTATCGAATTCTAAGAACCGAATTTAGACGTTTAGGATATGATTTTGAAGCCAGAACCCTTTGTACAGTTGAACTGGCAAAAAAATTAATTCCGGAACAGCCTTCTTATAGTTTAGGAAAATTAGTTCGCGCACTCGGAATTCCAATGGCAGACAGACATCGTGCCAGCGGAGATGCAATGGCAACAACCAAGTTGTTTAAAATGCTTCTCGAAAAAGACTTAGAAAAAACAATCGTAAAAGATTTTATAAAATTAGAAGTTGAAAAAGGAATTGCGCCTAAATTTTTAGACATTTTAACACAAATGCCTGCTAAAACCGGTGTTTATTACATTCACAATCAAAACAGTACTTTAATATACATTGGCAAAAGCCAAAATATCAAAAAAAGGGTCAACCAGCATTTTACAGGAATCACAACAAAAAGTAAAAAGATTCAGGCGGAAGTTTTTACCATTACGTATGAAGAAACGGGAAGTGAACTAATCGCTCTTTTAAAAGAAAGTGAAGAAGTAAAAATAAACCGTCCCAAATACAACCGCTCACAGAAAAAAACCGTCTTTCCGTTTGCTGTTTATGCAGAAAAAGATACTAATGGTTATTTAAATTTAAAGCTTGAAAAAGCCGACGGCCGTAAAAAAGAAGTTACATCGTTTGCCTCTTTACAAGAAGGCAAAAATGCACTCTTCAAATTCACGGCAAAATATCATTTGTGTCAAAAATTAACCGGATTATATCAAACCAAAAAAGAATGTTTTCAATATAAAATTAAGGAATGTGATGGTGCCTGTATGGGTGAAGTCAGTCCGGAAATTTACAATTTAAGAGTACAGCAATTTATAGCCGAAAATAGTTTCGAAAACAAAAGCCTGATTTTGCTGGACAGAGGCCGAAATGTAAATGAAAGAAGTGCAATATTAATCGAAAACGGAATCTATAAAGGGTATGCCTATTACGATCTTAATTATCAAGTTACCAATATCGAAATCCTGAAAAATATTTTAATCCCAATGCAGCACAACCGTGATGTTAAAAATATTATCCAGAATCACATTCGCAAAAGCAAGTCCCTTAAAATACTTCATTTTTAACACATCAAAACTTTCATTACCTTCGTGGATATGAAAAAAATAAAATCAAAATACGAAATTTTCAGAGAACAAATCAAAATCATCTTATATGGCACCAACACCATTTTAGGAAGAATGTTCGATTTAGTTTTACTGGGGTTGATATTATTGAGTGTTATTTTGATTATGATGGAAACGGTTCAGGGAATCAACCAAAAATACCATACACAACTTCTTATTTGCGAATGGGTCATTACCATATTCTTTACAATCGAATATATTTTAAGAATCATTTCGATTCAAAAACCCGTTAAATATATTTTTAGTTTCTACGGAATCATTGATTTAATGGCGGTAATGCCCATGTACTTGTCTATTTTTTTTCCGGGAGCAAGCATTTTATCTATTGTCCGGGCGTTACGTTTTTTCAGATTATTCAAAATACTGCACATCCCGCAAATTTCCCATCAATCAGTACAACTTCGCGAAGCGATTGAAGCCAGTAAAGAAAAAATTCTGGTTTTCATTTATTTTGTACTCATTAGTACCGTTATTATTGGTTCGATAATGTACCTGATAGAAGGTAAAGAATCCGGTTTTACCAGTATTCCTATGGCTATTTACTGGACAATTGTTACCCTGACAACAGTAGGCTATGGGGATATTTCCCCTCAAACGCCCCTGGGGCAATTTGTCGCGGCATTAGTTATGATCCTGGGTTATGGAATAATAGCTGTTCCAACCGGAATTGTAACGGCTGAATTCGCAAAAAGCAGTCTTAAAAATAATGCTGTCAGCACCAGTAAAATATGCAAAAAATGCAATTCGCAGGTTCATTTTGACAGCGCTAAATATTGTTACCAATGCGGAACAGAATTACCTGCTAATTAATTTAAGAAGCTATTTTAGATTGCACAGCACAACTCCTATTTATCTTTATTACTTTTTTAAGACATAAAAGGAGCTTCTAAAATAGCTCGTTTGTCCAAAAAAACTAAAATATACAAGTCCGGAGTTTTTACTTTCATCCGGATTAAAAAAATATGAAACACTTAATAACCATCGTCGGACCAACAGCAATAGGCAAAACAGCCTTGAGTATTGCTTTGGCTCAACATTTTAAATGCGAAATCGTATCTTGTGACAGCCGTCAATTTTTTAAAGAAATGACCATTGGCACAGCAGTTCCAAATCAGGAAGAATTGAATTCAGCCAAACATCACTTTATTCAAAACAAATCTATTTTTGAAAATTATACTGTTGGTGATTATGAAAAAGAAGCTTTGGCTAAAATAGAAGAACTTTTTCACAACAATGATTTTGTCATTCTTATTGGTGGTTCAGGATTATATGTAGATGCTATTCTAAAAGGTTTTGATGAATTTCCTGAAATTAACCCCCTAATACGTTCTGAAGTAAATTCAAACTATGAAAAACTGGGAATAAACTACTTGCAGGAACAATTACAAAACTTAGATCCTGACTATTACCAAAAAATAACAGTCGAAAATCCGCAAACGCTTCAAAATCCACAACGAATGATGCGTTTTGTAGAAGTTTGTATCGGAAGCCAAAAACCATACTCTTCTTTTTTAAATCAGAAGAAAAACAACAGAAACTTCAATCCTGTTTTAATTGGATTAGATGCTGACAGGCCAGTCATTTACAATAGAATTAATCAACGTGTAGATCTTATGATGAATGAAGGTTTATTGGGAGAAGCACAGACATTGTATCCTAATAAATCGTTAAATGCGCTCCAAACGGTGGGTT
The DNA here is from genome assembly GCF_044007335.1 of Flavobacterium sp. FlaQc-48. Classification (NCBI taxonomy): domain Bacteria; kingdom Pseudomonadati; phylum Bacteroidota; class Flavobacteriia; order Flavobacteriales; family Flavobacteriaceae; genus Flavobacterium; species Flavobacterium sp. FlaQc-48. The sequence goes on along the minus strand of NZ_JBIPCR010000010.1, from coordinate 121,285 downwards.
ATAGAGAATTATTTAGTTATTTTGACGGAGATTTCTCTCTGCCTTTTGCCATCGAAGAAATCAAGAAAAATACCCGACGTTTTTCCAAAAGACAACTGACCTGGTTCAAAAGAAACGAGGCCACTAAATGGTTTGATTACGCTACCCCAAAAGCCAAAATCATTTCATTTATTGAATCTAAAATATAAAATCAACCATTTAAAATATAAAATTACCAATGCCTATATCACCCAATTTTACATCCGTTTTAAGCAAAGACTGGGAAATCAATTTTACACAATGTACACCTACAGGTTTTTTAAAATATACTGATTTATGCAATATTTTACAATTAACCGCTGCAGCACATTCTGAAGTTGGAGGTATCAGTTTTTTTGACATGCAGGAATTCCACCAAGCCTGGGTCCTAAGCCGTATGCGAGTTGAAGTAACTGCTTTACCAAGATGGCAGGATATTGTAACCGTAAAAACATGGATTAACAGTTTAGAAAATTCCCGCTCTGTTCGTGCACTTGAAATGTATGTAAACGGGGAAAAAATAGTAGGTTGCGAAACCTATTGGGCTGTTTTTAATACCCAATCACGTCGCCCGGAAGCTTTAGCTTTACCGTTTGAACATTTCGAATTATTTCCTGAAAACAGGGCTACAACCGAAGGATTTTCTAAAATCAACATCAATCACGAAAAAGAAGCCGTTTTCGAAAAAACAGTTTATTTATCAGATTTAGATATCGTTAATCATGTAAACAATGTCAAGTATTTAGAATGGTGCCTGGATCATGTCGATGAAAAACGAATCTTAAAACAAGAAGTAAAAAGTTTTGAAATGAATTTCATGAAAGAACTTTCGCTAAAAGATAATGTAGTCATTCATGAAAGCGAAGATGATGATCATACCACAGCAACATTCAGTATTACAAAAGGTGAAAAAACCTGTTTTGCGTTAGAATTACACTGGAAATAAATTGCCCACAAATTTTAAATTTAAAATTCGTGAATTCGTAGCTAAAACACTTTGAACTAATAAAAAAACGATGCGGTCCTAATTGAACCACATCGTTTTTGTTTTATCAGCATCACTTTGATTTCTTTTCAGAATCTTTTTTCGATTTCTTTGGGTTCTTTTTATTTTTCAACAAATCAATCTTGCCCTTTATTCTTTTTTCTACTTCCGTAATATCCGATTCAAAAGCAAATTGTAGTGTATACAGTTTTGCATTTTTAATAGCTGTCAACGCCTCTTTAAATTGAAGTTGCGCTTCTAAAAGAATGGCCTTTTTTACATAGATTTCAGATTTATTTATTCCTTTTATCGTCAAAGCAAAATCAATAAGCTTTTGCGCTTCTTTATAATCTTGATTCAAAATTAAAGTCTGAATATAATGTGGATATACTTCAAGCGCCTGTATATTTATAGCCAAAGCATCCTGAAAATAAGATTTCGCCTCTTCATAATTCATTAATTGTTCTGCCTGAATTCTTCCATACAAACACAAAACCATGGTGTTTTTTGTATCATAAGAAAAAGCATAGTCTAAGGATTCTATAGTTTCTTCAAGCGAATAGGGATAATTATCCAAAGCCTGAAAAAGGTATTTATCAATTGTTTTCATTTCGTAAATCGTTTTTTAATTTCTGACGGGTCCCTTTGTAACTTTTCTCCACTTTATTCTTTTTAAAGTCAGACCCGCTAAAAACTCTCACAGGATTACCTCGCTGAATATTCAGTTGATTTTCCCATTGTTTTTCCACATGATTTTTAAGCTGTTGCAAAGTTTCGCCTTCTAATTTTTTTAATAATCTTTCTGTTGCCAGTTTTTTGTTTTGGTGTTGCGAACGGCTATCCATGGCCACAACTGCAATTCCTGTTGGAATATGAGTGGCTCTAATAGCAGAACTTACCTTATTGACATGTTGCCCGCCCGCACCGGAACTGCGCATTGCCTGATACTGAATATCATTTTCTGAAATAGACGCATTTTTTTGCGGTTCAATTTCAAATATGCCAATAAACCAGTTTTTACGTTTGTGCATTTTCCTAAACTGACTCTGACCAATCCATTGAATTGTACCTATCCAGGAATTCGCGAATATTGCAGCGTTTTGTCCTTTTACAGCAATTGTCGCCGTCTCTACCGTTCCGTTTTCCGAACCAACCTCTCTTTGAAGCAAAGTAGTTTCTAAACCTTGCTCCTGCGCTTCGTCTAATACTTTTTTAAGCACTTGGGCAACCACCCAAGTGCATTCTGCTGGTCCGCGACCAGCTGTTATCTGAATTATTTTTTCCATTTTTCTAATATTTTAAGAAGCTTTTCTCTGTTCTTAGCTTCTTTTATAAATTGTGGTAAACAAGAGACTAAACTTGAATTATAGTTTACTTTTGAATTTCGTTCTCTCAAACCAGCTTGAATATACCTTTCTAAATAATGAATATGATCATAATTATAAGCCCAAAAAATATTTCCGTTAAATTCCTTTTGAAACCAAAGAGGAAAATTATAATATTGCTCTTTAACTAAACCGTCTTTGACTTCTAAATTCTGCAAAACCTTTTTTACTTTTGGTTTCCAATCTTCCTGAAAGTTACAATTTGGGCATTTTGCTTTGTATTTTTCTGGTCTTTCTTTTAATAACTGAGACTCAAATTCATATTGCTCGTAACAATTATTGCAATACGGATTTCCATATGCTATGTATTGATAAACCGGTTTTTCAAGTTTATAGTAACAATGTTTACATTCAAAAACTTTAGTCTGACAATATCCACATTTACACTCTGCCACAGGTTCTTTTTTAACCACCGACTTAGAATCACATTTAGGACATTTTACTAAAATCTCATTAGCAAAACTTCCTAAAAATTTATTTTCATCCTGAAACCTTTTCATAATCTTACTTTTTTATCGGTCCATTCTAACAATTTTTGGGGTGAAAGTTCCCAAAACTTCAACCAAATCAGTCTGATTTCCCATTACTTTTGTTATGTCTTTGTAAGCCATTGGTGCTTCATCAATATTACCGCCAATTAAGGTTACATCATTCGCTTTAAGCACTTTCTTAATCTCACTTTGTGTAAAAGTAGCCTTGCATTTTGCTCTCGAAAATAAACGTCCCGCTCCATGCGAAGCCGAGTTTAAACTTTCCGGATTTCCTTTACCTTTTACAATATATCCCGGAGCTGTCATCGATCCCGGAATAATCCCCAATTGACCTTGGGCAGCAGGAGTTGCTCCTTTTCTGTGCACGATACATTCTTGTCCGTTTACCATTTCTTTCCAGGCAAAGTTGTGATGATTTTCAATCGTAACCACTACCCTTTTTCCTATGGCTTTGGCAATTCTGCGATGAATATCATCGTGGCATGCTTTTGCATATTCTCCGGCTAAATTCATTGCCAGCCAATATTCCTGACCATCGTGTGTGTTTAAATCGAGCCATGCCAGATGTTGTACATTCTTTGGTAGCGGACATTGTTTCGTTGCCAGATACGTATAATGCTTCGCAATGTTTGCTCCTAAACCTCGGGAACCGCTGTGCGATAAAACGGCGAAATACTCTCCAACTCCTAACTTCCATTCATTCTCCGGATTGTCAATTTTAGCGATACCAAATTCTACAAAATGGTTTCCTCCGCCTGAACTTCCTAGCTGTTTGTAAGCTTTAGGCAAAAGATTTTTTAATAAAGGAATATCCTGAAATTCGCTTTTGTAAAAAACATCATGATCTGCTTTCGTAGCATGTGTTTCATTCATTCCGAATTTGGTATTGTCTTTTAAAATGGCCTGCAACTGATGCTCTTTTCCTTTAAAATATGAAGCCGGTAAATCAAAAATAGACAAACTCATTCGACAGCCGATATCAACTCCCACTCCATACGGAATTACGGCGTTATCTGTTGCTAAAACACCTCCAATTGGTAATCCATAACCTGAATGCGCATCCGGCATTAAAGCGCCTGCAACTGAAATTGGCAATTTTAAAGAATCATACAATTGAAACTTTGCCTGCTGATCTATTTCATTTTCTCCAAAAATGGTAAAAGGAACCCTTGTTGTCTTCAACTGATGCATTCTGACCTGAACCGGTTTTATCAACCCTTCAGCAACTTTTCCCCAGGTTCCGTGTCCTTCAAACTTTTCAGGATGAAGTAAAACCTCTTTGGCTTCTGTTAGAATAGATTCTTTTTTCTCTCTTTTTCTATATCTGTTTATTTGCCCTAAGGCGATATTTATTGAATTATTTTTTGGAAAGCCTAATTTAATTAAGTCTTTTCCGGATAATTTATTTCCCATGATTTATATCATTTCGTCTCTGTATTGTTGGTACAATACATGAAGACTTTTATTTTTAATTGGGTTTAACTCTCTCGGATTTTCAGTTTGATAATACTTATAACGATAAGAGGAACCATGTACTAATTTGTTTATTTTATATCTCAAATTAAGATTAGTAATGTAATTGTCGAGAACCTGAATTTCACTTTCCAAAACTGCATCAACCATTTTAGTATGCGTTATCATATAAGGCTTAATGCGAAACACATAGCGCCAGGGTTCATTAAATACATAATGAATTTTATAGCGTTTACAATTAGGACACCAGCGTTCCCTTTTATAAAAATGCGTTTTTTCTTTTTCAGTTAATGCTAATTTTGGACTTCTCCACTCTGATTCAGAAAACTCTTGTACTGTTTGAAGCTTTTCAACATATACATGCTTTCTTTTTCGTTTTTTCTTTTTCTTAAAAGATTTTTCCGAAGAGAATTGCACTGTATTTATCTTTTCCAGCAATACTTTGTAAAAAGAATATTCGCTTGATCTTGCTATATCTTCTCTTAGTACAAAATTGCGCTGCCAGCCTTTTTGATAAGGAACTGCTAAAGGAACTAATGGTAATTCTTGCCGTTTTTTCCAGAGTTCGACTTCAAGTTTTCTTAATTGAATTAATTGTTTTTCAAAATCTTCTTTTACTAATCTTTTCTTTGTTCTTTTATTTTTAAAGCGGGAGCACAAAGCATACTCCTCTGCTGTATAATTTTCCATAAAAAAATTATAGTGCATTAAATTAATAGCCAAACTGGCCATAACATTTTATCCCTGAGGATAAATAATAAAATCGATTATTCGGGAAAATTTGAAGTGTCTAGAATAAAAAAAGCCCGAAACTAAATGTCTTCGGGCTTTTTTATATATCTAAAAATTGAATTTCTAAGATTGAAATAAGCCACGAAGAAGCGCTGCACCAAATTTGTTTGGTGTAAAGCTTTGAGATGTCAATGTAAGTACAAACATTTTTCTTCGTTTTTAGAGGTTTATTATTTTTTTCGTCTGCAAATATTCAGAATTGTTTTTTGATTTTCCAAATTTATTTTAAAGAAAATTCGTCTAAAAACATTTCACACAAAAAAAGGTACAGTAAAAAAATATCTACACAACTGGAAACCAGCATTATAAACAACAAAATCTACAAACTAAAATTTAGATTAGAAAGTAGCTTTAGAAAGATAAAAACATAAAAAAAGCCCTGATTTCTCAGAGCTTGTGTTTTTATTTGGGTGAATTCTTATTATTCGGAAACTTTACTTTTAACGACTAATCTGAAACCTTCACCATGAATGTTAAGAATTTCAACATCCTCGTCAGATTTTAAATATTTTCTAAGTTTCGCGATGTAAACGTCCATACTTCTTGAAGTAAAGTAGTTATCATCTCTCCAGATTTTAGTTAAAGCTAATTCTCTTGGCATTAAATCATTTTCATGAAGAATCAACATTTTAAGTAATTCATTCTCTTTTGGAGACAATTTTATTGGCTCTTCATTTTCAAATGTTAAGAATCTAAGTTTAGAATTTAGGTGAAATTTACCTATATTAAACTCAAACTGTACTTGTTCTGCTTTTGTATCAGCAGATTTTCTCTGAATAATAGCTTTGATTTTCATCAATAAAACTTCTGAATCAAAAGGTTTATTCAGGTAATCATCAGCACCGGCTTTGTAACCTTTTAACACATCTTCTTTCATCGATTTTGCTGTTAAGAAGATAATTGGCACTTCGCTGTTTTTTTCTCTAATCTCTTTGGCTAAAGTATAACCATCTTTATAAGGCATCATTACATCAAGAATACACAAATCGTAAACATCCTTCTTGAATTTCTCGAAACCTTCCATACCGTTTTTAGCTAAAGTAACTTCAAAGTCATTTAACATTAGATAATCTTTAAGAACTGCCCCAAAATTAAGGTCATCTTCTACTAAAAGTATTCTTTTGTTATTATTTTCCATATTTTAATTTATTAATGGTATTTTTATTATAAAGGTGCTACCTTTTCCTTTTTCGCTTTCAACATATACTTGACCATTGTGATCCTCTACTATTCTTTTTACATACGCAAGACCTAATCCGTGCCCTTTTACATTATGTAAATCTCCTGTATGTTCTCTGTAAAATTTCTCAAAAACTCTCTTCTGAGCTATTTTACTCATACCTAAACCATTATCTTTTACTTTTATCAGAATAATATCTTTAACATTCTCTGTAAAAATTTCAATTTCAGGAACATCAGGCGAATATTTTATGGCATTTTCTAAAATATTTACCAATACGTTTGTAAAATGTACCTCATTAATTAAACAAGTCGTTCTTACTGCATTATAGTGTTTTACGACTGTTCCGTGCCTGTCTTCTAAAATTAGATTAACATGCTCAATTGCATCATCAATTATATCATGTACTGCAGTGGGTTCTTTTGTAATATCGAGCTCTCTTTTTTCTAATTTAGAAATACGCAATACATTTTCAACCTGGGCATGCATTCTTTTATTCTCATCCCGAATCATTTGGAGGTATCGGAAAACCTTTTCCTTATCTTCAATAATTTTAGGATTCTTAATTGCATCAAGTGCCAAATTTATGGTTGCAATTGGCGTTTTAAATTCATGTGTCATGTTATTAATAAAATCTGTCTTGATTTCAGAAATATGCTTTTGACGCAGTAATTGATTTAACGCACTTGTGTAAGCAACTATTATAATTAATGTAAAAATTATCGACAATATTGTAATACTCAACAATTCAGACAATAAGAATTTCTTTTTGTGAGGAAAAGTTATATATAACTCATACTTACTGTTTCCTTCATTATCAGTATAAATAGGTACATGATAACTAGCATCTTTATCATAATGAAAACTTTCCGACTTAATCTTAGTTGGTAAACCATTATTTAGAACGCCAAACTCAAACTTGGTTTTTACACCATATTCTGCAAGTTCTTTTTTTAGTAAATTTTGTAATTTTTCTTTAGAAACTCTTTCGTCTATTGGCAATGCATCTGCAAAGTCTTTAACCGAAATTTCTCTTTGAACCTTACTTAAGATATCTAAATTTCCGGATTTTTCAATTTTCAAATCAGGAATAACACTTTGACTTAAAGAATTTTGATCGACTATATTGTTATTATTGTAAACTTCAGTTACTCTTTTGGAGTTAAAACTTTTAAATCTGTCGCTGGAGAATTTTTTATTAAATAATGAATTATTTACGCCATAATCTTCAGAAGAAAGTGTATTTGAGTATACAATAGTTTTATTTGTTTTTGTATTTCTTTGAACATAGTAGACTTCCAGTAAATCTTCTTTTTTGGGAGCTTTTCCTGTACTTTCTTTTAGATGATTATAGTCTGCATAATAACTATATTCTTCTTGTTTTTCAAGTTTATCAGCCACATTTCCTATTACTTGGGTAACATGGTATTTAAATTGTTCGTCATTATTTTTGAACGACGAATTGAACCAATATACTTGAACCAGAATGATCCCTATCAAGGATAAACTCATCAGTAAAACAAGTATTCTAAAAAATAATTTATTCATCGAAACAAAATTAATATTTTAACAATATACTAAATAATACATTAACCAAATATTAACATTTAAGACTGATTTTGTTTTATATTTAAAATTTTAAGAATTTTAACAACTTCTTCTCTGGCAATTTTAAGATTACTGTTATTAATTACAAAATTACTTAATGAAATTCGTTTTTCGTCATTCCACTGCATTTTCATCCTGCTCAAAACTTGCTCACGGGTTGTGTTATCTCGCTTTATCACTCTCTCAATTCTGGTTTCTTCCGGAGCTGTAACAGTTATAATAACATCGAAATCTTTATAACGGCCGCTTTCGAACAAAATTGCCGCTTCGTAAACTACATATTGGTAGTTTTTATGCTCCTGAAGCCACAACTTAAAATCTTCTTTTACTGCAGGATGTACTATAGCATTTAGTGCTGCTAATTTATTTGTATTATTAAATACAATTTCAGCCAGCTTTGCTCTGTTTAAAATTTCATTTTCAAAAAGGGTATTCCCAAAAGTTGCTTTTATTTGCTGTACAATATTTTCAGACTGCATTACTTTTTTAGCCTGGTCATCTGCGATATAAACAGGAATCCCCATTTCGGTAAAAAAGCCTGCAATAGTTGATTTTCCACTTCCGATTCCACCAGTTAAGCCAATTATTTTAGTCATATTATACTTTAAAAAACATACGAGGAAAAGCTTCTTGTGGTTTTTTCTTTAATAGAATAATTTTAATGAAAGATTTTAAAAACCCTGTCCCATATCCATAAAACTGTTTCCAAACTGCAATTACAGAAAGGTATCCAATTTTAATACTTTTATTTTGAATACTTGCTGTAAGAAAAATTATAACGAAATATACAAAATATAATTGTAATAATATATCAATATTGAATATTAATAGTAAAAAAGCTAATAATAGACCCAATATAAATAGTGAAGGAAAGAAAAAAGTCAACTTATTGTGTTCCGGATACCAGCTATTTAAAATAGGTCTCGCGATTCCGAATTTATTCACCTGAACAGAAAATTTTTCCCAATCAATTCTGCGTTTATGATACACATAAGCTTCCGTAAACAATCTGGTTTCAAATCCTAAATTCCACAAACGAATAGAAAGGTCCGGATCTTCTCCGGGATGGATATTTCCAAAACCTTTTGATGCTTCAAATGCTTTTTTCGAAATTCCCATATTAAAACTACGAGGCTGAAATTTATTAATTTTTTCAGAACCTCCACGAATTCCTCCTGTAGTAAGAAAAGAGGTCATAGCAAAATTAATTGCTTTCTGAATATTAGAAAAGCTATCTAACGCTTTATCCGGTCCCCCAAAACAATCCACATAGTCTGCATTTAATGCTTTTCGAACTTCTGTTAGATAATGAGAAGGAATAATGCAATCCGAGTCAAAAATGATAAAATAATCCCCTCGCGCTTTCTGCATTCCAAAATTTCTTGAATCTCCAGGTCCTGAATTTTCTTTAAAATAATAGGATATATTCAATTTCCCCTGATAGGTCATCACAACATCCTTACACGGTATTGATGATCCGTCTTCAACAAGAACTATTTCAAAAGCTTCATTATAATCAGATTTTGAGAGACTTTCTAAAAGTTCATCAACTTCATCTGGACGATTATACACGGGTATAATTAAAGAAAAAATCATAACGGGATGTGCGGTATTAAAGTGGCAATATTTAAATTTCAAAATTTTAACAAAGATATGTTATATTCATAAAAAAACCATCAACTTTAGGTTGATGGTTTTTCAGTTTATATTATTTCTTGTCTATTTGATACTTTCAATTTCAACCACTTCATTTGCATCTGCTTTATAATCTACTCCTGCAAATTCAAATCCAAAAAGATTTAAGAAATCATTTCTGTATCCTGCCAAATCCCCAATTGCAGGTAATGTTTCAGTTGTAGCCTCTAACCAAAGTTTAGCCACTTTAGCCTGTACATCATCACGCATTTCCCAATCGTCGATTCTGATTCTGCCTTTTTCATCTACAGGAACATCAGCACCATTGTACAATCTGTCTTTAAACAAACGCTGAATTTGCTCAATACAACCTTCATGTATCCCTTCTTCTTTCATAATTTTATATAAAAGAGAAATATACAACGGAATAACCGGAATTGCAGAACTTGCCTGTGTTACTAAGGCTTTGTTCACCGAAACATAAGCTTTTCCTCCAATAGATTTCAAACTGTCTGTAATAGAAAATGCTGTAGCTTCTAAATCATCTTTTGCACGACCAATTGTACCTTTACGGTAAACTGCCTCTGTCAATGATGGCCCTATATAAGAATAAGCAACGGTTGTAGCTCCTTCAGCTAATAAATTTTCAGCTTTTAAAGCGTCAATCCACATCGTCCAGTCTTCACCTCCCATTACAGCAACTGTATTGGCAATATCTTCATCGTTTGCCGGAGCAATAGAAACTTCTGAAACATTTCCAGTATGAAAATCAACTGTTTTATTGGTAAAAGTTTGTCCGATTGGCTTTAGTACAGAACGGTGCAAAACTCCTGTTACAGGGTGTTGACGAACTGGTGACGCTAAACTGTAAATGATTAAATCAACCTGACCTAAATCAGCTTTGATCAAATCTAAAGTTTGTCTTTTTATTTCGTTTGAAAAAGCATCTCCATTGATACTTTTCGCATATAAACCTGCTTTATGAGCCTCTGTTTCAAATGCAGCAGAATTATACCAGCCTGGTGAAGCTGTTTTTCCTTCCACCGGTGGTTTTTCAAAAAACACTCCAATAGTTGCAGCATCAGATCCAAAAGCACTTGTAATTCTTGAAGCTAATCCAAAACCTGTTGAAGCCCCAATCACCAGTACCTTTTTTGCACCTGCAATTGGTCCTTTTGATTTTATATATTCTATTTGATTTTTAACATTTTGTTCGCTGCCTTTTGGGTGTGCTGTCAAACAAATAAATCCTCTCATTCTAGGTTCTATAATCATACTCTTTATTATTTCAATTTATTTTGATCTAAATTCTTAATTTTTAAAGACGTGCTTTAGCATCTCTATTTTATAATCTTTCCAACATTTTCCCTAACTGTTAAAATGTCTATTTTTTTATCTTTACACTCCTCCTTAACTCCATTATACTCCCCAATAAGAGTATTCAAATCTTCACATTCTCTTATAAAAGCGAATTCTTTTTTATCGATATTAAATACAATACCTTTTAACGTATTCAGGTTTCCGGCAATCGCTCCTCCTACCGCACCTCCATTATATGCGAAAGCTTTGGACCATGCGTTTGCAAAAGGGCCTTCGAGATATAAAAACTTTCCATCATTTAAAACTTTATGATACGAATTTGGATTATCGGCTGACATATTACGATCTGCTTTTGAAGCAAACTTCATAAGATATCTTTGCTGAATGTATAGACTACCTTTATAAGTAATAGCAAAATAATCTGTAATTTTAACATTATTTTTTTTCCAGTAAAAGAAAACCTGATCTGCTACAACATCCTTATCAATTGGCTTAGAACCAAATATAGTATGCCTTTCCAATGCATCACCCATATTAATTGATACTTTTTGAACAAAATCATCATATGTTCTATACACACCTTCGGGAAAATCTTTTACCAAATAAAATTTAGCTTCACCATTATTTGATTCTGTCGTTTCTTTTGAAGCTGAATCCTGTGCATTCATTTTACTTATGAATAAGCAAAGAAAAAATAAAACATATAATTTTTTAATCATATTTATTTCTGTTTTAGCCTTACAGTTACACTAGCAAATATAATTTAAATATTTAATTTAATAATTCTTTTGCGTGATTTAATGCCGAATCTGAGATGTTTGCTCCTGATAACATTTGAGCAATTTCTATAACTCTTTCGTCCTGAGACAGTAACTTTAATTCTGATTGCGTATCGTCATCAACTGTAGATTTCGAAACTTTAAAATGAGAATCTCCTTTAGCTGCAATTTGAGGTAAGTGAGTAATGGCAAAAATTTGCATTGTACTACTCATTTCTTTCATAATCTCTCCCATTCTGATGGCAATTTCTCCGGAAACCCCTGTATCAATTTCATCAAAAATTAAAGTCGGCAGTTTTGAATATTGTGCTAATATCGCCTTAACAGCCAACATTATACGAGACATCTCTCCTCCTGACGCTACCTTTTTCAGTAATCCGAAATCAGTTCCTTTATTGGCAGAGAACAAAAATTGTAATTCCTCTTTTCCATTTTGAAAGTACGTTTCTGATGGTAATAGTTCCATATTAAAACGAACATTTGGCATTCCTAAAGTTTCTAAAATAGAAACCAGTTTTTGAGATAAAACCGGAATTGCTTTTGTTCTGTTTTGGTGAATTTTTTCAGAAAAAGCATCTAATTCTATCACTTTTTGCTCAATTGCTTTTGACAAAACAGCTATTTCTTCTTCTATATTATCAAGCTCCAATAGCGTATTACCTAAAGTTGCCTGAATTTCAATTAATTCATCAACAGTAGTTACCTGATGCTTTTTTTGCAGATTGTAAATCAATTGTATTTTTTGGCTTACTAATTCTAATTGTTCAGGATCGTTTAATAATTTTTCTGAGGAGTTTTGAAGTTCTTTCGAAACATCATCAAATTCAATAGCCAAACTTGTAATTCGCTCAAAAACAGCCTGATATTCTGGCGAAAAAAGAGCTATTTTCTGTAACGAAGCTTTAATTTCATTTAGATTATGAAAAACTCCAAATTGCTCTTCATTAGCAATGGCAAGCGATTTATCAATGGACTCTTTTATGATCTCAACATTGTTAAGCTTCTCAAAATCAGCCTCTAACTCTTCTTGTTCGCCTGATTTCAACTTCGCTGAAACCAATTCATTCAATAAAAAAGTATTGTATTCCTGCTCTTTTCCTGAATCACTTTGTTTTTTCAACAAAGCGTTAAGCTTCGTTTTATCTGACTTATAACTCTTTAGAGCATTTTGATACGACTGAATTGTCTCACCATTATTTGCAATAGCATCTATAATTTTAAACTGAACACTCTCATCTGATAATTCCTGAGTTTGTTGCTGTGAATGAATATCAATCAGAAACAAACTCAAGTCTTGTAATTCCTGAAGATTTACAGGACTATCATTGATAAATGCACGGGATTTTCCTGAAGGCAAAATTTCTCTTCTAATGATAGTATCATCTTCATAATCGAGATCATTTGCTTCAAAAAATTCTTTTAGGTTGTATTTCGAAATTTCAAACTGTGCTTCAATAACACATTTTTCCTCTTTATTTTTCAACGATGTTAAGTCGGCTCTTTTTCCCAAAACCAACCCTATCGCTCCTAAAATAATAGATTTACCTGCACCTGTTTCACCTGTAATTATAGAAAAACCTTTTGAAAAATCTATAGTTAATTTTTCAATCAGGGCATAGTTTTTAATTGACAAGGACGTTATCATAAGGAAATTGTGTGAATATAAAAGTTATTAAAGAAATGAATTGAAAAAATGAATTAAAATTTAATCTGGGACCATTTAGTAGAATTCAAAGGCGAAACTTTGTTCAAAACATCGGTTAGATCTGTAACAGGAATATTAGGTCCCCCGGAAAATATAGAAACAATTTCGTCTGATTTAGCATCGAAAAACACTCTGGTCAAAAAAGCATTTGGCTTAACGGAATTCAGCTTTCCAAGAAGTAATAGTGCTGACTTTACTTTTTCTTTTGAGGCTTTTAAATCCTCGCTCATACCATCTAAACCGTTATGATAGATAAACATGGCCTGACGCAAATCAGTATAAGTTGGTGACATCAGATCGTTAATTAAATAGTAACGATTCTGAACTCCGTCTGACTGGCTCCAACCTTTAAAACCTCCTTGTTGTGCAACATTTGCAATATTTTGCGCTGTTTCAAAGTATTGGCTTCCTCCACCCTGCTGAAATGTATCTGCATCTATAGCCAAAATCAAATAACTGTAAAAAGAAACAACCGAAACTAAATTCGATTCGTACGTAGTAGGATTAAATAATAACGGTTCGTATTCTGTGTATCTGAAACTAAAATCTTTATCGTTATAATTTAATATTGGTGATGAATAGGTGGAATTAAAAATCAATCGGGAAGCCTGAACCTGAATTGTTCCTGTAAATTGATCCGAACTATTTGAAGATAATGTAATATACATTGAGCAATTGATTCGCTCGTTTTGCTTTAAAACGGCACCTGTCCAGTCTGTTTTATTTATAAATTCAGATAAAGATGTCTGAAGCGTTTTAAAAACTTGCTGATTTGGATTTGGTAATCTTTCAGTGTTAATAGTCACGGTACAATTTAACTGTTGTGCTTGTGTAAAGCCAAAAGATAAAAATACTAAAAGAGCAACTAGTTTATTCATACAAAGATAATAATTTGATTTAGCACAAATAGAATTGCTATTCATACTCGCAGGTTTTTATTCTAAATCATTCCGATCCTGAAAAATGCGAAATTACTTTGTTTAAAATATCAACTGCAACAGATTCTTTTGATTTTAATTCCATTGGTTCAATTTTAAAATCCTGATCAATAAAGGTCACTTTATTGGTTTCTTTTTTAAAACCGGCCCCTTCATCCTGTAAGGAATTTAAAACAATCAAATCTAAGTTTTTTTTCTGAATTTTCAACTTAGCATTCTCAATTTCATTTTCTGTTTCTAAGGCAAACCCAATTAAAAATTGCTTTTTTTTAATCACTCCCAATGATGCCAGAATATCTTTTGTTTTTTCAAGCTCTATTGAAAACTCATCCGAAGCTTTTTTTATCTTTTGTAAAGCTACGACTTTAGGCCTGTAATCTGCTACTGCTGCTGCTGCAATTGCAACATCAACATCATTAAAATACAAATGGCAGGCATCGTACATTTCTTGTGCCGAAATCACATTTACAACTTCTACCAGATTATTTTTTGCTTTATAATGTGTTGGTCCCGATACTAAAATAACCTGCGCACCTAAGCCAGCAGCTTCATTGGCGAGATCAAAACCCATTTTGCCTGATGAATGATTTCCTATAAAACGTACAGGATCTATTGCTTCGTATGTTGGTCCGGCAGTAATTAGTATTTTTTTTCCTTTTAAGGGTAATTTGCTTTCTAAATCAGCTTCGAGAAAAGCGATAATATTTTCCGGTTCGGCCATTCTTCCTTCTCCGGACAAGCCACTTGCCAGCTCACCATTTTCAGCAGGAATCATCATATTTCCAAACTGCTTCAAGGCAGCAAAACCAGACAAGGTTGACGGATGTTTGTACATATCCAGATCCATAGCCGGAGCAAAATAGACGGGACATTTAGCTGATAAATAAGTTGCAATTAAAAGATTATCGCAGTTTCCTGTCACCATTTTTGATAACGTATTAGCTGTTGCCGGAGCAATTAACATCAAATCGGCCCAAAGTGCTAATTCAACATGATTGTTCCAGACAGCGTCTTCATCATCCTGATTAAAGAAACTGGAATGTACCGGATTTTTTGAAAGGGTAGATAACGTAAGTGGCGTTACAAAATCCTTAGAAGCAGGTGTCATGATCACTTGGACATGTGCACCTGCTTTTATAAAAAGTCGTACTAATGAGGCTGTTTTATAGGCTGCAATTCCACCAGAAACACCTAGTAAAATTTTCTTCCCGTTTAAAACTGACATTATACTATATTATTTGTTTGAACCTCTGTGGTATGTTTTACCGTCTAACCATTCCTGAACTGCTAAAGCGTGTGGTTTTGGTAATTTTTCGTAAAATTTAGAAACTTCAATTTGTTCTTTATTTTCAAAAACTTCTTCAAGACTGTCATTATAAGTAGCAAACTCCTCTAATTTTTCAGTTAATTCTTTTTTGATTTCAGAATTAATTTGATTTGCTCTTTTAGCCATAATGGTAATTGCTTCATACACATTTCCTGTTGGCTCTTCAATAACTGTCTTATTGTAAGTTATTGTATTTACAGGAGCATTCGTCTTTTTTAAATCCATGACTTTATTTATTTAGTAAATTTTTGTAAATCTGTTTCAACTCTGGCATTCATTTCGTCTGCCTCTTTTTTATATTTTGTAGCACTATTAAACTTAACTAAGTTGTTATAAGCCACTTTTGCAACATTTAATCTTTCTTCCATTTTTGAAGGAATACTGTTTATTGCTAATTTATATGCTGAATCGTATTTGTAAAACAATGCATCTTCTTTAAGCGGTGTTCCCGGAAAGTCAGCAATAAAATTATCAAAAGCAATCAATGCCGATTTATAATCTGAAATGGTATTGTATCCTTTGGCATTTTCGTATGCTTTTTTCTCCAGCTTGCCATTTAAAATTTTAACCGCTTCATTAGCCTGAACAATGTATTCGGAATTTGGATAGTTATCAATAAAAGCCTGTAATTTCTCCAATGCTTTTACTGTATCTGTTTGGTCTAAACTGTAAACAGGCGCTAGTTTCGAATAACTGTAAGCACCAAGAAAGGCTGCTTCCTGAACTTTCTCACTACGAGGATACCCGGAAACAAAGCTTTCGAACTGATAACCTGCCAAATAATACTGTTTTGATTTATAGTAAGATTGTGAAAACATGTAAAAAAGTTTCTCTGCCTGGGGCTTTCCTCTATAAGAAGGGGCTAATTGTTCAAAAAGACGAATCGCTTTTGAATATTTACCAGCATCGTACATTTTTGTTGCCACATCAAACTTTGCTGCAACATCTTCATTTTTTAATGCTTTTTGGTATTCACTACAAGAACAAAAAAGGACAACAACAATTAATAGAGATACTATTTTTTTCATTTTCTTACTTTTATTATGATTTCTTAGACAATTATGCCAAAGCAAAATCACACCGAAGTTCCGGTGGCAAATTTAGTTATTAATTTAGCTACTACAAAATATTTTTTTGGTATAATAAAATACCGGCAATCTCACTTTTATTTGATGCTCTTTTTTACAAAATCATTCAATCTGTTTCCTAAAGAATCATCTACACTTACCAAAGGCAAACGTACTGTGTTCTCAGCAATACCAAGGGCTTGAAAGACTTGTTTGATTCCGGCTGGATTTCCCTGCTCAAAAATCATATCAATACAATCTGATAAAAAGTATTGTGTTTTAAACGCTTCATTTACCTTTTTATTTAATCCTAAACGAATCATTTCTGAAAATTCTTTTGGAAAACCCTGCCCAATAACCGAAATTACACCTGCTCCGCCTGCTAAAACGATTGGTAAAGCAATCATATCATCTCCAGAAATTACAAGAAAATCTTTTGGTGCATTTTTAATCAGTTGCATTGCCTGCACAAGATCTCCTGCTGCTTCCTTTATCGCTACAACATTATCAAAATCATTTGCAAGACGAATTACTGTTGCCGGCAACATATTGCTTGAAGTTCTTCCCGGAACATTGTATAAAATTACCGGAATTGGTGAAGCTTCAGCAATGGCTTTAAAATGCTGATAAATCCCTTCCTGAGTTGGTTTATTGTAATATGGCGAAACTGAAAGTATAGCTTCAAAAGACGAAAAATCCCTTGTTTTTAATTCCTCAACAACTTGCAGTGTATTATTACCTCCTACTCCAAGAACTAAAGGCAATCTTCCTTTATTAGTATCGATCACTGTCGTAATTACCAATTCCTTTTCAGCTGGTGTCAGAGTAGCATTTTCTGCTGTTGTACCCATAACTACAAGATATTCAACTCCACCGTCTATCGAAAAATTAACGATACGCTGTAAAGCTTCGATATCAACTGAAAAATCTTTTTTAAATGGGGTTACAAGCGCAACACCAGTTCCTATTAATGATTGCATATTCTAATTTATAATTTTATTTTATACTCTTTAAATATTTAAACAATTCGAAAACGAAAAGTTTGTAATTCTCTATAGCGGTATCAATCATCCATCGATTTAGATTTTTATCTACAGATGCAAATCCCACTTTAAACTTTGCTTTTGATTTGCTGGTTATCATCATCAAAATGGCTGTTTCGATCGTATAATAACTAATCAAAAGATCAAATTCTGTTTCTATAAATTCATTTAAAAAAACTGCCGTAATCCCGCCTTTCCAATTGATGTCTTTTTTACCAAAAGTAGGTCGTGAGTACGTTTCTTTTTCATTAAATTTACTTCTATACGCAACAATTGTAATGTTTTCAGCAGCTATTCCCTGCACAAGCAGTTCATTCTTTATATCGCTAGAATGATGAAAATTACTTTCATCAATCAGTAAACCAATTGTTTGTATATTACTTGTAAATACTTCGTTTTTGACATTATGCAAGTTATTTTTTAATGATTTTTTTACAAAAAATTCCTTTATATAATTTAAAAACATAGTACTTTTGCCAGATTACAAAATTAATTATTTAAGTCGCATTTAAGATGGTAAAACTAAAAAAGTATAACGGATTTTTGAAACTTTTTGTTATATTCTTAACACTTTTTTTTATATTTTCCTG
The DNA here is from genome assembly GCF_044007335.1 of Flavobacterium sp. FlaQc-48. Classification (NCBI taxonomy): domain Bacteria; kingdom Pseudomonadati; phylum Bacteroidota; class Flavobacteriia; order Flavobacteriales; family Flavobacteriaceae; genus Flavobacterium; species Flavobacterium sp. FlaQc-48. Next base: position 102,949 of record NZ_JBIPCR010000010.1, on the reverse strand, counting down.
TAGTCAGAAAAATTATAATTTAACGAAGATAGAAGGAAAACAACTTCCGATTACTGAAAAAGGTACTGAAACTCCCGCAATTGAAAGTTTTATTAAACCTTATCGTGATCATATTAATAAGGATCTGGACAGCGTTTTAGCTTATTGCCCGGAAACGCTTGATAAAAGTACCGGAAAATGGCAAACCAGTATTGGAAACTTACTCGCCGATGCCTGTGTAGAAAGAGGAAATCTTGTTTTTAAAGCACGTGAGAAAAAAAGCATTGATTTATGTCTTTTAAACCATGGTGGAATCCGCGCTATTTTACCAAAAGGAAATGTAACTACAAGAACTGCTTTTGAAATTATGCCTTTTGAAAACAATCTGGTTGTTATAGGATTAAAGGGAGATCAAATCCTTGAAATTGCAGCTTATATTATTAAGGAGAAAAAACCTCAGCCTTTATCCGGAATGACATTTACAATCGCAAAAGACAACACCGCTAAGAACATTTTAATTCAGGGAAAACCTCTTGATGTTAACAAGGTCTACTATGTAGCTACAAATGATTATTTAGCGAATGGCGGAGACAGCATGACTTTTTTCGCAAAAGGCGTTCAGAAATATGATTTGAATTATAAACTTAGAAATGTATTAATTGATTATTTTAAAGAAGTTGACACAATTCCAATCGCAAAAGATATTCGAATTACACAAGAATAACAGCATTTCAATTACATTATAACATACAGGCGTTTCTGCAAAAAACATACAAAATGAAAAGAAGAGAATTTATCGAAAAAACAGCTGCCAGTACTGCCTTATTAAGTTTAGGCTTATCATTAAGCAGTTTTGAAAGTAACGATATTAAGCACTTAACGATTCTACATACTAATGATGTTCACAGTCATATAGATCCATTTCCTGCTGATGATCCGCGTAATCCAAATAAAGGCGGAGTGTCCCGAAGAGCAGCACTTATAGAAACGATTCGTCAGGAAAATCCAAATGTTCTTTTACTGGATGCCGGAGATATTTTTCAGGGAACCCCTTACTTTAATTATTATGGCGGCGAACTGGAATTCAAATTAATGAGCATGATGAAATATGATGCTTCAACAATTGGAAATCATGATTTTGACAATGGCCTTGACGGTTTATATGCGCAAATGCCACATGCCACTTTTGAATTTATCAATTCTAATTATGATTTTAAAAATACAGTCATGAACGGGCTTGTAAAACCATACAAGATCTTTAATAAAAACGGAATTAAAGTAGGTGTTTTTGGTGTAGGAATTGAACTTGCAGGTTTGGTAGACAAACAAATGTATAAAGAAACTGTTTACAATAATCCTGTAGAGATTGCACAGGACATGACACAATTATTAAAAAAACAGGAAAAATGCGACTTGGTTATTTGTCTTTCGCATTTAGGTTATAAATACAAAGACGACGAATCTAAGATTTCTGATTTAAAATTTGCCGAACAAACACAAGATATTGATTTAATTATTGGTGGACATACGCATACTTTTTTAGACAAACCGACTATTGTAAAAAATAAGGCCGGTGAAAATGTATTGGTAAATCAGGTGGGATGCTACGGGATAAATTTAGGCCGAATTGACTTTTATTTTGACAAGGATAAAGCTCACACCAACCAGGGAAGATCAATTATTGTATAAATTCTTTTTTTGAATTCTGGCTTTTTCGAGAAAATATTCGACCATAAAGAAGTAAGCCAGAATTTGGGTTATATCCCGAATTAAAACCAAAACTATAGAATAGGCAAAATACTGATTAAAGATATAGAAGATATCCGAAAAGATATAACTAATAGCCATTAGCGACATTAGCAAGGCTATGTGAGTTCCTTTTGTAATATAACTTACAAATGAAAAATAACTCAGCACGCTCAGTACTATTCCGTAAAAAGTATAAAGAAAGCTGAACTTTTTCATGTTGTCAAACTGCATAGTAAGTACTGAAACCAATAAGTAGACAATAAATATAATTACTATAGATACTGGCAGGATATCTTTCTTGGTTAGTTTTACCTTTTCATGTTCGCGTATAAAAAGAACGACAATTAAAAGATAAACTAAGAGAAAACTAATAACACCTCCAATTTCTGAAACTTCGACATCCATCAAATCGAAGACCTGGCCAATAAAACAAAATAAAAAAATTACACCTTCTATTTTTCTTATTTTAAATTCACTGCTGATCAAAAAATAGATAAAGATTGCCGGAAGTATAATGGCTTTAGAATAGATGGCTAGAAATCCCTGCTCTGTCCAATCAAAAACAATTGTACAGAGCAGGGCTAAAAAGAACAAAATCAACGACGGCTTATTCGCTTTCATTTAATTTGGTTATAAAATCTTCTTCAGATAATATCGGGATATTTAGCTTGTTGGCTTTTTCTAATTTCGCCGGACCCATATTATCTCCTGCAACAACAAAATCTGTTTTTGCCGAAATTGAGCTTCCAACTTTTCCTCCGTTATCTTCGATGGTTTTCTTTAATTCGTCTCTTGAAAATTGAGCAAAAACACCTGAAACTACAAATGTTTTTCCTATAAACTTCTCGGTAGCATTTGGGTTAATTTTTTGGACAGCTTCAAACTGAACGCCGTAGCTTTTTAAACGCTCTATTATTTTTTTATTTTCTTCATTTTCAAAAAATTCAATGACGCTTCTGGCAATTCTTTCCCCAATTTCGTCTACTAAAATCAGATCCATTAAAGAAGCCTGACTTAACGCATCAATATTTTTATAATGTTTAGCTAGTTTTTTAGCAACAGTTTCTCCTACAAAACGGATTCCGAGTGCAAAGAGTACACTTTCGAAAGGAATTTCTTTAGACTTTTCTACACCATTTACCAGATTTTCAGCAGATTTTTTTGCCATTCTTTCTAAGTGCAAAATATCCTCTACTTTTAATTCATATAAATCGGCGTAATTATGCACCAGACCATTCTTAAAAAGCAAGGCAACCGTTTCTCCTCCAAGTCCTTCAATATCCATTGCTTTTCTTGAAATGTAATGTTGGATCCTGCCTATAATCTGCGGAGGGCATCCGTAAAAATTAGGGCAATAATGATTGGCTTCACCTTCATTTCGAACCAATTCGCTTTGACATTCGGGACAATGAGTGATATATTCTGTTGGTTCTGAATTATCCGGACGTTGAGATAAATCAACTGCAATGATTTTAGGTATAATTTCACCCCCTTTTTCAACAAAAACGGTATCGTTTATTCTAATATCCAGTTTTTCTATTTGATCTGCATTGTGCAAAGAAGCTCTTTTTACAATGGTTCCTGCCAATTGTACCGGTGCCAAATTTGCCACAGGAGTTATCGCCCCTGTACGGCCCACCTGATACGTAATAGAATTTAATTTCGTAGAAACCTGTTCTGATTTAAATTTATATGCAATTGCCCAACGAGGCGATTTTGAAGTATATCCCAGTTCTTCCTGATGCTGGATACTGTTTACTTTTATAACAACTCCATCTGTTTCGTAAGGTAAAGTATGTCTGTGCACATCCCAATAATCAATGAAGTCAAAAACTTCCTGCATGTTATGAACTAATTTTGCTTCGGCTGGCACTTTGAATCCCCAATTTCTGGCAGATTCCAGTCCTTCAAATTGGGATTTAAACGGCAGGTTGTTTCCTGTTACAAAATACAACAAACATTCAAGCGGGCGTTTTGCAACCTCAGCGCTGTCTTGTAACTTTAAACTTCCGGATGCTGTATTTCTTGGGTTTGAATAAGGTGTTTCGCCTATTTCGATTAGTTCCTGATTCATTTTATCGAAACCGGCAAATGGCAAAATAATTTCGCCACGAATATCAAATCGTTCCGGATAATTTCCTTTTAATCGTAACGGAACTGATTTTATAGTTTTGATATTGTTGGTAACCTCATCCCCCTGAAAACCATCTCCACGTGTTAAAGCCTGAACTAATTTTCCGTTTTCGTATGTAATGCTTATTGAGGCCCCGTCGTATTTTAATTCGCAGGTATATTGCAAATCAACGTTTCCTAATACTTTCTGAACCCGGTTTTCCCAATCCAGCAAATCTTCTTTAGAGTAAGAGTTATCTAAGGAATACATACGATATTGATGTGGGATCGTTTTGAAATTTTTTGTTATTGTGCCTCCTACGCGTTGTGTTGGCGAATTTTCATCAAAAAACTCCGGATATTTATTTTCTAAATCCTGAAGTTCTTTTAGTTTAATATCAAAATCATAATCAGAAATTGTGGCATTATCTAACACATAATAGTTGTAGTTGTGTTGATTAAGTTCTTCTCGTAAAGTCTGAATGGTTTCTTGAATACTCATAAAATAATAAAATACTGTGGGTTGTGATTTTGAATAACTGAATATCAAAATTAGGATTATTTTTGATCAAATACAGTAAAAAAAGAAAGTTTTATAAAATCAAAAATCAAGTTGCAAAACGATGCAACTTGATTTTCTTCTTGCCCATTATTCTTAAAAAGAATTAAACAAAACCAACTTCCAAATGGTTTCTTCGTTTTATATTTTTATACTAACAATCCAATTATTAATACACAAGTATAAAACTATTTCTGAATAATGATAAAGTCTGAGCGTCTGTTTAATAAATGTTCTTCTTCTGTACATTTTACCCCATTTTTACATTTATTAATTAATCGGGTTTCACCATAACCTATTGCGCTTTCTATTCTTGAAGGATCAATACCTTGCGAAACAATATAATCTCTTGTAGACTTGGCTCTGTTGTCAGAAAGTTTCAGGTTATAGGAATCTTTCCCGCGAGAATCTGTATGTGATTCTATTTTGATACGGATGTTAGGAAATTTTTTCATAATGAAAACTACTTTAGCCAGCTCATCAACAGCCAGAGGTGTAATGTCGTATTTGTCATAATCAAAATAAATTGGGTTAACATCTACTTTTTCAACACCTTTTTTCTTCACTACCAAATCATCGTAATTACTCATTACAAAATCTACATTGGTAATTTCTCCTTCATTTTCTTTTGTAGTTTCAACTGTTTTTTCATCGTTGCTGTAATTTGTTTTTGTAGCCACTAATCGGACTGTTTTATTACAGGGAACAGTAACAGCATATTTACCTTCGTAATTTGTTTTGGTTTCTGCCAGAATCTCATTATACGAATTGTAGGCAACTATAGTAACATCTGTGATTGGCAATTTTGATTTTGCATCTGTTGCTTTTCCTGAAATATTCTGGTTACAAACCGGTTCTCCTTTAGTAAAAGAGTAAATATCATCATCACCCTTACCCCCTGCTCTGTTTGAAGATACATAACCATAAGTTCCGGTTTTATCAATTATAAAAGTAAAATCGTCTTTGTTACTGTTTATTGGAGCTCCCAGATTTCGTGGTGTTGAAAAACTTCCATCTGTCAGGAATTTACTCTCATAAACATCCAGATCTCCTAATCCGTAATGTCCGTCTGAAGAAAAGTAAAGTATTCCGTTACGGAAAAATGGAAAAAGATCATTACCAATAGTATTTACCTGAGGTCCTAAATTTTGAGGAGAACTCATGGTCCCATCATCGGCAATTTTCACTACATACAAATCGGTTTCGCCATAACCTCCCGGCATATCTGATGCGAAGAAAAGCCATTGTCCGTCATCACTTATACAAGGGTGTCCAACGGAATAATCGTCATTATCAAAGAAAACTTTTTGCGGATTTTCGACCTTTCCGTTGATTATTGAACCTTTTAGGATTTGAAAATTATTGACTTTGTTTTCATCTATTACTAATTTCTTTTTCTTGATAATATTTGAGGAGTAATAGACTGTTTTTCCACTGGCATCGAAACTTGCTGTTGCTTCATGGTATTTGGTCATAACATTAGGCATAAACAAACCTTCATTAAATAAACTTCCGTCAGCAGGATTTCGTTCTGCTACATATAAATTTAAAAAGGGCTGATTGTTCCAATTATACAGTTTTTCACCAAAATTAGTCGTATCTCTTGCCGATGTAAATACTATCCGATCCTGATAAAAAGTTGCTCCAAAATCTGATTTACTGGTATTGATATCTAAATTTTTAATTTCATAAAGAGATTTTGCTTTAGACAAACTATCTAATTGCTTTTTTTGGGCAACGTATCGATTGATCTCTTTTTGATCTCCTTTTTTATTGAGATATTCTTTCGTAATTTTATCTGCATCGCTGTAATCCATCACTGCTTTCATAGACTGAATATAACGCAGGTAATAGATATCTGTTAAATTGTTTCCCTGAACTTCATATAATTTTTTATACCATCTCAGAGCATTTCGTGCATCTGAAGTAAAATAATAGGAGTCAGCAGCATTTTTTAAGGTTTGTGCAGATGGATTCTCTATGTTTTGCAAACACTCTTCATAGGCTATTGCAGCATCTACGTAAGAGTAGTTTTTAAACAATGCATCGGCCTTTTTTAAATTAGTCTTTTGAGCAAAACTAAATGTAATGCTCAAGACTAAACTAAGGATATATAGTTTTTTCATAGGATTTATATTTTAGAAGAATCGGGGGGATTTGATTTTGCTTTGATTTTTAGTAAACTGATAACGTAAGATGATTTCATGCGTGCCATCATTGTACTTGTTCAAATCACTTACAGTGTAATCAAAAGCATATCCAATATAAAAACTTCTGGATATTTGAAAACCTGCCAATATGCTCACTGAGTCATCTGTTCTATAAGATCCTCCAATTACAAATTTTTCTGCAATCATAAAATTAGCTGAAATATCGGCAGTAACCGGAGCTCCACTTACTGCTTTCACTAAAAATGCAGGCTTGAATTTTAAATTAGGATTCAAATCAAAAACATAACCTCCCATTAAATAATAATGTAAACGATCGAAATCTATTGATTCCTGAACATCATTATAATAATCATTTTGAATAAAACTTGGAATTGAGAATCCTACATACCATTTATCAGTATAATAGTAAACTCCGGCTCCAACAGCCAATTTCATCTGATTATCAATGTTTTGATTTAACAAAACATCATTATTATTATAATATCTTCCTTTTGACCAATCTATATTCAACATTCGCATACCTGCTTTAAGACCAAATGCCAGTCTTTTTTCGTATCCTAAAGGAATTGAATAAGCAAAATTTCCGTCAAGATATAATTCGTTTGATGGACCAATTTTGTCATTTACGACACTTAATCCCAAACCAATATTCTCGTTTCGAAGCGGCGAGTGAATAGAAAACGATTGTGTTTCCGGTGCTCCGGAAATTCCAACCCATTGAGAACGGTGCAAAAGTGTTGCTTCTAAAGATCCGGTAGACCCAGCATAAGCTGGATTTACCGACATCGTATTGTACATATATTGTGTGTACTCCGGATCCTGTTGTGCACTGGCACAAAATGTAATAAAAGAACATATTAAAATGAAATACGTTTCTAATGATTTTATATATAGTTTCATAACGATACTTATTAAGTTTAATTAATTAGATGACTATTACAGCTGATTATCTCATGATAGATAACCATCCTTTTTTAGCCGACCCATCTCCAATGGTTATCACATAAAAATAAGTACCTGTTGGCAACATATCTCCTCTATTAACAACTCCGGATACATTCGCCGTTCCGTCCCAATCATTTTCATAATGTTGTTTACTATATACTAATGAACCGTATCTGTTATACACTTTCAATTCATTGTTCGGATAGGATTCAATACAATCAATTCTGAAAAGATCATTAGCTCCGTCATTATTAGGAGTGAACTCATTGTAAACTGTCAAACAAATTGGTTCAACAGAAACTGAAGCCGAATTATTTGTAGTATCAGTATCTAAAGGAGTCGAAATTTCGACGGTTGCAACATTTAAGTAATTACCACTTGGCAGTACTTCTGCCACAATTGTAAGCACAACACTTTGTCCCGCATTTAATGTTGGAATTGTCCAAAGTTGTGTTAATAAGTCGTATGTCCCTAAAGTTGTATTGGCACTTACCAAATCGTATCCGCTTGGCAATAAATCACTTACTATCGTATTGATAAAGTTACCCTGACCAACATTATTTACAGTTACTGTAAAGGTGATCTGATCACCAAAATTAGGTGTGGGATTACTAACCGTATTGGTTATCGTAAGATCAGAACAGCTTGCTACTGTTACATTTAATGATTTTACTGTTCTTTCATTACATGTATTCGTATAAGCCACATTTACTTTACCTGCTCCGATGTCTGACCATGAAACGGTTACAGATCCATCTGAATTTCCACCTCCGGAAAGAATTGTTCCGTTGGTAATTGACCAAACATAATCTGATTTTCCGTTAGCAATTGAATACGTTATTCCCTGGAAAACACATGGTGTATCATCTGTTGTTGTAATAGGAACCATTGCATCATTTTCAAAAGAAACGGATATTCCTAATCTTGTTGCACTATCACAACCATTCGTAGTATTAGTAAGTGCTCCTGCATAATATGTTCCTGTTATAAGAGGCGTATTTGCCGCTAATGGAGTACCGCCTGTAGCACTAGTATACCAAACAACATTTGTTTCATTAACAAGTATGCTTTCTATAGTTGGTGCTGCTGACACACAGAATGTTTGTGATGTTTTTGGCGTAGTTACAATTCCTGGTGTATTTACAATTACCACAACGGCTAATCTTACAGGATTCTCACAACCTGAACCACTAGAAACAACACCATAATAAGTGCCATTAGCTAAAGCTGTGGTTGCCGGAATCGCAGTTCCTCCGGTTGGAGTACTATACCAAATCACGTTATTTTCGTTTACCTGAATATTTGAAACTCTAGGTGTATTTAAAGTACAGAAGTTTTGCGTTACTGAATTCGTTGTAGGTGTTGCTATCGGATTTACAATAGTAATCATAACCTGCAAACGACCAGGGCTTTTACATCCTGTTAACGGATTTGTAATCTCGCCATAATATGTACCAGAAGTTAAAGCAGTGGCTATTGGAATTGCTGTTCCGCCTGAAGCACCGGTAAACCAGCTTACATTACTTTCGTTTACCTGAATATTCGCAAATGTTGGAGCGCTTGTTGAACAAAAGTTCTGAGCAGTATTGTTTGTTGTTGGAATGTTTGAATTTCCAACTGTGATCGTTACTTTTAGTCTCACATTGCTTTCACAATTTGTCGTTGCATCTTTTAATGCTGCATAATAATCTCCAGTTGTTAATGCAGTTGTTAATGCAATCGCCGCTCCTCCCGTTGGACTACTATACCAAACGATATTGGTTTGATTTACCTGAATATTTGCAACAGTTGGATTATTCTCTGAACAGAAAGCCTGAGCAGCAGATGTAGTTGTTGGTGTTCCAGGATCAGTTATGTTTATGATTACAGATAATCTTGAAGCACTTTCACAGCCTGATGCCGGATCTTTGATTGCAGCATAATAAGTTCCATTTGTTAACACTGTAGTGGATGGAATTATTGTTCCGCCAACTAAATCGGTATACCAAACGATATTAGCCTGATTAAACTGAACACTTGCAAAGGTTGGTGCATTGACCAAACAGAAGTTTTGGGTTCCTGCCGTTACCAAAGTTGGTGTACCCGGATCTGAAACATTTATAGTTACTGATAATCTTGAAGTACTTTCACAACCTGATGCCGGATCTTTTATTACAGCATAATAAGTACCATTTGTCAAGGCTGTAGTAGATGGAATTATAGTTCCGCCAACTAAATCAGTATACCAAACAATATTAGCCTGATTAAACTGAACACTTGCAAAAGTTGGCGTATTTGCCAAACAGAAGTTTTGGGTTCCGGCGGTTACCAAAGTTGGTGTACCCGGATCGGTAACGCTTATGGTTACAGCTAGTCGTACAGCACTCTCACATAATGTGGCTGGATCTTTGATCACAGCATAATAAGTGCCGCTTGTCAAGGCTGTAGTATTTACAATTACTGTTCCGCCAACTAAATCGGTATACCAAACGATATTAGCCTGATTAAACTGAACACTTGCAAAAGTTGGCGCATTGACCAAACAGAAGTTTTGGGTTCCGGCTGTTACCAATGTTGGTGTGCCCGGATCAGTTACATTGATAGTTACTTGTAATCTTTCTACACTTTCACATCCTGATGTTGGGTCTTTGATGACCGCATAATATGTGCCGCTTGTCAAGGCTGTAGTATTTGCTATTACTGTTCCGCCAACTAAATCAGTGTACCAAACAATATTAGCCTGATTAAACTGAACACTTGCAAAGGTTGGTGCATTGACCAAACAGAAGTTTTGTGTACCTGCTGTTACCAAAGTTGGTGTACCCGGATCGGTAACGCTTATGGTTACAGCTAGTCGTGCAGCACTTTCACATAATGTGGCTGGATCTTTGATCACTGCATAATAAGTACCGCTTGTCAAGGCTGTCGTATTTGCAATTACTGTTCCGCCAACTAAATCAGTATACCAAACGATATTAGCCTGATTAAACTGAACACTTGCAAAAGTTGGCGTATTTGCCAAACAGAAGTTTTGTGTACCTGCTGTTACCAAAGTTGGTGTACCCGGATCGGTAACGCTTATGGTTACAGCTAGTCGTACAGCGCTTTCACATAATGTGGCCGGATCTTTGATCACTGCATAATAAGTACCGCTTGTCAAGGCTGTAGTAGATGAAATTACTGTTCCGCCAACTAAATCAGTATACCAAACGATATTAGCCTGATTAAACTGAACACTTGCAAAAGTTGGCGCATTGACCAAACAGAAGTTTTGGGTTCCGGCGGTTACCAATGTTGGTGTGCCCGGATCAGTTACATTGATAGTTACTTGTAATCTTTCTACACTTTCACATCCTGATGTTGGGTCTTTGATGACCGCATAATATGTGCCGCTGGTCAAAACTGTAGTATTTGCTATTACTGTTCCGCTAACTAAATCAGTATACCAAACAATATTAGCCTGATTAAACTGAACACTTGCAAAGGTTGGTGCATTGACCAAACAGAAGTTTTGTGTTCCTGCCGTTACCAAAGTTGGTGTACCCGGATCGGTAACGCTTATGGTTACAGCTAGTCTTGCAGCGCTTTCACATAATGTAGCTGGATCTTTGATCACTGCATAATAAGTACCGCTTGTCAAGGCTGTCGTATTTGCAATTACTGTTCCGCCAACTAAATCAGTATACCAAACGATATTAGCCTGATTAAACTGAACACTTGCAAAAGTTGGCGTATTTGCCAAACAGAAGTTTTGTGTACCCGCTGTTACCAAAGTTGGTGTACCCGGATCGGTAACGCTTATGGTTACAGCTAGTCGTACAGCACTCTCACATAATGTGGCCGGATCTTTGATCACCGCATAATAAGTACCACTTGTCAAGGCTGTCGTATTTGCAATTACTGTTCCGCCAACTAAATCAGTATACCAAACGATATTAGCCTGATTAAACTGAACACTTGCAAAAGTTGGTGCATTGACCAAACAGAAGTTTTGGGTTCCGGCGGTTACTAATGTTGGTGTGCCTGGATCGGTAACGCTTATGGTTACGGATAATCTTGTGGCACTCTCACATAATGTGGCTGGATCTTTGATCAAAGCATAATAAGTACCGCTGGTCAAGGCTGTCGTATTTGCAATTACCGTTCCGCCAACTAAGTCAGTGTACCAAACGATATTAGCCTGATTAAACTGAACACTTGCAAAGGTTGGTGCATTGACCAAACAGAAGTTTTGGGTTCCGGCGGTTACTAATGTTGGTGTGCCCGGATCGCTAACAATTACCGCTACCACAGATCGAACTGAACTTTCACAACCCATTGGATCTTTTATTGCTCCATAGTATGTTCCACTTACCAACGCAGTTGTTGGATCTAATGCTGTTCCTCCTGTATCTGCTGTATACCAAACTACGTTTGCTTCATTAGCCTGAAGATTGGCAACTGTTGGAAGGTTTACCAAACAGAAATTCTGATTATAAGTTGTAGATGTAGGAGTAGCCGGATCATTAACTATTACAGTCGCGACCTTAAGCTCTCCATTTTTATTCTGACATGTATTATCACTTGTAACCGCAACATAATAAGAAATAGGACTTATTGCCGTTGTTAAACCAGAAATAGTTAAAGCTCCTGTAGTACTATTAACCGCATACGTAACGCCATTAATTACCCCATTAAAAATAGGTTGAGTTTTATTAGCATCCAAATACCAAAAGAAAACAGGATTAACCAAACTGCTTGTTGGTGTCAATACTGCATTAGTATCATGACAAATAGAAGCATTATCTACCGTAATATCACTTGAAAGAGAACTTGGTAAAATGGTAAATGTTACTTGTTTTCTGCTTGCCGGTGCAGTTTCACAATATTCATCTGAACTAACTCCTACATAATAGGTATAAGTTCCCGGAGTTAATCCGTTTACTACCAGTTTAGAAGTTGTTTCACCAGCAATTAACTGACTGGTTGTTCCGTCAAAACTATACCAGTGGTATACCGGATTAGTAAGTACCGGTGTATTGCTTAAAATTGCATCTAGTGTCACCTGACCACTTTCAGAACAGATAATAGTGCTATTTCCTCCATTTATAGTTACACTTGCTATTGCAGCTGCAGGCGTAGTTGCTCTAACTACTACAGTTACTTCTCCTCTCTCTAAAGCAGCACAACCGTAACGAATAGGCTGAATATAATATTTGTAAGTACCTGCAGCCAATGTAGCCGGAAGTGTATAAGTTTGTCCACTTGCTACAAGATTCCCTCCTGTTGGTGAATCATACCAGGCATAATCAGCACAAGATTTAGGCGGTACCTGGAGTGTTATATCTGCTCCGGGACAAACCGTTATGGCGTTGTCAGGATCTCCGCCAATAACTTTGGTATTGGTTACGCGATCGATAGTATGAACCCTAAGCTGATCTAAAACGCTGGCAACACCACCAAAAGTAATAACTACTTTGTCGTATGGCTGAGTTTGAGGTGCAACGATTGTCATTGCCATTGTGTCTCCTGAAAGCAATTTTAAAGTCAGTAAACTACTTGTGTTTTGTATTGGTGCACCAACAGCAATATTTCCTGAATAAAGCTGAATAGTGAATCCGGTAAGTAAATTAAGGTTTAAAAGTGTTCCCGGTTTTGAAATAGTTATTCTTAAACTATCCCCCACCATAGATGGTGTTCTAAAAGTTGTGGTAAGTTCCGCAGCAGCAAGTACCCCTGCTCCACTAAACATAGTAGCATAAGTAGCAACATCTCCGTCCGCTACATTCCATGGATTAGAAACACCTACAGTAGCAGTCAATGCGCCAACTCCTAAGTCTTTTACACCAGAGAAAATATCCTCGATATCGCCTTGACCACACGCAATTTGCGTAACTTGTTTTTTATAGTAGGCATCATAAACATTAATATTTTGTGCCACACTTAAAATAGACCCCAATTGCACACGGATACCATCATAATCCTGAAGACCGGAAGTATTAGAAGGAACAAATGTATATTCGAATGAATTTTGACCAGGCAATAAATTCAATAATGATCCTGATACAGATTGTAAAGTTCCAATATCAATCGGATTATTAGATCCGTCGCGTTTAGTCCCTATTACAGAAATACTTTGTCCAACTGCAATTAAGCTATTTTCCAAACCTAATTTTACCGTTACAGGAGTTCCTTTAGGAATAGTCGTTGGCCATTGCAGATTTTGCCATGTAGTTCCAATACCTAAAAGACCTAAACCAGTAGTTATGGTTGAAAATGTACCTGGATCACTATCTACAGCCAAAGGCCCGTTTGTAACTGATCCGGTAATAACTGATCCGGATAATTCAGAATTAGCATAAACTCTTTCTAACAATGTATCACAAGTGGCAGGATCAATTACACTAATAGTTACTGTTTGACTGGTCGTACAAGATCCATTGCTGGCAATTACAGTATAAGTGAAAACACCAACAGTATTAAGAGGTCCCGTACTATTTGACCCTAATATATTTCCTTGTGGATCATACCAGGTTATTGTTCCGTTTGATGCTGCATTTAAAGTAACTGAAGAACCTTTTGTAACCGCTATTGAACTTGTTACCCCTGTTAATGTTGGTAATGGAGTTACGTTTACAGTTACCGGTACTTTTACAGATGGACAGGCAACACCAGTTGTCTGAGCCTGAATAAAATAATTACCACCAGATGTTATATTCGATGCAGCCTGATCTGTAATTGGATTATTGGCTGAATCAAAGAAAGTATACGTCGTATTTCCTGATGTATCAAAATTTGTAATGGCATCTTTCAAACTTACTTTTGCACAACCTCCAAAAGGACTTGTAACTGCTAAGGCTGAACCAGCAGGATAATCTACCTCGACAGCTTTTAGTGTTCCGTTTATATTTTCACAAGTTCCTCCGTTAAGTACAGATAGATAATAAGTATAAGGTGCATTAGCTGCTACAAGTCCGCTAATAGTAAGCGCTCCCGTTGTAGGATCTTTAACGTATGTCACTCCTGCTATAGTACCTGTTGTTATTTCTTGTGTTTTATTTTGATCTGTATAATATTTAAAAGTTGCTCCCGATAAAGCAGATGTTGGAGTCAATACAACTCCACCCGTACAAGAAGCCGTTACCGGGCTTGTAATTGTAATATCAGCAGCTGTTGGGATAGGTAATACTGTGATAGTTACGGGCTGGCGTACACTGTTAATACAGGCCCCTCGGGTAGCTTCTAAATAATAGATTGTAGTAGCATTTAATGGAACAGTTGGACTAACGCTTACTATGTTTCCTCCGGTTGGAGCATCATACCATGTAAAAGTTTCTGTTCCGGTAGAAGAAGCTGCTAATGTGGCAGTACCTCCAGCACAAATTGGTGCTGTCGCTCCCGTTATTGTAGCATTTGGAAATCTGTAAGAAGCGCCATATATGTTCAGAGTTGTTAATAAAGTTGCTAACCCTCCTCCGATACGAATTTCAAGTTTATCAAATGCTGCCGTTGCAGTAAAAGTAGCTTTAAATTTATTTCCTGACAGTAATTGTAAGCTCAGTAAATTATTGGTAAGCAAAAATCTATCATTATTATAAGTTGCCCCATTGTAAGTTGCTAAACTAATGCCGCCTCCTAATAATGAAACATCCGCAAGACCGTTTGGCAATTCTAAATCAACCTCTATAATATCTCCTGCCTGACCTGGATTAGAAAAAGTCAATTGTTGTTGTATATAAGCACCTGCTGCTGCAACCGGAGTATGAAGACTTGCAAATGTATTTATATCTCCGTCTACAGAATCTCCCGGATTGGTGGAAGTACACAAAGCACACAACAAACCATCTGTTGTGGTTACCTGCGAATTAGGCTGTAAACAATTACTAACCGTATTGCTTACGATCACATTAATTACTGCTCTTGTACTGCTTGTACAGTCTGAAGATGAATCTCTAGCCTCGACATAAAATGTTTTATTTGCAGTTAGAGCAGGACTAGGCGTATAAGTACTACCTGTGTGTAAAAAATTCCCTCCCGTTGCAGCATCAAACCATTCATAAGTAATTCCCGCATCAGCCGTTACAGCCAAAGTTACACTTTGTCCGGATTGAATTACGACATTTGACGATACCGGAACGGGAGCTGAAGGTCTCGGATTCACATTAACACCTACTGGTGTACGTGTACTTAAACAACTTCCAATTCCGGCTTCAACATAATAAGTTGTTGCAGTACTTAAATTTGGTGTTGCATAAGAAGTTCCTGTAAACAATAAAGTTCCGCCAGTAATTGCATCATACCATCTATAAGTGGTACCTGCAACCGGCGACTGAATTGTGATCGTTGTCGATTCTCCACTACATAAATTTAAAGGCACCACATCAATTCCTGTTGGGGCTATGGGATTATTTATGGTAATAACAACCGGGTTTCTTTCGCTATTTACACAACCATTGCGGGTAACTTCTACATAATAAGTAGTATCCGCATTTAAAACCGGAGTTGTAAAAGCTGCCGTACTACTCACTACATTACCCGCAACTAAAGCATCATACCATTTGATTGTCTCACCCAAAGCAGCACTGGAAACTAAAGTAGCTGTTTGTCCACTACAAATTGTAGTGCTTCCCGTAATTGCTGGTGCTTTATACCTGTAAGTTGCCTGATAGATATCTAAACTGGTTAATGCCGTTACCAAACCACCTAATCGAATTTCGACACGGTCAAAATTGGCACCGGCAACAATGCTCGCTTTAAATCGGTTTCCTGATAGTAATTGTAAAGTAACCAACGGATTATTGATAAAAATTCGGTCACCATTATAGGTTGCTCCATTATAGGTTGCTAAGCTAACAGCCCCTAATAAAGAAAGATCGGCTATACCTCCCGGCAAAGCCAATTCAACATCAACAATATCACCCGTTTTTCCCGGATTATTAAATTGCAAAGTTTGTTGAATCCATCCGTTCACCAAACCAACCGGAAGAGTTATTCTCGCTGATGTAGCGCTATTTCCATCTACAGAATTGTTTGGTGTTGCAGAAGAACAAAGCAAACAAAGACCGTTTTGGGTAGTTTGCTGGCTATTTGCTTCTAAACAACCTCCTAACGGAGTTGGTACAACGGTTACCGTTACAGGTACTCTGGTAGCGCTTACGCAACCTCCAATTGTCGAACGTGACTCAACGTAATATGTTTTAGTTGCAGTTAATATTGGAGTTGTAAAAGTATTTGAGTCTCCTAACAATTTAATCCCTCCTGTAGGTACATCGTACCAGTCTAAAGTAACATTTGCTTCACTGGTTGAAGCATTTAGGGTCGCATTCTGACCAGATACTATGGACACACTTTGTGTTAAAACAGTAGCAAGGCCGGGAACTGGAGTTGAAGTAACAGTAACCTGGCTGCGTGTTGGTGTTTTACAGGCACCAATTGCTGCTTCTACATAAAAATTGGATATTCCTGTTGGCACAGTTGGTGTATAAGTATTCCCACTGCTTAAAAGTGTTCCTCCAGTCTGAGCATCATACCAATTATAAGTAGTTCCTAATACAGGATTTATAACCGATAATGTTGTGGCCTGCGTTGCACCCGTAGAACAAATTGCAGTTCCTGTACTACTTATGACTGGCAATACAGGCTGGACGACATTAATTGTGACCGGTAATCGTGAATCGCTTTCGCAACCAGTATTTCTTGAAGTACTTACATAATAAGTAGTTGTCGCTGTTAAAGCCGGAGTTGTATAAGTACCTACATTTGAAAGAGCACTCGTTGCTGTAGGAGAATCATACCATGCTATTGTCGTACCTGTTGCCGCAGTTGCCGAAAGTGCTATCGATTGTCCAAAACATACAGATTGTGTTTGTCCTCCTGTAATGGTAGGGTTCGCAAATTGCAAGCGCACATCGTATATCCTCAAATTGGTTAACACACTAAGAACCCCTCCAACTTGTATCTTAATTTGATCAGCATCAGCTGTAAGTGTATATTTAAAAACACCCGTTGTATTTCCAGCCAATAACCCAACATTTAGTAGCGGACTATTTAATGGAACTACAGGACCACTAGTTCCTGCCGCTGAATTTTTTGCCTGAATACTAATATTAGACAACAAACTAACATTTAAATCAGCATTGGAACCATAGTAAACCACTATCTGATCCCCTGCTTTTGCAGTTTGGCTAAAATTCACCGTTTCCTGAGCAAAACAAAGCACCCCGAGGGCATTTGTAATAGTTGCATACGTACTAATATCCGAATCGAAAGCTAAAGTTGGATTAGCAATTTCCGTAGTACCAAGACACACACCGCCAATACCTGATGTATTTGAAGTAGGTCTACAAAAGGTTTGTGCAAAGTTAGTATTGCAAAAAAGCAATAAAACCAGTAAACCTAACAATCTCTTTTTTACAATGAGATCATAAAAAGTAAAAGTTTTTTTCATAATTTGGAAGATTAGAAAATGGACAATAAAATACCTCTTGCGATAAGCACGTATGCTTACGCAATTTTAAAAAACGTTAAAAATCAACTAGTTAAAATGAAATTTAAATCCGTAGTATACTAAGAATGTAAACTCCATTTCTTAAAAAAAATCATGTTGTATTGCGTATAACAAAGTATACCTGAGAAGCTTTCTTATTTGTTGCAAATAAAAAAGATCTCGAAAATTTTGGGAAATACTGATCTAAACCAGACTTCCAGAAGGAGTGATTTGTTATAGGACTAATTTTCATAAAAGAAAATTTAAGTTTAGGAAAGCCGGGGGAATGCTTACAATATATAGTATGATTCAATATTCATAAAAAGTTGATTACTCTTTTTATAAACTTTGTTTATTTAGACCTAATCTCTAAAAATTGAATCAATTCATTTTAATAATACTGCCGGGTTTAAAATTTTTAAACACAACAATACGTTTCATTTACAGATCTTCGAATAGGATCTCTAAATAAAAACATCATATAACTGAAAAATGTATAAAATAAGTTTGAAGTGGAACTAAAACTGAATTTGATGATAAATTCAATTTTATTCAAACTGATAAAAAATAAAGCTAAAATAAGATTAATACCTAATGCAAACTTAATAAAGAAAGTAGTGATCAATTCCATAAGCAAACTAATTTAGTTATTATAAAAAACTTCAACTTCAAATTATAATATTTTTAAGGAAGCACCTTATCGTATTAATTTATCTAAAAGCATCAAAGAATACTTTGTTTAACTTTTCTATTCTAAAATTAGAAAAAATGTTAACACAAAACAAGTATAAAATTCTTATTTTTTTTATTTTTTTTAAATCCTAAATTTAAATAAAACACCAAAACATCAGAAAAACCTATATTTTACAAGCAAAAACAAGTGTTATAAAAAACTTAAAAAAAGATGTTCGTTTTATGTTAAATCTTAAAAAAGAAAGTAAAAGACTACATAATTATAAAGAAAATCGATTGAAATTTGCCTAACAAAATATAAATGAGAATTAAATCTTACAATTAGGCACTAAATTATTCTTTTTTTAAGTATTCAAAAAAAACACGTAGAAATACGGGGTAAAAAGAACAATAAAGTTTAAACAAAAGTTAAAAAAATAAAAAAAGGTAAATAATTTAACATCAACTACTTACCTTTTTAATATTATAACAAAAGAAAAAGTTATGATTCTATAATGGTATTTATTTGCGTAAACAATTGCCCGTCACTTAAAAAAGCTCCTTGTTGAATCAATTCAAAAATAGAAGCATTCCGATCTTCAGTAAAAACTTTTTTACCAACCTTCATCTCTATATTTTCTGTAAACATATTATCACTAAGCCACTGTAAACCATCTTTAGTTAAGAAATCAGTTTCGGGAACTAATGATTTCAAGACTATTGACTGAACGTGGGCTTCGAAACACTGAAATAAGAAAATATGATTTTTAGAGAAATGCTCTAAAAACTCCGCTCTTGACAAAACACCTTCCCAGATTAAATCTGAAAACACGTCTAATTCCTGTTCTGCGACTTCCGGTTTGTTTATTTTAAGAGAATCCCACTCTGCTTTATCAATGGTTTGTGTAGCTAAAAAATTAGCGAATTCTGCATGCAATTCATCAAATTGCTCTTTTGTTAATCTTGCGTATTTCATTTTCTTTTAGGCTTTATGCCTTACGCTATAAGCTTTAAGCAAAATGCTTTGCGCAAATAACTTTAAGTCTGATTAATTATTACTTCTTTTAAACAAAAAAATCCCGATTCGCATCGGGATTTTTATATAGTACATAAAACTATTACTTTTCAGCGATAATTTCATATGGTAAATCAACGATAACATCTCTGTGTAAACGGATGCTAGCTGAATATTTTCCAGTACGTTTTACGATACCACTAGTGATGAATTTTCTATCAATAGCGTTACCAGATTTTTCTAAAGCTTCAGCAATGTCGATGTTTGTGATAGAACCAAAAAGTTTCTCTCCACCAGCTTTTGCTGTAAGTTTAATTTCAAGAGCTTTTAAAGTTTCAGCTAATGCTTTAGCATCAGCAACAACTTTAGCTTCTTTGTGTGCTCTTTGTTTTAGGTTTTCAGCCAAAACTTTTTTAGCAGAAGGAGTTGCTAAAGCAGCAAAACCCTGAGGGATTAAAAAGTTACGTCCGTAACCAGCTTTTACAGTAACTACATCATCTTTAAATCCTAGATTCTGTACGTCTTGTTTTAAAATAAGTTCCATGTTGTTGTCCTTATATTTAGAAGTTAGGTTCCATTTGACCGGAAACCAACAACTTTGTTTTTAATATTATTTTAATAAATCGGCCACGTATGGCATCAAAGCTAAGTGACGAGCTCTTTTTACAGCTACAGAAACTTTTCTTTGGTATTTTAATGAAGTTCCAGTTAAACGACGAGGAAGAATTTTTCCTTGCTCATTAACGAATTTCAATAAGAAATCAGCATCTTTATAATCAATATATTTGATTCCTGATTTTTTGAAACGACAGTACTTTTTAGTTTTGTTAGTTTCAATGTTTAAAGGCGTTAAATATCTGATATCTCCGTCTTTTTTTCCTTTTGCAGATTGCTCTATTGTAGACATAATAATTAAGCTTTAGTAGATTTTAATTTGGCTCTTCTTCTTTCAGCCCATGAAATAGCATGTTTGTCTAAACTTACAGTTAAGAAACGCATAACTCTTTCGTCACGTCTAAATTCAGTTTCAAAAGCAATTAGAACTTCTCCAGCTACTTTGAATTCGAATAAGTGATAAAAACCACTTTTTTTGTTTTGGATTTCGTAAGCCATTTTTTTCAGACCCCAATCCTCTTTCGATACCATTTCAGCTCCTCTACTAGTAAGAAATTCTTCAAATTTCGTTACTGTTTCCTTCACCTGAACCTCAGATAAAACGGGATTTAAAATGAAAACAGTTTCATAATGATTCATAAATACAATATTTATTTGTTAAAATTGGGTGCAAAAGTAACCATTTAATTTAAATATACAACACCTTTTTAGTTTTATTCGTCGTAAAGTAAAAAATACATGCCGATTTTAGTTTTTTTTGCAAAAAAATAATACATTTACTACTGCTATCCTGAATTTATTCTAAATTTTAATGTTATGAAACTAAACTGTGTTGTTGTAGATGATAGTTCTATACAAAGGACCATTATTGCAAAATTAGTTAATAATCACCCAGGTTTGCACTTAATCGGGGACTTTTCTAATGCAATAGAAGCAAAAAGCTGTATCTCTTTAAATAATATCGATTTAATATTCCTTGATATAGAAATGCCTGTCATTAATGGTTTTGACTTTCTTGACGGCCTTAAATCTAAGCCTCAAATTATATTTATCACTTCTAAGGCAGAATATGCTTTAAAAGCATTTGACTATGATGCAACTGATTACCTACAAAAACCTATTGCTGTAGATCGTTTTAATGCTTCTGTAAAAAGAGCAATCGATATGCATTTATTAAAAAAAGATGTAAAAGAAGAAGAAGGCGAACATATATTCATCAAGAGTAACCTTAAAAAACTTAAAATTTTCACGGCAAAAATCAAATGGATTGAAGCTTTTGGAGATTACGTAAGAGTAGTTACTGAAGACGACAGTAATTTAGTGCTTTCTACTATGAAATCTTTTGAAAATGATTTATCCAAAGACAAATTTATTCGCGTACACAAGTCATATATCATTAACATAGACAAAGTAGAACGCTTTAACAGTAAATTTGCCGAAATTGGCATTACTAAAATCCCGCTTAGCCGAAACAAAAAAGAAGATCTGGTAAAAGCATTGTCAACATCGTCTTAAACTTAATAAAAATCGACATTGGCAACAACCTTTATAGCTCTGTACTGAGCAACAGCCTCAAAACTATTCAACATTTTCTGAATAGTTTTTTTTGTAGTACCCAGCGGTAAGTTTTGTGGAATCTTTATCAGTATGGTTCTGATATATTCATTTCGGATTCTGCTTATTGCCGGCTCTTCCGGTCCCAAAACCGGCATGCCCAGGTTTTGACTTAAAACCTGATACAACCACATGGAACCTTCCTTTAATTTATCAAACTCACGATGTTTCAACGTTAATTTTATAATCCTGAAATAAGGCGGGTATTTATAAATTTGGCGATCATACAATTGCTCCTTATACATAGCCATATAATTATGGTTTGTTACCTGCTGAATTGTATTGTGATTTGGATTATAGGTCTGAATAACAACTTTTCCCTGTTTCTCTGATCTTCCTGCTCTTCCTGCTACCTGAGTCATCATTTGAAAACTACGCTCAAAAGCCCTAAAGTCCGGATGATGTAACATATTATCGGCATTCATAATTCCAACCAGACTAACATTATCAAAATCCAAACCTTTTGCCAGCATCTGAGTCCCGACTAAAATATCAATTTCGCGATTTTTAAAAGAATCGATTATTTTTTCAAAACCAAATTTTCCACGAGTTGTATCCTGATCCATTCTGGCAGTTTTGGCTTTTGGAAAAAGAGAGATTAATTCCTGTTCAATTTGTTCGGTTCCAAATCCTTTAGTTGTTAAATCAATACTTGAACAACTATGACAATGCGTTGGCTTTGCAATCGAGTAACCGCAATAATGACAACGCAATTGGTTTTTATGTTTATGAAAAGTCAGACTCACATCGCATTGCTGACAATGCGGAACGTGCCCACAGGTAAGGCATTCTATTATGGGTGAATATCCCCTCCTGTTTTGGAATAAAATAACCTGTTCGCCCAAAGACAAAGCTTCTGCAATTTCCTCGATTAAAAGATCGCTAAAATGCCCCGTCATGCGTTTTCTGAAATGTTTGTCTTTTAAGTCAACCAAAACAATATCAGGCATGCGAACATTATTATAACGCTCGGTTAGTGAAACTAAGCCATATTTATCCGTTTGCGTATTAAAATAGGTTTCAATACTGGGTGTTGCCGAGCCCAAAAGCACTTTTGCATTATGAAAATTAGCCAAAACAATAGCGGCATCTCTGGCGTGATAGCGTGGCGCCGGATCGGTTTGTTTAAACGTTTGCTCGTGTTCTTCATCAACAATAAGCAAACCTAAATTATTAAAAGGCAAGAACAAAGCTGATCTTGCTCCTATTACAATTTGGGCTTTCTCAGCATTTTCAAGAGTCTGTTTCCAAACCTCAACTCTTTCATTATTACTGTATTTAGAGTGAAAAACAGCTACTTTATCCCCAAAATGAAGTCGTAATCTTGACACCAATTGCGTTGTAAGCGCAATTTCAGGCAACAAATACAAAACCTGTTTTCCGGTTATTAAATAATCTTCAATTAATTTAATATAAATCTCCGTTTTTCCACTTGATGTAACACCGTGAAGCAAACAAACCTCTTTCTCTAAAAAACTGTCCTTAATTCCCGTAAAAGCAGCTTGTTGAGCCTCACTTAGAACTAATTGTTTGTCTGTTGCCTGCCCTGAAAATGAAATCCGGTCTTGTTGTAAAAGATACTCCTCAAAAATTTCTTTATCAATTAATGCTTTTATTGTAGTCGAAGCCGCATTGGAAACTTCAGCCAGTTTCTTTATTGTGACTGGTTTCTTTTCAGAAGCCATAAGCTGAAAATAAGCCAGGACAATTTCTTTTTGTTTATTGGCACTTTTCAAAACTTCCAATAAATCTCCTAAACCATTATCCGATTCGTATTTAGCATGTAGCTTTACATATCGAACCAATTTAGGCTTATAACTTTCTTTTATTTCTTCCTCTAAAACAATAATGTCTTTTGCCATTAACTTTTGAAGAATTGGAAAAATATTTTTTTTATTTAAAATAGAAGCAATTTCCCCAACCTTAAGAGAACTCTGATGATGTAATGCTTCATAAATTAAAAATTCGTCATCAGAAAGTTCAGAATCGTTTACTATTGTATCTGGTTTATGCGAAACTATAGTTTCACTTTCAAGCAATAATCCACTGGGAAAAGCACCACGGTATACGTCGCCAATTCCGCACATATAATAGGTTGCCACCCAAAGCCAGTGTTTAATCTGAATTTCAGTAGCAATGGGTTTTTCATCCAGTATTTGATGAATTTCTTTGGCATCGTACAAACTTGGTTCATTTTGATGAATATCAATAACCAATGCCGTGTAGATTTTACTTTTACCAAAAGGTACCGCAACACGCATTCCTTTTTTAATGAAATGGAATTCAGCCTCAGAAATACGATATGTAAAAGTTTTAGCTAAGGAAAGTGGTAGAACAACTTCGACAAAAAACATGCAGCTATTTTATAAAATTTGTGGGTTATTTTTTTCCTGAAGTTTTTGCTTCATTATATTCCTGAACCAATTTAAAAGTGTGTTTTAAAGAAGTCAGAGCAGTCCAATCATCATGTCCGGTGATGATAAATTTAGGGCTTTTAAATTTTGTTTGCACTTTTTTAATAGCGTTTTCCCATTCTTTAACATCAGCATCCCCCAGATATCCTAAATCTTTCGCATCCGCACTTTTTATAAAACAACCTCCATAAAGTATTTTTTCTTTATTAAACCAAACAACGATATTATCCGGAGCGTGTCCTTTACCAGGATAATAAACCTCAAAAGTATGATTTCCTACTGTAAATAAAGTATCATTTGGAATTACAAATTCGGCCCTTTTTTCATTATTCTTTTGAAGAATCTCATCTGTTAGTTTTATTGTATGAGTTTTAATGCCCTTTTGTCTGTAAAATTCCAATCCTCCTGCCCTGTCTTCATGAGAATGTGTCGCAAAGTGCATCACAACATCCTTATGATGTTTTGCTTTTATACTGTCGAGCAAGGGTTGAAACTGTGTTCTGTCCCAAGGTGCGTCAAATAATACAACTCCTTTATCTGTAACAAGATACATTGCATTTGCAGAAATCAGTGTTCCCTTATAATCATGAAACGTTTTATAAACATAAAAGTCACCGGTAAGATGACTTATTTGTAATGGTGAATTCTTAGATTGCCCAAAACTATTGGAAAATACTCCTAAGAATAAAAGTATTGATGCTAACTTTCGCATTTTATTTTATAAAATTTAATTCTTCACTCTGGCCCAGTATTGTGTTCTTCCCATAATAGAAATCCCTATATAACCTCTAAGCTTTAGTTTATCAGCCGAGTCAAGTGTAATATAACATTTGTATTTTTTTCCGTTTGTCGGATCTAAGATCGTTCCGCCATTATATTCAGAACCATCTTTTTTAAGACCGTTAATGATCACCATACCTAAAATAGGTTTGTTCTTTTCTGCTCCGTCACAACTGGAGCACACATCTTTCTTATGGCTATCGCGAAGTATTTCTACTACCTTACCGTATAATTTTCCTGATTTTTCGTAAATCTCTACAACTGATTTTGCTTCACCTGTTTCATCATCAATTGTTTTCCATTTTCCAATAACACTTTGAGCCTGCATACTTAATACACAGAAAAAAACGCCAATTGTTAACATCCAATTTTTCATACTATTTATTTTTTTTTTGTTTTAATTTTCTGATAGTAGCATTCAGTTCGAACCCTAAAAGCAGTATCATACAGTTTATCCAAATATAAAACATTAGAATTAATAATGTCCCAATTGAACCATAAAGTTCGTTATATTTTGAGAATTTTATAACCCAAATCCCAAAAAAGAACGAAGATATAACAATTAAGATCGTTGTAAAAACAGATCCAATACTTATAAAAGGCACTTTATTATACTGTTTTGTACCATAACGCAATAATATTGAAGATGTTATCAGAATCATTAAAATCACAAATAAATATCGTCCTAAAATAATCAACGGAATGCGATCACTAAGCACATCCTGGATGATTGTTTTTTGAATAAATACCTCAAAAACGACAATTGTAGCAACGGTGACAAATAAGATAATGGTCATGAGAAGAGAGATCGCCAGCGCAACCAAATACTGACTAAAAAAACCGCGTTTGTCAAAAACATGTTTCGATGATTCAAAACCACTTAAGATACCGTTAATACCATTTGCCATTAAAAAAATAGAAAGCAAAAAACCTGACGACAGTAAACCTGAGTGACTATTATTTAAAATATCACTAATAATTTTATTAATGGCGTCATACGTATTTGGAGGAACACTTTGCTGCACGAACTGCAAAAAATCCCCCTGAAAATTATCTATTGGTATAAACGGAATTAAGTTTAAAATAAACAATGCAAAAGGAAATAAAGCCATAAAAAAGCTAAAGGAAACAGCACTTGCATGATACGAAAACGCACCTTCAAGAATTCCTAAAGTATACATTTCAAGTAAGTCATACAACGAAAAACCTTCAAGCCACGGCAGTTTTATTTTCTTTAAAAGTCGGGCTATATTGCGTATTACAGGCAGTTTTTCAATCCGATCTTCTATCTCTTGCGACATATTTTTTTTGATTTTAGATTTTAAAGTTCAGATTTTAGAGTTAAAACCGGGCGTACTGGTTTTCTAATCTAACTTATAACTCAAAACTTCATTAAAAAGCTTTCAAACTCAAATCCATATTGTAAACTGAATGGGTCAGCGCACCGGATGAAATATAATTTACCCCACATAAACCATATTCACGAATGGTTTTTTCGTTGATATTTCCTGAAGATTCTGTCTGGCACTTTTTGCCAATTAACTGAACGGCTGTTTTAGTATCTTCATAATTAAAGTTATCAATTAAAATTCTGTGTACCCCATCGCTTAAAAGGATTTCACGAATTTCATCCAGATTTCTGGCTTCAACAATAATTTTTAAATCTAAATTATGGGCTTTCAGATATGCTGTAGTTTTCTTTATGGCTAAAGTAATTCCTCCTGCAAAATCAATATGGTTATCCTTTAGCATAATCATATCGTACAATGCAAATCGGTGATTTTCGCCACCTCCAATTTTTACTGCCCATTTTTCGGCAGCTCTGAAATTTGGGGTCGTTTTACGCGTATCTAAAATTTTAGCACCTGTTCCTTCTAAAAGTTGTACATAATGGTCTGTTTTTGTAGCAATGGCAGACATACGTTGCATGGTATTCAAAACTACTCTTTCTGATTTTAAAATAGACTGAGAACTTCCTGAAACCTCAAAAACAACATCACCGTATTCTACATGCGTTCCGTCTTCGATAAAAGTCCTGATTTTTAATTTTGGATCTACATATTCAAAAATCATTTTTGCAAGGGCAACACCTGCAATAATTCCCTGATCTTTTACTAATAATTTAGCTTGTCCGTGTGCCGTTTCCGGAATGCATGCCAAGGAGCTATAGTCACCTGTGCCTACATCTTCACGAATTGCGTTGCTAATTAATAGTTCTAATTCGGTTTGAAATTGTACTTCGCTAATCATTTTTATTAAGTTTTATAAGATGCTAAAGTAGGATATATTTTGTGGATTTGAAAGTTCAGCCAATATGAAATAAAATTAACACCATGAATTTTTCTTTTTTCCACCATTAAGATCTTAAAAAAAAATCACCCCTGATTCTTAACGAAACTTAATATCTTAATGGTGAAAATCTTTTTATTTTTTGTTAGCCGCCATCAGGAACATTAAATATCTTTGAGGTTCATTCAAACAAAACCATGGGCTTAATTAAAGATATTTATTCGGTTGCTTTTTACGAAAATTTTGGTCAGGCTGTAGCCGAAGTACATCCTGCTTTCGATAAAGAAAAATTCATTTCAACCATTTATGAGGGCGACTTTATTCAAAAAGAATGGAAAGACCGCATGAAACATACCACAGTTGTGTTTCGTCAATTTATGCCTGAAAACTTTCCTGAAGCCGTTGTTATAATTGAAAAAATTATTGAGAACCTGAAGGAAAATAAATTTACCGAAGGAAATCTGGCTTTCATTTTCTTTGCCGATTATATTGAAATGTATGGCTTGGATTACTTTGAAACTTCGGCGAAAGCCTTTGTTTCTATTACACAATTCATCAGCTGTGAATTTGCCGTTCGTCCTTTCATTTTAAAATATAAAGAAAAAATGATTGACGAAATGACAAAATGGTCGTTGCACGAAAATCATCATGTACGAAGATTAGCAAGCGAAGGTTCACGTCCCAGATTACCATGGGCAATGGCGATTCCGTTCCTAAAAAAAGACCCTTCTTCTGTTCTTCCAATTTTAGAAAACCTTAAAGATGATCCTTCTGAATACGTTCGCAGAAGTGTTGCCAATAACCTGAATGATATTGCCAAAGATAATCCGCAAATTGTAATCGAAATTGCCGGTAAATGGAAAGGTATTTCTAAAGAAACTGACGGAATCATAAAACACGGATGCCGTACTTTATTAAAACAAGGGCACCCTGAAATCCTGGGTCATTACGGATTAGAAAGCACTAATATCGAACTTTCTTCTTTCGAAATCAAAACACCAATTGTAAAAATTGGAGACGCCCTTCAGTTTCAATTTCACTTAAATAATAAAAACAATGAGGCAAAAACCGTTCGTTTAGAATATGCCGTTCATTACAGGAAATCAAAGGGACATCTGGCTAAGAAAGTCTTTAAGATCAGTGAGAAAACTTATCAGCCCAATCAATTAAACAGGATTGAAAGAAATCAGTCTTTCAAATTAATCACAACACGTGTTTTTCATACCGGAATTCACCAATTGTCGATTATTATTAACGGAACAGAAAGTGAAGTTTTGGAATTTGAACTCACAAACTAATATTCTAAACACACAGAAATATAGGTTGAAAAACCGAAAAAAGACGTTTCACTCATTTTAAAACACATAGCAGCCAGGGGTGAGAAACTAATTTCTTTTTATATTCTTTATTATACAAACCTAAAAATCTATGTTTCTATGTGTTTAAATTCCTTATTTTTATATCTCAAAAAATCAAAAACAAATTTTCTTAATCTAAATTAAGTTACAGATTCCTGTTACCACTGTAATTTTGTTTTCAAATCAAATCAAATTAGCCATGTCAAATATTAGTTTAATTATCGAAGAACGTGCTGCCAATATTGGCAATTTTATGGTAGGCAGATTATTGCCTTTCCGTGAAAAAAGAGCGGTGGGACCATTTGTATTTATCGATCACATGGGACCAGCGCATTTAAGTGACCATGAAAACATGGATGTTCCGCCACATCCGCATATCGGACTTTCGACTTTGACTTTTTTGTTTGAAGGAAGCATTATGCACCGCGACAGTTTAGGAACTGAATTAGAAATAAAACCAGGTGCCGTAAACTGGATGACTGCGGGAAAAGGAATTGTACATTCTGAGAGAACTCCGGAATATTTAAGACATTCTGACAAAATGCTTCACGGGTTACAAATCTGGGTGGCTTTACCAAAAGAATTAGAGCAAATGGATCCCAATTTTACGCATGTTGAAGCAGATGATATCCCGTCCTGGGAAGAAGATGGGGTTTCCTTCAAATTAATTGCCGGGGAAGCTTTTGAAAAAAAATCACCCGTTCCGGTTTATAGTCCGCTATATTTTATTGAAATCAAAAGTAAAGAAGCTAAAAAAATAAATATCGGACACCATTTATTTGGCGAAAGCGGTTTGTATATTCTCGAAGGGAGCATTAAAAGCGGCGAACATGTTTATGATCCAAAACAAATTCTAATTACCAACGACAGTACCTTATGTGAATTCGAATTAGCCGAAAATTCTACAGTTTACATTTTTGGAGGAACTCCGTTTCCCGAAGAACATTTTATCTTTTGGAATTTTGTTTCTTCAGATAAAAACCTCATCGAAAAAGCAAAAAAAGACTGGACCGAACAGACTTTCCCAAAAGTTCCGGGAGAAACTGAATTTGTACCATTACCTGAACCAAGAATTAAATAATATATGGAAACAATATCAGCACAAATAGATACACGACTGTATCGCACAGAAATAACATCAGCAAGCGGAAATATTATAATCGCAGATGAGCCTCAGGAAATGGGAGGCAAAAATTTAGGTTTTAGTCCGTCAGAACTCTTGGCGTCCTCGCTGGCTTCCTGCACTTTAATTACATTACGAATGTATATTAACCGCAAACAATGGGACGTTTCTGAAATCAATATCAAAGTTGATTTTGAAAGAGACGCCGATAAAAACGTTTCTTTATTTACCCGAAAAATTGAAATCACAGGCGAAGTCGACCAGACACAAAGACAACGATTAGAGACAATTGCCAACAGCTGCCCGATACACAAAACATTAACACATGCAATAGAAATCAAAACCACATTAATATAACATCATGGAAATTCAACACATAAACGATACCAGAAGAGGGTATTTTGAAGCTGTAGAAGACGGAAAACAAGCTGGAAAAATGACTTACACCTGGGCTGGCGACAGCAAATTCATCATTGACCATACTGAAGTTAATGAAGAATTCAGCGGAAAAGGGGTTGGTAAAAAACTCGTTATGGCAGCGGTAGAATATGCCAGAGCCAATAATTTAAAAATAATTCCGCTTTGTCCTTTTGCAAAAAGTGTTTTTGATAAGGCAGAAGAAATTCATGATGTGCTTTTTTCGTAAGGTGCTAAGTTTTTTTTTACCGCAAAGTTCGCAAAGAATTACGCAAAGTTCGCAAAGTTTTTTAGGCAAAGCTTTGCGAACTTTGCGTTTGTATTAAGTCTTGCAGATAAAAAACCTTGCGTTCTTTACGGTTAAATCTACACATCAAAAAATGATAGTTTCAAATTTCCGCAGAAACTCGTATATTTGCATGTAATTTAAACTTAGAGTATGACGAGGATAATTACACTTTTCTGTTTTTTTATAGCGCAAATCGGCTTTTCTCAAACGGCTGAAAATTATTTAAATAAAAACAGAAATAACGAAGCTCTCTTAACAGCTTTCTTTCAACAAATGCCAAAAGGCGGCGATTTACACCATCATTTTTCAGGATCAGTTTATGCAGAACCTCTTTTGGAAAGAGCTATTGCAGAAGATTTTTATCTGAATTTAGAATCGATGGCCGTCTCTAAAACGAAACCTGCAATTGGCAATTGGCAAACTTTCTCTTCTCTTAAAAACGAAGGAAAACTGGCTTATTATGAGCAACAGGTTATGCAAACCTGGTCAGCTAAAGATTATAATGGTTCTGTACCTTCAGATGATTTATTTTTTGATTCTTTTCAAAAATTTGAAACTACTATCCAGGGGCACTTTGCAGAAGGAATGCTCGAATTAAAAAAACGTGCCATTGCAGAAAATGTGAGTTATATTGAAACACAATTATCGACGATTCCGTGTGATATGAACGTTTCAGATCTAACTGATTTCAACTCAAAATTACGTCAGGCGGCTTCTCAAAAAGATGAAAAGGCAGTTGTTAAGCTTTTAGATGAATTGTATAAATCGATTCAGCAAAAAGAGGCTAAAAAATACGCTACAGATTTCAACAACAATTTTATAGCGAAACTCCACAAAGATTTAAAAATTGATGATGATCGTTTTACCATGCGTTATCAAAATTTTGTGCTTCGTTTTATGGATCCGGTTCATTTATTCAAAAACCTCACCATTGCTTTTATCTCGGCAAATGACAGCAAATTGGTTGCCGGTGTAAATATTGTTTCTCCGGAACATGGCGAAAATTCGATGAAAGATTATTGGCTGCACATGGTGATGTTTAAGTATTGCCACTCTAAATATCCGGAAGTAAAATATACACTTCATGCAGGAGAATTGACCCTTGGTTTAGTGCAACCTGAAGATTTAACCTGGCATATTAACGACGCTATTTATGTTGCAGGAGCAAACAGAATTGGACACGGAGTTGATATTGCTTACGAAGCCAATTCATATGATTTATTGCGTTATATGGCAAAAAATAACATTCCGATTGAGATCAATTTAACAAGCAACGAATTCATCCTGAAAGTAAAAGAAAACAGACATCCGTTTACACTTTACAAAGAATTTAATGTGCCAATCGTAATTAGTACAGACGATGCCGGAATTTTAAGAACGAATATGACGGAACAATATGTTTTATTAGCCAAAAGATATCCTGACGTTTCATACGCTACTATAAAACAATACGTTTACAACAGTATTAACTATAGTTTTATTCAGGATGCAGCTGTAAAAAAGCAATTGCTAAAAGATCTGGATACCAGGTTTAAAACTTTTGAAGCGAAATTTTCTAAGAACTAACAAACCTAAAAGGTTTTTAAAACCTGTTAGGTTTACCAATATTAAGCCATGATTCTAGAAGCAGCCTTTCTCTATATAAAACCAGAATTAGCAACTCAATTCGAAGAAGACTTTGCAAAAGCAAGTCCATATATTTCATCAATTAATGGGTATTTGGGACATCGTTTACAGAAATGTATTGAAGTCGAAAACAAATATCTTTTATTGGTTGATTGGAATGCGCTTGAAGATCACACAGCAGGTTTTAGAAACTCAGAAGCTTATCTGGAATGGAAAAAGATTTTGCATCATTATTATGAACCGTTTCCAGTTGTAGAGCATTTTGAAACTGTTTTTGAAAATAAAAAATAGCCCACAGATTAAACGGATTAAGCTTTGAATTAAAAAATTAAACGCATAGAGACATAGATTTTTATTGTTCCTGTTTAAGATTACAAAAAAAGCAAGCTTTCACACATAGCTATGTGCGTTTTTATTAGTGAAACGCCTTTTATAGACAAAGTAAAACTATGTCTCTATGTGTTTAAATCTTTTTAATCTGCGGCAAAAAAAAATTAAAATGAATATCAAACTTATCGCCATCGGCAAAACAGATAACAAATCACTTCAAACTTTGATTGATGATTATACCAAACGTTTGTCGTTTTACATCAAATTTGATTTGGAGATTATTCCGGATATTAAAAACGTAAAGAATTTATCTGAAAGCCAGCAAAAAGAAAAAGAAGGTGAATTGATTTTATCAAAATTAGCACCAACGGATCAGTTGATTTTATTGGATGAAAACGGAAAAAACTTCTCCAGCCTTGGTTTTTCTGAAGAATTGCAAAAGAAAATGAACTCGGGAATCAAAACGCTTGTCTTTGTTATTGGCGGTCCTTACGGATTCTCTGATACCGTTTACAGCAAAGCTCAGGGAAAAATTTCACTTTCGTTAATGACGTTTTCACACCAAATGGTTCGATTGTTTTTTATCGAACAATTGTATCGTGGATTTACTATTCTACGAAATGAGCCTTATCATCATCAATAACGTTTAATCGTAAAATTGTTTAGAAAATGAATTCTTTTTCATGATTAATCCAAATTTCTTTCTTTGTAATTACTAATTTATTGATCAGGATTTTACTTTGAATATATTCTTCATAAGACATATTTCTATCGAAAGAGAATATAATTTCAGATTTCTGTTCTATATTTAGATTGTTAAGTAAATCTTCTAATTTATCTTTAGGAAAGTGATATTTTTCAAAAAATTGTATTCTTCCTCCTTTTTTGAAAAGTACATAATTGTCCGGATTCTTTGGTTTTTCCATTTTATAGTATACTTCGGTGAAAGGAAAAAAGGCTAAATTCTTACCCGTAACATCCGCATAGGAATAATAATTTTCAGCATTCTCATTTTTATGGGCGCTATCAGCTCGCTTTTTTTCCTGAAGTTTCATTACTTCGGGAATTACCAATCTTAACGGTAAACGTTTGTCGATATTAAAAATCCAGTTGGTTGAAATTATGCTATTTTTTCTGTTGACATCAGCGATTGTATCTTTTCCTTCTGTTTTAAAGAAGATGTAAATTGGTGAATGATCTTGTACATCTTTCACAATTGTTACGTTTGATTTTGGAAGCAGGACGTCTTCTTTTTTTTCACATGAAAAAAGAAAAATGATAAGAACTAAACTGAAGTATTTCATAATATTTATTTTTAAAAATATGATTTAAACAACGTGAAAATTGGATGTGATTCTCCTTCGTCGAAATGACAAACAGTATAGTTTATCTATTTTTTGGAGTCCGGTTTGTCATTTCGAGGAACAAGGAATCTCAGTTGCTGAATCGACAAAGATTGACTTTACTTTGCGGAGTTTCTTGGGAAGATTTCTCCTCCGTCGAAATGACAAACTACGCTATTTCTTTATATCATAAACTCATCTTCCCAAACAAAGTAACACATTCCACAGCTTCTTTTACATCGTGAACACGCAAAATTTTTGCGCCTTTTGTTAAAGCAATCGTATTCAGAACTGTTGTTCCGTTTAAAGCTTCCTGAGCCGTATTGTTTAGTGTTTTATAAATCATCGATTTCCTCGAAACTCCCGCTAAAACTGGTAATCCCAACAAATTAAAAAGTTCCGTTTTTTGTAAAACTTCATAATTCTGATCTGTTGTTTTAGCAAATCCGAAACCGGGATCTAAGATCAAATCGTTGATTCCTAAGTTCCTGGCTTTATTTACTTTTTCAGAAAAATAGAACAGCATTTCTTTTACAATATCATCATAGTGCGTCAGGCTTTGCATCGTTTGCGGATTGCCACGCATGTGCATCATAATGTACGGCACATTATACTTTGCAATCACATCAAACATTTTATCGTCTAGTTCTCCCGCAGCAATATCGTTTATTATCGCTGCGCCGCTTTCTATACTCGCTTTTGCGACCTCAGCCCTAAAAGTGTCAATTGACAACAATGCTTCCGGAAAATGCTTTAAAATTAATTCGATTGCAGGAACAATACGATCGATTTCTTCTTGTTCCGAAACAAATTCCGCACTGGGTTTACTTGAATAAGCACCAATATCGATAAATGCAGCACCTTCAGATACCATTTTATCTACTTGTGAGATAATTTCATCCTCATTTTTATATTTCCCTCCATCAAAGAAAGAATTTGGCGTTACATTCAAAATTCCCATTACTTTAGGAATCGATAAATCTATAAGCTCGCCTTTGCAGTTAATCAGC
The DNA here is from genome assembly GCF_044007335.1 of Flavobacterium sp. FlaQc-48. Lineage (NCBI taxonomy): Bacteria > Pseudomonadati > Bacteroidota > Flavobacteriia > Flavobacteriales > Flavobacteriaceae > Flavobacterium > Flavobacterium sp. FlaQc-48. Next base: position 68,095 of record NZ_JBIPCR010000010.1, on the reverse strand, counting down.
ATTTTGTTTCAAGTTTTATTTGTTTCAGGTTTCAGGTTGACTCAGATTGTGTAAGTTCCAGAACTTGAAACTTTAAGCCTGAAACCTGAAACTTTTTATATTACTTTATAATTTCAAATTATCGGCATTAACACTTTGTTTAGAAAAAACTTGAAACAAAGAAATCCTGAAACTTGAAACTCTTTAATATTATCCCTATTTTTGAAGAAATTTTAGCAAATATACAGCAATAAATGAAGAATACTTCCCTTGAATTTGATAATGTAATTACGGTTTGCCGTACTTTATTTATCAATAAAATGAAAGATTATGGTAGTGCATGGAGAATTTTAAGACTTCCGTCACTAACCGATCAGATATTCATAAAAGCACAAAGAATAAGAAGTTTACAGGAGAACGAAACCCGTAAAGTTGATGAAGATGAAAAAGGAGAGTTTATCGGGATTATCAATTATTCGATTATGGCTTTGATCCAGTTAGAATTAGGCGTAGTGGATCAGCCTGATTTAAATCTGGAACAAGCAACTGAATTATACGACGCCAAAGTTAAACTGACAAAAGAATTAATGGAGGCCAAAAACCATGATTACGGAGAAGCCTGGCGTGATATGCGTGTGAGTTCTTTAACAGATTTAATTCTGCAGAAATTACTTCGTGTAAAACAAATTGAAGACAATAAAGGCAAAACTTTAGTTTCTGAAGGTATTGATGCTAATTATCAGGATATGATTAATTATTCTGTTTTTGCTTTAATCCTTGAACCTTTAAATCAATAAAATTTCAATTTTTTAAATTCCAAAGTCCAACTAGAAAATTGGAATTTGGAATTTTATTTTTGGAACTTAAAATTAAACTATATCCCATGAAAAACATCATTACCCAATTCTCAAGATTATTTGTCGGAGTATTATTTATCATTTCCGGACTAATTAAATTAAATGATCCTGTTGGATTCTCATATAAATTGGCCGAATATTTTAGCGAACCGGTTTTTAATATGCCTTTTTTAGAGCCATTGGCTTTAGGATTAGCAATCTTTTTAGTAATTCTTGAAGTTGTATTAGGAGTGATGTTATTGGTAGGTTACAAATCAAAATTGACTATCTGGGCGTTATTGCTATTAATTATTTTCTTTACCTTCCTTACCTTCTACTCTGCTTATTTTGATGTCGTAAAAGATTGTGGCTGTTTTGGAGACGCTTTACACTTAACACCTTGGCAATCCTTCACAAAAGATATTGTTTTATTATTCTTTATTCTGATTTTATTTATCAATAAAAAATTAGTAAAACCTTTATTCTCAAGTGCCGTAACCAATATCGTTACGTATGCAAGTGTTGTTTTATGCATTTTTATGGCCGTTTGGGTTTTAAATCATAATCCTATAAAAGATTTCCGTCCGTATAAAGTGGGAACAAACATTGAGAAAGGAATGGAAATTCCGGAAGGCGCACCAAAATCTGTAGTAGAAATGATTTTTATTTACAAAGTAAATGGTGTTGACAAGGAATTTGCCGAAAAAGATTTAGCCAACATTCCAACAGGTGCTACTTTTGTTGATCGTAAAGACAAAGTAATCACAGAAGGTTATGTGCCGCCAATTCATGATTTTACAATGGTTAAAGATGATTCTGATTATAAAGATGAATTATTGAAAGAGCCAAAATTATTAGTTTTTGTTACTTACGATTTAACGTTATCTAATCCTGACGGAATGAAAAAATTAGCAGGTTTAAGTAAAGAAGCTAAAACAAAAGGGTATAAAGTAATTGCAATGACAGCTTCCGGGGCTGATGAGATAGCAAAAGCTAAAAAACAATATGGTTTAGATACTGATTTTTACTTCTGTGATGCGACCGCTTTAAAAACGATCGAAAGAGCCAATCCAAGTATTGTAGTTTTACAAAACGGAACCGTAATTCAAAAAGTACATTACAACGACATTCAGGACCTGAAATTGTAATTTTTAATTCGACATACATACAAAAGCATAATGACTAAAATATTTAAATCTTTACATTTTTTACTCCTTATGCTTTTTTGCATTTTGGGTTTTAGCCAGGAAAAAACAGCACCTACAGATCAGCGTTATATTTTCTTTCTGCACAATAAATTTGTTGAAGAGAATGATTTGAATACAGCACATCCGGAATATGGTAAAGCCGAATACAATGAAATCATAAGCTCTTTTAAAAAAGATAACTTTATAGTTTCCAGCGAAATCAGAAGTAAAAATACCAACGCTGCAACCTATGCCAAGAAAATTGTAAAGCAAATTAATAACTTATTAAAAAAAGGAATTTCTCCAAACAGCATAACCGTAATAGGGACTTCAAAAGGCGGTTATATTGCGCAATATGTTTCGACTTATTTGGCAAATCCTAATGTGAATTTTGTTTTTATTGGATGTTTTCGGGACTCAGACGTGGAAGAAATCCCGGAAATTAATTTCTGCGGAAATATTCTAACCATTTATGAAAAATCAGATGTGTATGGTGTTTCTGCTATTAAAAGAAAAGAAACTTCGAAACTAAAAATAAATCACTTTAAAGAAATTGAACTAAATACCAACCTTAAACATGGTTTTTTATTTAAGGCTTCAGACGCATGGATTATACCTTGTAAAAAATGGGCAAATGGCAATTATCAGTTACATTAAAAGCCATAAAATAACATTCCGAAAAGCCTTTGGCAGATTCTAATTTCAGAATAAATACCGAAGGCTTTTTTATGTTAATCTGACGTTTTTTTGCTGATACAATTGCTTCCAAAATAAAAAAAACGCTTCTTTTTGCGTTTCTTTAAAATTTAAATTTCAAAAAATCTCATTTTCCTTACCTACTATTACGATTTCATTCCGGTTTTTCTAACCTAAATTTGCTGTTTTGTGATAAAATAAAGCTCTCCTCAAATTTTGTTAATCTCCATTTGGCATTCGATTTGTTTGTTTAACTTTGTTGGGAATCTTTTATTTTTTGAAATCACAGTGAATTGAAATCAGAAAAACCAACAGATTTAAAGATCCTTTTAAATTCCAATTAAAAAGCAAATATTATTTACTTATGAAACAAATAGCCCTGATTGTAATTGCATTTATTACCTTTTCATGTTCACAAGCTCAGAAAACAAGTTTTTCTAAAGAAGCTTTATCTGAAAAATTATTAACCGTTGATGGAGGTCAGACTTCTTTCAAAAACATCTTAAAAAAATACAAAGGCAAAACTTTGGTTATCGAAGTTTGGGCTTCGTGGTGTGGCGATTGTGTAAAAGCAATGCCAAAACTAAAAGAATTACAAGCGAACAATCCTGATGTTTCTTACCTGTTTCTTTCGGCTGATAAAACGGCTGACAAATGGAAAGCCGGAATTGAAAAACACGAATTAAAAGGTGATCACTTCATGATGAACGACGGTATGAAAGGTGTTTTTGGAAAAGCTATTGATTTAGACTGGATTCCAAGATACATTATCATTGACAAAACAGGAAAAATTGTATTGTACCGCGCCATTGAAACTGATTTTGACAAAATTAATGAGACTTTAAAAAGCCTGAAATAAAATTCAATAATAAAGCGATAACACTGATAATTTCAAAATTCAATATCAAATGTTATCAGATAATGATAAACAAAAAAAAGAATAAAATAAAAACTACCAAAATGAGAAAAAAGATTGTTGCAGGAAACTGGAAAATGCATAAAAACGCAGAACAAACTGAAGAATTATTAAGCGAATTAATTACTAAAATACCAGCTCAAACTACCGCTCAGGTAATTGTTGCTCCAACATTTGTAAACTTACAGGCTGCAGTTGCTAAAGTAAAAAACACTACAATTGGTGTTGCAGCACAAAACGTTCACCAGGCTGAAGGTGGTGCTTTTACAGGAGAAATTTCTGCTGATATGTTAACTAGCATTGGTGTAAAAACCGTAATTCTTGGGCACTCTGAGCGTCGCGCTATTTTTCACGAAACTGACGCTTTAATTGCTCTTAAAGTTGATACTGCTTTGAAACACGACTTAACTGTAATTTTCTGTTTTGGAGAAGAATTAAAAGACCGTCAATCAGACAATCATTTTAATATTGTTGAAAACCAATTACGTGATGGTTTATTCCAAATTGCAAAAGAATCATGGTCTAATGTTGTTTTAGCATACGAGCCAGTTTGGGCTATTGGAACGGGAGAAACAGCTTCACCGGAACAAGCGCAGGAAATGCACGAATTCATCAGAGAAACGGTTCGTAAAGCTTTTGGAGCTGATATCGCTGACGAAGTTTCGATCTTATACGGTGGTTCTGTAAAACCGGATAACGCTAAAGAAATCTTCTCTAAACCAGACGTAGATGGTGGTTTAATTGGAGGTGCTGCTTTAAAAGCAGATGACTTTTTAGCTATTGTAACTGCTATCTAATTATTAGATATTAGATATTACTATAAAAAAAGTGTTCGCAAAGCGAACACTTTTTTTATGCTTTATTTTTTTATATCATTATATCACATGTCGAAAAAACTTAGTTTATAAATGCTTTCAATAAAGGGCAATTATACTTTTTAAAAGTTGGTGTTGTTTTATAGATTGAATACAAGTTAACCAGCTCCTTCCCTGTTTTAAACGGATTTTTTTCTTCTTCTTCCGTAGAAATGATGTTAGCGTAATGATTATAATAATTACATTCAAAAATCATTAAACTGGCTAAGGCTTTTTCGTTATTACTTTTAGACATTTTCAATGCTTTCTCGTAATACATTTTAGCCATTGTTAAATTGTAATAATTACCTTTCTGATATCTTTTTTCATTTTCAGAATTGTCCCCATACACATAATCAACATACGATTCTCCCGATGACCAGTCGTATGCGAGCATCATCCAGGAATTTCCCTGATAGGAAACATTAAAATAAGCATGTGCCAGTTGTAAGTTGCTTGCTGCCGTATTTTGTTTTTTTAACTGAATCAGTTTTGATATGAATTCGGCTTTATTAAAATGATAATCAAATCTACGTTCTTCAGGTTTTTGAAGAATTTTTGGCGTCTTAAACGGGTTTTCATTCAAATAGTCTTTATAAGCATAATTCTTCTCCCAAAAGTCTTTTGGCATGCTGGCAAAGGTTTCATAAGCCAATTCTAAATTATTATTCCTGAAAGCAATCGTTCCTTTTAAATCCTTATAATAATTTATATCCGAAGCGATCGTCCCGGAACAAATGTATTTTTCAAAAGGTGTTTTATCTTCCTTTTGCTGTAAAGCAATCAAATGATCCATATCTTCAACCGTTGCCATTCTGTCAAAGTAACCAATAAAATCATACAAATAAGCCTGACTGTTATTATATCCAAGTTCAGACTGAGCATATTCCCCTCCATTTTTAATATCTGATTTCATCATTAATAATCCTGCTGTCGCGCGATCGCCTTGCCTGGCAAAGTCTCCGCTGGCAATTCGGCACAAACTGTATAAATTCTTAAACAATCCATAATCTGTTTGAACCAGATTTTCTACGGCCTCAAAATATTTAAAAAGCTGGTCTTGCACTTTTTCATTTTTCAGGTCATCCTGCTTTAAGGAAACCAGAGCCAACTGAATATTTTTCTGCATTTGTATCGATGCATTGGCTTTATCAGAGATCATACCGGTATACTTTTTCCCCAAATCAATATCATCACCTATAAAACAAAGTTGTGCGATTGCTGCAGTGATATACTCTTTTTGCTCCCCTGATGTTTGTTCACGAATCGAAATCAAAAAGTATTCAAACTCTCTCAGATACAAAATATCTTTACTGAGGTTTTCTTCTTTTGCTTTTGTATAATTCCCGTACCAGGCGTCTCTGTCAATTAAAACTGAAGCACTTCCTTCATTAGTATATTGTGGTGTAAAAATCCAATCTTCGAGTTTGTTGATTTCCCTGCCAATAAGAAAGCTCAAATTAATACTATCGGGACTTAGCTTATATACTTCCTGAATCGTCTTTAAATCCGGTGCGGGATTGCGAAAACTTTCAATCGAAAGAATTACACTTCGTTCTTCGTCATTTTGGGCCAAAGCGAGAGTTTCTGTTGTTAACTTCCAATTATAATGTTGCAGGACAGCAAACGATTTTTCTTCACAAGACGCAAAAACTTTACTTAATAAATAATTTTGCAACGGTAAATTGTCAACACACAAAGCCTTGTAATACAAAGCCCACGGTTCTAAAATAGTATTTTTATTATTGGTAAAATAATCATCATATAAACGAATCACTTCATTCTTATCCTGAGCATAAAAACTATATCTCAGAATCAAAAAAGCATATCGCTGTTTTAAAAAAGGATCCTTTGCTGTTTTAATTTTCTTTTCAAAATCATTTAGACCGGCTAGTTTATGATCTTTGCTTCCATACCCTATTTGCCCCCAGGATTCCCATTTTACATCCGGATTACTATTGTATTCCAGTTTCTTAGCAAACAGCATATAATTTAAAAAAGCTTTATTTTTAGATAATAGCAAAGCTTCGATAAAAGTATTTTTCTCAAATACCTTTTTTAATGATTTAGATTCGTAAGCCGTTTCAAATTGCTCCCCATCTGTTTCATATAAAATAGTATAAACATCTTTAGGATTAACTGAATTGCCTAATTTTTTCTTCCACTCTAAACAATTTAATTCCTGATCGGCACTTGAAACCGAATCAGTGGAATAGTAATAATTTGCCGAATAATAAAAAGGGGTTAATTTAAAAAAGCCCTGGCGCTGTACTTTAAACAAAGCCAATCGGCTGGTTTCAGGAGAAGATCCCCAGCCACAAGCCCAAGTAACCTGAAAGCTTAAAACTAAAAGTAAACTACTAAAAACTCGAATAATAGTCTGATATATTTTGGGTTCCATAATCGTTTATATATTTTTTATCAAAAGAGAAAAATGTCACTTTGGTTTCATGATCAATTTTTATTTTACTTTTTACAATAGAAATCATTTTTTCCAGTTCAGCTTCAGAAATTTTCTCGATCCTGATTTCATCTCCATTTCGCAAATACGTTTGTCCCACTAATACATCATCCTGCAAGACATATTTGCTGTCTGATAATTTCTTTGCTTTAATGGTATCATTTCGCAACTCATCGTAATCTGACAAAATACCTTTAAACTGATTTCCTCTAAAAACAACTGCCCAGCTATACAATGGCAAAGCAATATCTAATTTTAATTTATACTTATCATGAGTGATGTATTTTGCCAGCTCATCGCTGGTTCCTATCGAGTTCTTTGTTTTAAAATCATCCGGCTTTGTGAGATTGTAACACATCAGCAAGCCTTTATCTACTGGCGGGGTTCCGGCTTTCTCTGCATATTTATACTGCCAGAGTCTAATTGTGGCAGCTAGTTTTGCAGTTGGAATTTCTTTTTTAATTTGCTTCAGTAAATAAAAATAATTCTTTTGGGATTTTTCGGTCCAGTCGCAATCAATCAAAATCTCTTTAAAATCGACTTTTAACTTGGCCAGTTCAATTGATCGTACCGAGTCATAATTGATGCTTTTATAGTTTTTTTGTTTGTAATAATCCTTAGGATACGCAATTTCCTCGGCAGTTTTACTTGCTTTGGCTTCGTTAATCTGCACTCCAATTTGTTGTATGCGTTTTGCAATTCTGGATGCCAGACTATCTAATTGTTTGTTATCAGATTGTAAAACCACTTCGTTTGTTATAAAAATACCTGGCGTAATTTCAGGATTGCTGGCATTTAATCTTATATCATGAATGGTTGCAACGGGTAAAGGTTCTTTAGCATAAGGATTCCAATCGACATCAAAGAAGCGAACATACAGGTGCTGCATTTTCAAATCTTTAATAAGTGAATCGTCTTGTTTATCAAAATTCAAGTCTGTTTTCCAATAACAAAATGACCGTATAACTTCATGTTCTTTCTCACAAGTGGCTCCATTAAGTACCACAAAGAGCAAAATAAAAATGATATTCTTCATATTCAAAAAAATCCTTACAAATTTCAATCAAAATTAACACTAATAATGATTAGAATCCCAATTATTTATGAACAACTTCTACTTTGGATTCTTACCTTTGCAAAAAAATTATTTATGTCAAATATATATTTAGGATACCATTTTACAATTGAGCCAAAAGAACCGGGTTCAGAAATTTTAATTGCTGAATTAGGCGAAAAAGCGTTTGAGACTTTTACAGAAACAGAAAATGGAATTTCGGCTTTTGTAAAAAAGGATTTATGGGATGAGAATATTCTGGACGACATTTATATTTTACAATCGGAAGAGTTTAAAATTGAATATACTGTTGAAGAAATCGATCAGGTGAACTGGAATGAAGAATGGGAAAAGAATTTTGAAGCGATTGATGTAGACGGAAAATGTCATGTTCGTGCTCCTTTTCATCCTAAAACAGATGCTGAATTTGATATTGTGATTGAACCAAAAATGAGTTTTGGAACTGGTCATCATGAGACTACGCACATGATGATCCAGCATTTATTAGAAATGGATGTTGAAGGTTTAAAAACGCTGGACATGGGTTGCGGAACAGCAATTTTGGCCATTTTAGCCGAAATGAAAGGTGCACAGCCAATTGATGCTATTGATATTGACAACTGGTGTTATTTAAATTCAATTGAAAATGCTGAACGCAATAATTGTAAACATATTACCGTTTACGAAGGCGATGCCGCTTTATTGGCAGGAAAAAAATACGATTTGATTATTGCCAATATCAACCGCAATATTTTGTTGAATGATATGCAAAGTTATGTTGATTGTTTAAATAAAGACGGTATAATATTGTTTAGCGGTTTTTATGAAGAAGACATTCCGTTTATTGATGCTTCATGCACAGAAAAAGGATTAACATATGTTAAAAAGTTTCAAAGAAACAACTGGGTTTCATTAAAATACGTAAATTAGATAGTTGATTATCTGAAATTTAAACGGGCCAAAGGTTAAAATTTGGTAAAGAAAATTAGTAATTACAAAAGTACAAAAACCTAAAAACATGAGTACTAAAGAAAAAGTAAGAGAAAGAGTTCGCGAAAAGGAAGCAACGAGTTTCAATAACGAAATCATTGTTTATAACGATGATGTCAACACTTTTGATCACGTAATTGACACTTTAATGCGAGTTTGCAGCCATACGCCTGAACAAGCAGAACAATGTTCCTTAATTGTACATTACAACGGAAAATGCACTGTAAAAACAGGGCCAATAGACAAACTAAAGCCTCAGTGCACTCAACTTTTGGAAGCCGGTCTTAGCGCCGAAATTGTTTAATTGCAAATAATTATAAAAAACATTCTATTTTATTCCGATTCAGAATAAAATAGAATGTTTTTTTTATGCCTAAATTAGAAGAATCCGGAAATATTTTCTTTCCATAAATTACTAAAAGTAAAACCTATGAAAGTGATTAAGCTTTTTCTCTTCCTTATCCCTGTAATTTCAATTGGTCAGCAAAAATTCAATGCCATTCGGAAACAATTAACCGAAAGCAAAAAGTATGAGTATGTATATAATTTTGAAAATAATTATGCCGTATTCAGAACCTTTAAGGGAAAAATGGGATTGATTGACACTACCGGAAATGTGATCATCAAACCAAATTATGACTATATTGATAACAAAGAAGAACTTAAAAACCTGTTCGAGGCTGGCCTCACTATAAATAAAAAATATAAAAGAGGATTTATTGATTTAAAAGGCAATATCAAAGTTCCATTTGAATATGATGATGTTTTTTATTTTGGGCATGGTCTTATCAGGGTTACAAAAAATAATAAAACCGGTGTTGCAGATACTTTAAATAAGATTGTTTTACCTCTCAAGTTTGATTATATAATGGAACAGGATGGAATTTTGTTTGTTCAGACTGCTAATACAATTGATCTCTTTGATGCTAAAGGAAAGCCGTTAACCAATTTTAAAGCAAAAGACATTGATTATTTTACGGACAATAAAGCTATTGTAACGCTTCAAAACAACACTAAATTAATAATCGACAATCAGGGAAAGATAGTTTTAAACCCAGTTAAAAATCATCAATTCGAAAGGGTTATAAATTCAGACTCTTATATCATTCGCAATACACTCACGAAGAAAAAAGGTATTATAAATTCTTTGGGCACTTATGAAGTTGATTGCAAATATGATGATATTTCCAACGAAAAATCAATTTATATTGTTCGTAACCAACTTAAATACGGTATAATTACAAAAAGGGATTCCATCTTAAAACCATTAATTTATGACGCAATTTATGCTGCAAATTATAAAGACGATACCCTGTTTCAAAATCAGTTTTTGGCAAAAAAAGGAGGATTTGAGGGCATTATCAATCCTGTTTCAGAAAAGGAAATAATTCCGCTTCGATATAAAAGTGTACAAATCTTTTCGAATTATTTTATCGTAACCAATTCTGAAAATAAAAATGGTTTGTTTTCAGAAAAAGGGGAAAATATAATTAAAGAAGATTACGAATTTTATAATGTGTCCCAAAATAAAATTTTCGCCACTAAAAATGATAAAAAATACCTTCTTACACTTGTAGATACTAATTACTCTGAAGTCGAAATTCCCGTTGATCATTTTGTTAAAGAAAAACTTTTTTTTACCGGATTTGCCAAAAGTAAGTATCAGATTTTTAAAAACGGAAATAAGCTGGGTGTGATCAGCAACAAAAATGAGATTGTAATTCCGTGTGAATTTGATGCCATCGAACAAATTTATTCTTCTTCAGAATTTATCGTTAAGAAAAACAATAAATATGGTGTTGTAAACGCAAAGAACCAAATTGTTTTAGCCATAGAATATGATACTTTCCAATTCATGAAAGAATCTTTCAAGTTCGAAAATAAAAGCAAAAAAGAAATAAAATATTATGCTCTAAACTTTTCTCAGGGTTCTGAATAAAAAGTCACTCCTGATTAACCAAGAAAAATGGTACCCAAATCTTACCTCCTAATTGAGCACTAAATTGTTTGCTTATAAATAATTTAAAAAGCATTCTATTTTATTTTATATTTGAATAAAATAGAATGCTTATTTTATGGAAGAATACGGAAAGATATTGATTATCGCAACGCCTATTTTTTTAGTTTTAATTATAATTGAAAAACTATATGGCATTTATAAAAAGGACGATACCGCTCCTTTGATTGACAGCGTGTCCAGTATTAGCTCCGGAATCACCAATTCTGTTAAAGATGTTCTGGGATTAAGCCTTACATTTATCTCTTATGAATGGATGGTTTCTAAAATTGCCATCTTTCATCTTGAAGCCAATATTGCTGCCTACTGTATTGCCTTTTTTGTTATCGATTTTTATGGCTATTGGAGTCATCGATGGGCACATCAAATCAATCTTTTCTGGAATAAACATGCCATTCATCACAGTAGTGAAGAGTTTAATCTTGCATGCGCTTTACGCCAGCCCATTGCCAGTTTAGCCAATTTGTTTACTTTTTTACTGGTACCCGCAGCCCTATTAGGCGTTCCTGCTGCTGTAATTGCCATTACTTTGCCACTTCATTTATTTTTACAATTTTGGTATCATACCAAACATATTAAAAAAATGGGGTTCCTGGAATATATACTAGTCACACCATCCCATCATCGGGTACATCACGCAATAAATCCGGAATATTTAGATAAAAACCACTCACAGATTTTTATTTTCTGGGACAAGCTTTTTGGTACTTTCCAGGCCGAGTTAGAGGATGTTCCGCCTGTTTTCGGTATTACAAGGCCAGCGCAGACCTGGAACCCTATTCGTATTAATTTTCAACACTTAACTTTACTGATAAAAGACGCCTGGCGTGCTGATAACTGGAAAGACAAATTCACAATCTGGTTTAGGCCTACCGGATGGCGACCGGAAAATTTTGAAGAGAAATATCCTGTAAACAAAATCGAAAATGTTTTTGATTTTGATAAATACGGTACACAAAACTCACAAAAACTGGTGTATTGGTCTGTTACACAAGTTTTAATAACACTTTTATTTGTGACATATTTATTTGATAATATTGCCAAAATTGGTTTGCCAAATATCTTTGTTTATGGCTTTTTTATTCTTGTTACCATCTACAGTTACAGTGAACTGATGGATAAAAGTAAATATGCAGTTTTCTGGGAAGGCTTCCGTTTTAGCATTGCAATAGGGATTATAACGTATTATGGAGATTGGTTTGGTTTAAATCATGCTTTTTCTGCAAGTAACTATATTATTTTAGGTTATTTAAGCATCTCGTTTTTAATTACGATTTACTTTGTAACCATCGATTTTAAAACCATCCCGAACCAACCCATAAATTCATTAAACCGCTTATGAGAAATGTTACTTTTTTTAAAATCTATATTCTTTTTAGTATTTTATATCTCATTGTTTTGCTTTCGGGGCATGAAAACCTGGATTTATTTTTAAAACCAATTTTAATTCCTCTATTAGGATTTGGGGTGTACTTTTATCAGAAATTTCCATCAAAAAATATTCTTTTAACCGCCTTGCTTTTTTCCTGGATCGGAGATGTTATTTTGCTTTTTGCCGACATAGCCGAAATCTATTTCATATTAGGATTAGTCTCGTTCTTAATTGCCCATATTGCTTATTGTGTACTGTTTAACAAACAAAACACCTTAGAACTTCACATCAATAAGGCTCTTTTTATAATTGGAAGTCTCCTGATTGCCTTTTATTTAATTGGGATGATTACTGTTTTAATGCCCCACTTAGGCGAATTAAAAATACCTGTAGTTGTTTATGCCTCCGTTATTTCGATCATGCTTTTATTTGCTTTTAACGGCTATTTAATCTGGAAAAGAAAAGGTGCCTTGTATATTTTTTTAGGTGCTGCCGTATTTGTTGCTTCAGATAGTATACTGGCAATGAATAAATTTCATGCCCCAATTTATAAAAGTTCGTTTTTTATTATGCTTACCTATCTTGTGGCACAATATCTGATTGTAATGGGTGTATTAAAAATGAATCCGAAAAAGTGAGTACAAAACAGGAAAGTTATTCTATTTTGACCCGGCCTGAAGGATTATAAAAAATGAATTCGCAAAATCTGCATGTCAAAAAACTTTTACTTTTGTATCACCAATAAACTTAAATCATGAAAAAAATAGCCCTTTTTATCGTTTTATTAATTACTGCGACTTCTTGTGTGAGTACCAGGTCGACTTTAAAAAATGTTGATGACAATGCTCCGGATCTGGTTTTAAAGAAAGATAATACATTTGTAATTACGCTCTTTAGCAGCGATAAAAAATACGGTTACGATCCTGACTATCCCGTTAATATTTTTTTCAGAAATACAAAAGATGAAGCTTTAAACGAAACCCGTTTTTTAAATGCTTTAGCCGGACCAAACGGTGAAAAAATAACTTACACACGACTTGAAACGTGTTGCCCGTTCCCTACCAAGCGAAGTGACATGGGGGCAGGATTTCTAAATGTTTATGAATTAAAATGGGATGGTCAAAAGAAGCCTGTAAAACTTTATTTGAATATTTACGAAAAAGGGATTTTAATGGTTCCGATGGGATTGAGCCTTAAAAAGCAATAGTTTTATTTTCCTGATATGGGTAAGAAAATTATTTTTGGCACTGTCTGTCTGTTATTAGTCTTGTTCGGATTTACGGTCCGGGGATTATATTTAATGGAAATCGAAGACCATTATGGCGATTTGCAAGAGATTTATTTTGATTCAGAAAGTGGTGATATAATTGTAAATAATCAGACTGGAAAGTTTGGTTGTATCTCCAAAAACTGGAAACGGGCCAATGTAATTACAAAGGAAAAAGATACTTTAGATTTATATGAGCTAATTTATGTAAATCAAAAAGAAAATAAATATGAAGTTTTTAGAAGCAAAAATAAATTAAAAATGAAAGACTTAAGTTTTGAAAAAATAGTAAAACTAAAAAAGGATAATTTGATCGCAACTATTATTAAAAACTAAAAAGGAATCAAATATATGTACGGCATAACACCTTTAATTTTAATTATCATCCCCTTACTGTTCCAAATTATAATTGGAAGAAAAGCAATTGGTGAAACAATTTCATTGAAATTTGGAATGGTTTGCCTGATTAGTCTGATTGCACAAATAGTATTATCTATACTGTCTTTTTACATTGTTTCTTATAACTTTAATAAATATTTTGAACAAAATCCGGATTCATCCAGATGCGGAATACCACTTCTGGGTTTTATTATGTTATCTTTCCTTTTTATTGTAATTCTCATCATCGTAATTATTATTCAATATTTCATAAAAAGATCTTACGAAAAATAATCCTGTACTTGGTAACATGATTACTAATGCTCTTTTAAAGCGGTTTCGAGCAGTTATACTTTGCCTGTAATATGATAAATATCATTTAGTAGTTTTTGGCATTATCTTAATATTGCTCTTTATAAAACATTTATGATTTTAGATACATTACCTGTCAAATCCTAATAATTGCATTAAAAGCCAGCCTTGCTAAAAAACGGAAATCATTTTTGAAGAAATTCTGTTTTTTCAGGGTTTTACAGCGCGACCAACAGAAGCTCCTGCAAAGCCCTGGGAAAAAAAGGTTTAGAATAAAATATTGGAGCAGGTAGCAGAATTGGCTTCTTAAAATAATCTTAAATCTTAATCTGCTATTCATAAATCATAACTACCTTTGCACTGTCAAAAAATCATATTATGAACATACAACATATTCCACAAATTAAGCATACTGAAAGTGGTAACTTCTTTTTATTGGCGGGACCTTGCGCTATTGAAGGAGAAGAAATGGCTCTTAGAATTGCTGAAAAATTAGTTGGTATCACCGACAAACTTCAGATCCCTTATGTTTTTAAAGGATCATTTAAAAAAGCGAACCGTTCCAGAATCGATAGTTTTTCAGGAATTGGTGACGAAAAAGCATTAAAAATTTTAAGAAAAGTTTCAGAAACTTTTCACGTTCCTACAGTAACTGATATTCATACGAATGAAGATGCTGATATGGCTGCGCAATACGTTGACGTTTTGCAAATTCCTGCCTTTTTGGTTCGTCAAACTGATTTGGTTGTAGCTGCGGCCAATACCGGAAAGGTGGTCAACCTGAAAAAAGGACAATTTATGAGCCCGGAAAGCATGAAACACGCTGTACAAAAGGTATTGGATTGTCATAACGAAAACGTAATGGTTACAGATCGTGGTACTATGTTTGGTTATCAGGACATGATTGTTGATTTTAGAGGGATTCCTACTATGCAACAATATGCTTCTACGGTTTTGGATGTAACACACTCGTTGCAACAACCTAACCAGACTGCCGGTGTTACGGGCGGAAGGCCTGATATGATCGAAACAGTAGCCAAAGCAGGTATTGCTGTAGGGGTTGACGGTATTTTTATCGAAACTCATTTTGATCCGGCTAATGCAAAAAGTGATGGTGCCAACATGTTACACTTAGATTATTTTGAAGGCTTAATGACCAAGTTGGTTGCCATTAGAAAAACAGTTAACTCATTTTAAATTTTTAATACCATTTCATTGAAAACAAATATTTTATTTTTCTTCTTGTTGTGTTTTTCAATAAACACTTTTGCTCAGGAGGAAATCGCAGTACAAAGATATACAGCTCACAATAAAGGAAAATTTTTCGTTTCGTGGGGAGGGAACAGAGACAGTTACACTAAATCTGATGTAAATTTCAGAGGTAAGGATTACAACTTTACTGTTAATGATATGAAAGCTCATGATAAACCAAAAGGATGGCATATTGATTATGTGAATCCGGCAAACATGACCATTCCGCAAACTAATTTTAGAATGGGGTATTTCATTAGCGACCATTATAGCGTTTCCATTGGTTGGGATCACATGAAATATGTGATGACACAAAATCAGACAGCAAATGTTACAGGAAATATCAATTTACCTGCTGATCAGACTGGATCTTTTTACAACGGAGTTTATAATAATACACCTGTAGATATGTCTCTATATGGTGCTCAGGAAGGCGGTTATGATAAAGGCACTGTTCAGGGAAATCCTCCTGCTTTTTTAATGTACGAACACACCGATGGTTTGAACTACATTAATACTGAGGTTTCAAGACATGACGATATTTCTAAATTGTTTGGTATAACTAATACTGATAAAGTTCAGATTAACTTAACTGAAGGTTTAGGTGCGGGACTTTTATATCCTAAAACCAATGCAACCCTTTTAGGAAAAGAACGTCATGACGATTTTCACGTTTCCGGTTATGGTTTATCTGCAAAAGCAGGAATTAACTTTACTTTCTTCAAATATTTCTATATTCAGGGTGAGTTAAAAGGCGGTTACATCAACATGCAGGATATTAGAACTACAACAAGCAATGATGATAAAGCTTCGCAGGACTTTTTCTTTTTTCAAAGAATTATCGCTGTAGGCGGAATTTTCAGAATCTAATATTTCGCAAAAAATATTCAAAAATAGCTACCATTTATTTGGTAGCTATTTTTTTTATTATTTACTTTGTAACTCAAAGTTCTTTTTAATTTAATTAAACTTTAAAAAAAATAACTGACCTGAATCTTTATTAAGTACTTTTAGCATTCAATTTTAAAAAGATGAAAAAACAAAAATACCTGTTTCTTGGAATTACCTTTCTGCTAAGTTTTGGTTGTGCTTTATTTGTGGCAATGTCCGTTTTTCCGAATAATCCGTTTTCAAAAACAAAAACAGAAAATACAATTCAAAGCAAGCTTAAAGATGGGGATATCATTTTTCAAACTTCACAATCTCCGCAATGTGAAGCTGTACGTATTGCTACTAATTCTAAATTTTCGCATTGTGGTATTATTTACAATATGAATGGAAAATGGTATGTTTTTGAAGCTGTTCAGCCTGTAAAACTTACATTGTTTGAAGATTGGATTCAGCATGGAAAGGATAATAAATATGTCGTTAAGAGACTAAAAGATGCTGACAAAGTGCTGACTCCGGAAGTGCTTCAAAAGATGAAGGATTATAGTCAGCAATTTAACGGAAAAGAATATGATGCTTATTTTGAATGGACCGATACCAGGATATATTGCTCTGAGTTAGTTTGGAAAATCTATAAAAATGCAGCCGGAACTGAGCTTTCAAAATTAAGAGAATTAAAAGACTTTAATCTAAGCGACCCAAGGGTTCAAAAGATATTGAAAGAAAGATATGGTAATGAAATCCCATTAGAAGAAAAAGTCGTTGCCCCTGTTGATCTCGCCGATTCTTATTTACTAAAAACAGTTATAGACAATTATTAAAAATGGCTACGAATTATCAAAAAAGCTAATTCAATACGATTGGCTTTTTTATTTATTAATTCACTTTGAAACTCAAAGAACTTTTAATCTAAAAACATGAAAGATATCTTTATAGAAAAAATGTACGAATGGACCAGAAAACCTTATCAAAAGTATTTCAAGAAAAACGCTCCGTGGAAAATTGATCAAACGCAATTGTGTCAGTATCCTAAAGATAGCTTAGGATTTGGTTTAGGAACTTTTCTGGATAAAAATCATTTTGATATTCAGCCCAAACTGGAAGACCATGATATCATTCATGTCTTAACCAATACAGGAGTTTCGGTTGTTGAAGAAATAGGCATGCAATATTATCTTTTAGGTAACGGCAAAAAAAGTATGTATTTATTTTTGGTCATACTTTCCGGTACACCCTTCTATCCTAAACGGTTCCGGTATTTTTTACAGCAATACAAAAGAGGAAAACAGGCACTTCCTTTTTATTATCTGGATTTTTCGAAAATGCTTTTTATGCCCATTCAATCCATTCAACAAACTTTTAAAATTTAAATTATGAAAACTATTCACAACAAACCTTTTGAAGAAAAACAAGCTGCAGAGTTAGCAATTGGCACTTTTGTAATTAGTACCCTTTTGTTTGTATTTTATATTCTTTCAAATGAAAGTCCTACTGTTTTGGTTATTGCATCGCCATTTGCTGCTTCGGCCATAGCAGTAAACATTATTATGCTGACCCATTTAACAGACCGTTTTATCCACTTCCCGCATTATCGAAAAGACATTGCTTTTAAGATCCTGATTATACTTTCTAATGTTCCTGTAACCTTTTTGTATTATTTGGTTGTAATGAAGCTTTAAACAGGGTAGCGTATGATAATTGTAACAGGACTCATCTCTAAAGAACCTGAGTTCTTAAAATAAAAATTTCTATGTCAGTTCAAAACCTTGTGATGAGCAAAATGGGAAACAAAAAAAAGCTACAAGTATACACTTATAGCTTTTAGATATTTAATTTTTTAGCCGTTTTTTAATTTGCTGTTGGAAGAACAATACCGTTTTGATCCATTAAATACATTAATGTTGTCATTGTTGCAGCACCAAGTTCCAGTTCTCTTTTATTGATGGCATCAAATTTATCATTTGCTGCGTGGTGGTAATCAAAATAACGTTGTGAATCTGGTTTTAAACCTGCTTTAACGATTGCTTTAGAGGTTAAATGTCCAATATCTGAACCTGCATGCCCTATTGTAAAACTATGTACCAGATAAGGCTCAAAAAGATCTTTATACTCTTTTATTTTTTTATAGTTTGCGTCATCAGCTTCTATAGAAAATCCTCTTGGTGTAAATCCTCCTGAATCGCTTTCTAATGCAAAAATGTGGTTTTCATTGTTTTGTTTCGAAACTTCTTCATACCTGGCTCCTCCTTTTCCACCATTTTCTTCATTCATAAACAACACTACACGAATGGTGTTTTTAGGTTTGTAGTTTAAGTTTTTCAGGATACGAACGACTTCCATGCTTTGTACTACTCCTGCTCCGTCATCGTGCGAACCATCAGCCAGATCCCAGGAATCTAAGTGTCCGCCAACTACCATTATGTTTGATGGATTTACGGTTCCTGTTAATTCGCCTATTACATTATAAGACAATACATCCGGCAAAGTCTGACACGATTGTTTGAAATAAAATTTTAAAGCCGGATTAGCTTTCAAAGATTTACTTAGCAATTCTGCTCCGTTTGTGCTAATTGCAGCAGTGGGAATATATTGTTCTTTTGGCAAATCGCCATAACTTTGAGCACCTGCATGAGGGAAATCGTCTAAACGTAAATTCATCGAACGAACAATTGATCCTACAGCCCCAAGTTTTGCAGCTTCTTTTGCTCCGGCAAATCTTTGATCGACACAGGCTCCGTATGATACAAAAGTTTCAATATTTTCAGGGTTCATTGGTCTGTTAAAAAAGACAATTTTACCCTTTACTTTATCTCCCAATTCTTTTAGTTCATTAATTCCCTGTACTTCTATAATTTCGGCTGTTAGTCCTGTTTTTGCAGTTGCAACTGATCCTCCTAAAGCGCAAATTGGTACAATCGTTTTTACTTTTCCGTCAAGGATGTAAGCCGTTTCTTTTTCGCCACGAACCCAATGAGGCACCATAACTTCCTGCAGATAAACTTTATCAAGTCCTAAGCTCTCAAGTTGTCTTTTAGTGTACTGAACGGCTTCTTCAGCGGTTGGTGAACCCGATAAACGTGCACCAATATCATTGGATAAATACTCTAACCAGGAATAACACTTCGATTCGGTTAAAGCCTTTTTGTAAAATAATTTAATGTTTTTCTCATCATTTGACTGTGCAAAAGATGTCAATCCGTTTAAAACCAAAACAGTTAAAAGAATCGTTTTTTTCATAGGTTATGTAATATTTTTTGGTTGTGTTACAAAGGAACAAAATTCTTTAGAACTCCCATTGATTTTATGTATCCTTTTCCAAAAATAAAAACGAAATTATTTTACTTCCAGTAATTCATTTTTTGCACCAATTCCGTTTTCATTAAAAGCTTCAATTGTAAAATAATATTTTGTTCCTTTATCCAGGCCTCTAAAATCATACGAACCATCATCATAAACCATAATGGTATTGTAAAGTTTGTCAGGCTCAATCCCGTAATAAATATTGTAACCAATGGCATCCGTTTGTTTTTTCCATGAAATTATGGCGTTTCTCGAATCAGCTGCATTTCGGTCTACTTTAAATTCAGTAACCTGTTTTGGTTTTTCTGCCAGTCCGTTTCCAAAAACCCTGAAATCTGAAATTGCAAATAAACCTGAAGCATTGTGAACATTTTCCATTTTAATATAACGGGCTTTGATGGCTTTTGTTAATTCGACATAATCATGTGGAACATCTTTTGCATTTCTGGATTTATCGACTACTAGTTTCCAGTTTACAGCATCATCAGACATGTAGATTTTATATTGATAATAAATATCCATTGCTTTATTAAACTGTGTTGCTTTATGATCTGCATAATTAATTTGCAGTGCATTTATTTGCATTGACCTGCCTAAATCCAATTGTAACCACTCCCCGGCATTAGCTGTTTTGGCAGACCAGTAGGTTTGAATATTTTCATCGGTTAGATTATCAGCACCGTAACAAAATTTCTCGTATACTTTTTTGCTGCCATTATCCATTCTGTGCGTTTCGACTTCCATACATTCTTCTGCAGAGGAAACAGTCACAGGTTTTTTGTACGAAAGTAACATCCAGCCAGAAGAAGCGCCTTTTTCCTGATTGCGTTTTTTGGTTGGAAGCAGTATTGGAAAGTCGCCATAAGAAGTGATTGAATACATCACATCATCTTTGTCAAATCCGGCAGGAAACATGTCGATACGACGCTCAAAACGGTCTTTGATAGATATTTTACACGTTCCGGTGTTCCAGTAATTGCCATAATTATCGGCAAAAGTATTTCCGTGTCCGGCACCAATTACAAATCCGCCCGGTTTATACGACATTGGGTTGTGCTTTTGGTATGTAAAAGGCCCTAACGGACTATTTCCTACATGAACTCCATTGGCATAGCCTTTAAATTCTGTTGCTGGCGCTCCGTATTGCATATAATATTTGCCATTATGTTTGGTCATCCAGGCTCCTTCTATGAAATTTCCCCATGGTGCAGGTTCCATATCGTTATTAGGCCCAAAACGCTCCCAGCCGTGGGCTGAAGGATCTAAACCCACTACTTCTTTTATTTGTCCATACGGACGCTGAATATCTTCGACTTCGGTTGCTTTGTATAATTGTGCATAATCAGCCTGATTCCCTTTTGGAAGCCAGGTTTTATAATCTACTTCTACACCAACAAGAGGTAATTTTCCGCTTGAACCGTAGTACATATATACTTTTTTATCGTCATCCTGAAAAATAGCAGGATCCCATGTTGGCAACATGGCTTTATCAACATGTCTCAGCCATTGCCCTGATTTTGGATCGGCAGTTTTCCAGATCGGATGATCTCTTTTCCAGGTTGACCCTACATAAAACAAAGTATCATTTACGACCCAGGCCGCTGGTGCACATTGGTCATCATCTGCCGGTTTTCTTTGAAAACTGCCGTATACAAATTTCCAATCCGACATGTCTTTACTCCAAAAGTATCCTGCCTGATTGGTTGCAAATAAATAATATTCGCCTTTGTATGTTATAATTACCGGATCTGCACTCGACCTCCTGGATTCAGGAATACCGTTATGATTTTCAGTCGTATAATTGTATCCTATATTTACCGGATTACAATAAGTAGTTGCTTTTTTATTGGGATCAAACCATTCCGTTTTACCCGGAATAGTTGTTTTTTGTGCCCATGTAGCGTTGCAAATAAACAAGAGCAACAAAAGCGGTAGTGATAGTATTTTAGACATTTTTTCCATTTTTATTTCTTGTTTTTTATTCTTTGATTCAATAATTCGGGTTCATTCGTCGTGATGTAGTCAAACTTATTTTTAATAATCCAGTCCATAATCTCAGCATCATTAACAGTCCAGACATTCAGTGTGATATGATTGTCTTTGGCTTCTTTTATCCATTCCGGATGTTTTTGAAAAACCGAGTAGTGAAAATCGACACCTGTAATACGATCTGATTTTATTTCTCCCGGAGCTTTATTTCCTTCGAGATACTGCAAAGAAGTTAGAGCATCTACTTGTCGAATTTGTTTTAATATTTCATAGTCAAAACTAATGTAAGAGGTCATTTTTTCAGCTTTAAGTTTTTTGATTGTTTCAACAGTTTTTAAAGCCGTTTCTTTTCCTCTTTCTTTGCTTATTTCAGAAGGTTTTATTTCACAGACCAAAAGCGTCTTTTTATTATTTTTCACCCCTTCTGTGATATACTCGTGTAAAGTGGGCAGCTTTTCCCCATTAGAAAGTTTAAACTTTATTAAGTCGGCATAATTGGTTTCTTCGATCAGCAATTTGTTGTAATGCGCATCATGATTGATTATAAGGGAATCATCGGCTGTTCTCCAAACGTCAAATTCTGAACCTGTTAGTTTTAAGTCAATGGCATGTCTTAAAGAAGCAATAGAGTTTTCCGTAAGATTGTTTTTTTTCCATGCTCCGCGATGCGCCACTATACCATTTTTTGGGGCATTACAAGATGAAAAACCAACTAATAAACCTATCAAAAGAAATGTTGTATAGGGTTTCATTATATTCATTAGATAGAAATTAAAATTCATATTTTTTTTAAGTTTAACCGCTATTGGCCTGCTCTTAAATTGTAAATAATTACTGTCTTTTACCAGAGTAGAAAGCTAAAAAAAGCCCTTCGCTAACTAACTACGAAGGGCAATCAATAATCAATAAACCAACTATTTAGTTAACTCGAAACTAACTTTCTTATCGGCATTTGAATTTCCACCAATGAAAATATCAAACTGTCCAGGTTCTGCTACAAATTGTAAGTCAGAATTATAAAATTTTAAATCTTCAACTGTGATATCAAAAGTCACGGTTTGTTTTTCCCCTTTTTTAAGGGTTATTTTTTGGAAATTTTTAAGCTCTCTAACTGGTCTTGTTACTGAACCTACTAAATCTCTGATGTATAACTGAACGGTTTCTTTTCCGTCATAATTTCCAGTGTTAGCTACGTCAACTGTTACTTTTAATTTTCCGTTTGAATTCATTTTATCAGATGAAATTTTCAGGTTTGAATACTCGAAAGTGGTATAACTTAAACCGAAACCAAATGGAAATAACGGCTCGTTTCTTTCGTCGATATAGTTTGATCTGAATTTCTCGAATTTACCTTCTGTGTTAGAAAGTGGTCTTCCTGTATTTTTATGTGCATAGTAAATTGGCAATTGACCAACGCTTCTTGGAAAAGTAGATGTTAATTTCCCTGAAGGGTTTACATCTCCAAATAATACATCTGCAATGGCATAACCTGCTTCGCTACCTGCAAACCAAACATTCAAA
The DNA here is from genome assembly GCF_044007335.1 of Flavobacterium sp. FlaQc-48. Classification (NCBI taxonomy): domain Bacteria; kingdom Pseudomonadati; phylum Bacteroidota; class Flavobacteriia; order Flavobacteriales; family Flavobacteriaceae; genus Flavobacterium; species Flavobacterium sp. FlaQc-48. The sequence goes on along the minus strand of NZ_JBIPCR010000010.1, from coordinate 44,827 downwards.
ATAGCCGGAACAGTTTCGTTTTCTTCTTTTATCACTAACGGACGACCATCAAATAAAACTAAAACAACCGGTTTTCCTGTTTTTAATAAAGCATTCAATAAATCTTTTTGTGCTTGTGGAATTTCTAAGTTGGTACGGCTGCTTGATTCTCCGCTCATTTCAGCAGATTCTCCAAGTGCGGCTACAATTACATCTGACTGATTGGCAACTTTTAAGGCTTCTGCCAATAACTCTTCTTTTGAACGGGCATCACGGTGTAATGTTTTACCAAACATGGTAGCATTAGTTTCAAAAGTTTCATCGTAATCTAAGTTACTTCCTTTGGCATATAATACTTTCGTTGAAGCTCCTGCAACTTCTTTAATTCCAGCTAAAAGTGAAATGGCATTTTCCATTTTTGTAGCAACACTCCAGGTTCCCGGCATGTTTTCTTTAGCATCAGCCAATGGCCCGATAAGAGCGATTGTTCCTGATTTTTTAAGTGGCAATACCTGATTTTGATTTTTTAATAAAACCAATGATTGTGCAGAGATTGATCTTGCTTCTTTTCTGCTGCCTGCCGTAAAAATTTCAGTTTTAGCTCTGTTGGCATCGCAATATTTATAAGGATCACTAAACAATCCTAAATCGTATTTTGCTTCTAAAATTAATTTAACAGCATTATCGATTGTTTCGATCGTTACTTTTTTCTCGTCTAAAGATTTTTTCAAAGTTCCTAAAAAACCTTCTCCAACCATATCCATTTCAACGCCTGCATTAAGCGATAAAGCAGAAACGGCTTGTAAATCTCCCATTCCGTGTTCGATCATTTCAGGGATTCCGGTAAAGTCTGTTACAACAAAACCTTTAAAACCCCATTGCTTTCTTAAAACATCGGTCATTAACCATTTGTTTCCTGTTGCAGGAATACCGTCAATTTCGTTGAAAGATGCCATTACAGAACCTACTCCGGCATCAACAGCTGCTTTGTAAGGCGGGAAATAATCGTTGAACATTCTGATATGACTCATGTCAACGGTGTTGTAATCACGACCTGCTTCCGGTGCACCGTATAAAGCGAAGTGTTTTACACATGCCATGATCGAATTGTTTTTAGAAAGATCATGTTGTTGGTATCCGTTTACCATTGCTTTTGCAATTTGGCTTCCTAAGTACGGATCTTCTCCTGAACCTTCAGAAACTCTTCCCCAACGCGGATCACGGGAAACATCTACCATTGGAGAAAATGTCCAGTTGATACCATCTGCACTCGCTTCCTGAGCTGCGATTTGTGCACTTCTTTCGATTAGCCCCATATCCCAGGTACAAGATAATCCTAACGGAATTGGAAATGTAGTTTCGTAACCGTGAATAACGTCCATTCCAAAAATCAACGGAATTTTTAAACGGCTTTTTTCAACAGCAATTTTTTGTACTTCCCTAATTTTTTGAACAGATTTAATATTGAATAAACCTCCAACTTTACCTTCAGCAATTTTTTTAGCCACATCAGAACTGTTTGCCTGTCCTGTAGTAATATCTCCAGAAGTTGGTAAATTAAGCTGCCCTAATTTTTCGTCTAATGTCATTTTTGACAATAGTTCTGCTACAAACTCTGATTTTGGTTTAATTTTTACTGTATTCTTAGTGTTCTTTTTCTGGGCATAACCCAAAACAGCACATCCTAAAAAGAGTAAGACTAATTTGTTTTTCATGTGTATTTAATATTTGTATTTTTAATGGAACATGAAATCGCTGTTCTTCATTCTTTTTATGATTTGGAATCATTGCGATTTCATTCTATCTCTACTTATTTGTTCGTATTCGTTTTGATTTGTTTAAACATCCAGTCGTATATTTCAGGATTGTCGTAAACTCTTGTCCAGCTATCGTGGCCTGCATCGTCAAAAATGGTTAACTGCACATCTTTGGCATTGCATTTTTTTAACTCTTTGTAAATGGTAATGGCATAATCTACTTTTACCACATCATCTAATAAGCCATGAAAAATTCTGGTTGGAATATTGGCAATTTTACAGGCACTTTCTAATTCAATCAGATCCACAAAACCTGAAACAGGTACCAGGGCCGCAAATTTATCCGGATAGGAAAGTGCTAAATTCCAAGCTGCCCAGCCTCCGGAACTTAATCCTGTAACATATATCCGGTTAGCATCTATTTTATTCTCTCTCTGAATTTTTAAAATCAGTTCATAAATAGATTCAATACTCCAATTTTCATCTTCTTTACATTGAGGCACCAGAACATAAGCGTCTAATGCGTGTGTTTTTAAATATTTTAAAGGGCCGTGAATTTTTACTTTTTCAAGGTCTGTCCCTTTTTCTCCGTCACCTGAAATAAAAACTATTAATGGCTTTTTCTCTTTTGTATTCGCTGGTTTGTGTAAGGCATAACCCAATTCAAAATTGGTCATTACAACCGTTTTTATTTTTCCAGTGGTTTCACTTTGCGCAAAACTTAATACAGAAAATAAGAGCGCTATTAATGTTAGTTTTTGCTTCATGTTAAATTCCATATTTTCCTGACTTGAAACCAAGTTTTATCAAACCTTGTTTTACTTCAGGGGCATTCATGAATAATTTCCATAACAATCCGGTACGATAGTTTTCCAGCATAACGACCTCCGGTCCCTGATCAATAGCCAAATAACGTTTTGCAACCCAGTTATTTCCTAAACTAAGGGCATCATAAAAACCAGCCTCTCCCCAGGTTTCTTTTTTATGGTTTTCGTATAGATTGCGTATTACGGCCATTGATTCTTTTGGCGTATAGACAATTGAACTTATAGCAGCTGTTGGCGAAATAACTCCCTGATCATTACTTGGCATGTGAGCATTATATCCTATTGAACCGTCAGGATTTCTGGAATATGATGCTGTTAACCCCCAATAATCGGCACCGTAACCTTTAACCTTCTGAGGATTTTCGACACAGTATTCATAATTAATTTTGGTCTGGTTTACATTCAGGTTCCAATAGTTTGCGTATTTGTCTGTAAGTTGATTTGGATCAAGCCCCACATAAGAATAATGTGCCCAAAATAAAGGCCCGCCAAATTCTTCTGCTCCATTATGCTTTAAAATAAGCGGAATATTGTATTTTGTTTTTGAAGAAACGATTCCGCCACTTCTCGCCCAGCCTTCATGATAAACTTTTGGGTCAATTGTATGGGTTGGTGAAGAAGCTGCCATAACGTAAGTAATTAAACATTCATTATATCCTTCTAACGGAAAGTTCATTTGCCAGTCATAATTTGGCGACCAGTGCCAGTACAATACATTTTTATTATTAGTATACCACTGCCAGTCTACTCCTTTCCAAAGTGCATCGTATTTGTGGGCTACGGCTTTTTCTGTTTCAGAACCATCTTTTAGATATTCACGAACTGTAATCATCCCTGCAACCAAAAATGAGGTTTCGACTAAATCTCCTCCATTATCCTTGGTTCCAAAAGGTTTTACTTTTCCTGTATTTCCGTCGATCCAATGGGACCATGCTCCGTGAAAACGATCTGCTTTGCCTAAAAAGTCAGCAATTTTATTTAATCTTTCAACTCCTTGTTGTTTGGTAATATATCCCTGGGATATTCCGGAAACAATCGCCATTAATCCAAAACCGGAACCTCCGGTTGTGACAATATGCGGATCATTTTCAGGGTAATTCCCATCAGGATGGTAACGCTCTCTGGCTAATCCTGAATTTGGCTCAGCATAATCCCAGAAATATTTAAAAGTCTGTTTTTGAACTGTTGCCAAAAGTTGCTCATCTGATAATTTAACTTCAGTTGATGCATTTTCTTTTTGCTTGTCTACATTCGTAGTGCTACAGCTAAAAAAAGTAAGTGATAAAAGTATAAGTGAAAATCGGACCATTTTCATTTTTTTATGATTGTGTAATAAAAAATCACTTCCTTCTTTTTGAAGGAAGTGATTTTAGAATTATAAATTAATATCCAGGGTTTTGTTGTGACATACCGTTGGCTTGTATAATGAATGTTGCCGGAATCGGGAACAATTCATTTTTACCTTCTGTAAAGGTTCTTCCGTTAGGGAAAAATTCATTTTTATCAGCTGCAAAAGCGGCTTTAGCTTGTCCTGTTCTAACTAAATCAAAGAATCTGTCAAATTCAAAAGCTAACTCTACTCTTCTTTCTTTCCAGATTGCAGTTCTAACTGCTGCCTGAGAAGTTGCCGGAGTATCTCCTAAACCTGCTCTGTGTCTGATTTCATTTAATAAAGGAATCGCCGCAGAAGTTTGATTTAATTCGTTTAAAGCTTCCGCTTTCATCAACAATACTTCACCATATCTTAAATATTTGATGTTTGCATCTGTTTCCCATGCATCTGTAAATGATGAAGAATAGGCTTTGAAATTATACATGGCATTTTCTACTGTAGCCGGAACTACTCTTCCATCGTATAAAGTTGAGTTTCTGAAAATAATAGTAGCATCTTTTCTAACATCACCTGCTTCATAAGCATTTAGCAAACTTTCTGACGGAGTATTGAATCCCCATCCCCATCCACCGGCACCACGGGCACCCTGAACGTTAGAATATCCTGAAATTCCTTTAGTTGGTACTGCACCATGTCCGTTAATTTCGAACATAGATTCGATATCATTTTCACCTTCTAATCTAAACATTTTAGCATAGCTTGGGTTTAATGCATACCCTGTAATTAAATTACAGTTATCCACTACTTGTTGCCATTTCTTTTGGTATAAACTTACTTTAGCCAACAAAGCATAAGCAGCACCTTTTGAAGCTCTCTCTTTTTCATCTGCTGAATAGGCAGATTTTAATGGTAATACAGCAATTGCATCAGCTAAATCTTTCTCGATAAAAGCATATACTTCAGCAACCGGTTTACGGGTCAGCAACATTTTTTTATCTTCCTCAGAAGTTGGATTTTGCAAACGATCTACAATAGGAACGCCACCGTAGCATTTTACCAAAGTAAAATACATGAAAGCTCTCAGGAATTTAGCTTCTCCCATTAATCTCTGTCTTAAAGCAGGGTCAGCTTTGTCTAATTTTGGAATAATTGTTAAGGCTTGATTACATCTGTTAATACCGTCGTATTGAGCAACAAAGGTGCTCTCTGCAGATGGATTTGATGAATTATAGCTTAGTGCATCCAAAACATCTTTATCTGTTCCTCCATCTCCGGGAGATGATCCTTTATCAGCATCATCAGAAGTAATACTTGCTAATCCTATCCAGCCAAATGAACTCATATCCCAATCAAGGAACTTACTGTAAATGGCAGTTACAAAGGTTTTTGCTCCACTGTCACTATTATACAGTTCAACATCTGTTGTTGGTATAGCCTGCGTTGGGTTAACATCCAGGAAGTCTTCCTGACAAGCTGTGAAAAACAATGCTGACAATGCAAACATTGATATATATATCTTTTTCATAATATTAAAATTTTAAATTAGCACCAATAACGAAAGATCTTAAAGTAGGATAAGCATCAAGCTCGATTCCTTGAGTTCCGTATGGGTCACCATTCCCATTAAGTTCTGGAGAATAACCTGAGAATTTTTGAGTAATAAATGGATTAATCGCATTTACGTAAATTCTGCAATACTCAATAAAACCATTTGTAAGAGGAAGTTTATATCCTAAAGTAATGTTATTGATTCTAAAGAAATCACCTGATTCTAAATAGTATGTAGAAGCAACTGGTACTTCATTAAATGGTTTTGGGTTTGATGCATTTGGATTAGCCGCAGTCCAGTAATCATTAGTTAAAGAAGCTTCAACATTTTCACCTGTAAAACGTTGTGCTTTTTTACCGTTATAAACTTTAGCACCACCTGTACCATATCCGTCTACAGAGAAATCAATGTTTTTATAGTTTAATCCTAATGATACACCATAATTATTTTTTGGCAAAATTGAACCAACATATTTTTTATCTTTCGTAGCATCCAAAGCACCCTGAACTACTTTTTCTCCAGCTGCATTGTAGTACAACATTTTTCCATTTGCAGGATCTACTCCAGCATATTCATATACATAAAAGCTACCTAATGGCTGACCAACAGAAGTTTTGTTAAGCATTTTGGTATCCTGGCCATTTCCTAAATTTCCTCCAATTACCGGTGAAATATCAAAATCTTTTAAAGCAGAAAGCTTGTTTGTATTTTGAGAAAAGTTTCCACCAACCCAGTAACTTAAGTTATCTGAAATTTTATCATCCCAACGTAAAGAAAGTTCATAACCTTTGTTTGATACTTCACCAACATGTGCAGGAGATGCTATTGTAAGCCCTGAAGACATATAAGGTTTTGTATTTAAAATTACGTTACTTGTATTTTTATCGTAATAATCAACCGATCCTTTTAATCTGCTGTTTAATAATTCGAAATCAAGACCTACAGAAGCTTCTTCTGTAATTTCCCAAGATAAACTTGGATCAATTTGCGAATTAATTGTAGTTCCGGGATACAAAATTGAACCTCCTAAATATCCGTCTAATCCAGAAGCATAAGCCTGACTGTTTAAAGGAACATTTTGGTTCCCTAATTTACCCCAGCTACCTCTTAATTTAATTAAATCAACACCTTTTATATTTGATAAGAAATTTTCTTTTGTCATAATCCAGCCTAAACCAAAAGATGGAAAAGTTCCCCAACGGTAATCTTTAGCAAAATTTGAAGATCCGTCACGTCTAATAGTTCCTGTTACTAAATATCGGTCCATTAATTTATATTGGAAACGACCAAAATAAGAGGCTAATCTGCTTTCGTTATATCTTACATCGTATAAACTTGTAATATCACCTACATATTCTACTCCATGAGCATCTTTAGCATTGTATAGAGACCAGTAATTAGAATTTGTACTTACATTTTTTCTTGCAATAGACAATGTTTCTCTTGGGCCTTTTACAGAAGCTTCCATACCTGCAGTCAACTCAAGATCGTGAATACCTCCAAAAACTTTATTATAAGTAAAATAGTTAGATAAGTTCCAGTTAAAATACTGCTCTCTGCCTCTTGTTAGTAAATTTACAGGATCACTTGCGTGAGTAGATACGTAGTCAGCAGCTGTTGTATTTGGGTTAGCTGCCATCCAGATACCTTGTTTATCTTCATAATTATATTGTTTCCAGGAATAATACTCTCCATTAAATTGCGAAGTAAATTTAAGTCCCTTAATAATCTCGTAATCTAATTTTAGACCACCCTGAAGTGTAACACTTCTTTGTTGTTCATTATAGAAATCTAACTGCGCTACCGGGTTCCCAACATTGTTAAATGCTGAACCAATTTGATTAGCTACACCACTTGCATTAACACGTGATACACCATACTGTCCGTCAGAAAAACGTACAGGAACCAAAGGAGATTGTTTGTAAGCATTAGTGAAAGCTCCTAAAGGTTTTGGTGCTGAATTAGCCGAAGTAAAACTTAAGTTTTGAGTTAAGGTTACTTTTTTAGAAATTTTAAATTCATTGTTGTTTCTAAATGTAGTACGGCCATAATTTAAACCATTTAAAATAGCCTGCTCTTCGTAGTTTCCTGCACTGAAAAAATATTTAATATTTTCTGAAGCTCCGGAAATCGAGATGTTGTTCTGAGTATAAGAACCTGTTCTTGTAATTTCATCCAGCCAGTTTGTGTTAACCGGTTGGTTGGCAGCAAATGTATTGGTACCTAAAGCTGCATTAGAATATGCTGCATATTGGCTTGAATCTGCCATTTTAACCTTTTTAAGAGGATTTCTGAAACCCGCAAAACTTTCAATTTCTACAGATACTTTATCACCTTTACCTTTTTTAGTAGTAATAATGATAACTCCGTTAGCCGCTCTTGTACCATAAATTGCTAAAGATGAAGCATCTTTAAGAATTTCATAAGAAGTAATATCATTTGTATTGATATTATTAATATTCTCTGTTGGCATACCGTCAACAATATACAAAGGAGACCTTCCTCCCAATGCAGTACCCAAACCTCTAATTACTACTGAAGGCGTACTTCCCGGCAGATCAGATGAAATAACCTGAACACCAGCTGCTTTACCCTGAATAGCCTGCGATGCGTTTAAGACTTTTGTTTTGGTAACATCTTCTGCTTTTAATGAAGTAATTGCTGAAGTATTGTCAATTTTCTTTCTGGTACCGTAACCAATAACAACTACTTCTTTTAAAGCAGTATCTCCTGCTTCTTTTAATGTAATAGTCATCGGCGCCGTTGTAGCTGCTATAGAAACAGCATCAAAACCCAACATTGAGATCTTTAATATCTCACCCTCTTTGGCATTAATTGTAAAATTTCCGTCGAAATCAGCATCAGTAGAAGTTCTGGAATTTGAAGCAGCAATAACTGCTCCCGGAATTCCCATTCCACTACTGTCTACTACTTTTCCTTTAATTGCCTGACCAGACATGTAAGCTGGCAATAGCAAAAGTGCTAAAAAGCTAAAAATAAAATTTTTCATACAGTTTGTAATCGTTTAAGTTAGTAGAGCCAAATTAAACAATTACAACGTTGTAGTACATCAAATACCACTACTACATAGCTACATCATTATGTTAAAAAATGAACATATAACAATGATTATCAAGACTCTAAATCTTAATTTTATTTTGTTAACAAAACGTTATGATGTAGTAATGATGTATTGGAATTATATAAAAAAACGTATATAAAAATATAAGATCTTTAAAAATCAAATACAAATCTTACACAGTTAATAAAAATTTTGAGAGATTTTCATCCTGTGTGAGGTTTAATTTCTTTCTTAAGCGATATCTGTGCAATTCTACACCTCTAAAAGAGATATTCATCATAGGAGCAATTTCCTTTGAAGAAAGGTTCATTTTAAGGTAAACACACAGTTTTATATCCTTTGGAGTAAGGTTTGGAAACTTTTTAGAAAGATTAATAATAAACTCATTGTGAATTTGATTTAAATTGGTTTCAAAAATTTCCCACTCGTGTTTATTGACTTCATTTATTTTAATTGCTTTCCTGATCTCACTTTTAAGCTTATTAAAATCTTTTTCAGAATTTAAAATATTCTGAATGTTGTCGATCATTTCGCTTTGCTTGGCAATCGATAATGATTTTCCGGCCACTTCTGATGATTTGGTTTGCAATTCAAGTTCCAGAATGTGTTTTTCATATTCCTGAACATTCAATTCATTCTCCGCTTTTAATTCCATTTCCAGAATTTCACGCTGGTGTTTTAGTTCTTCTGCCTGTAATTTCAATTTTTGGATATAACGTAGTTTGTTCCACTTGTAATAAAAGAACAGCACCGCTCCTATTATTAATAGATAAAGAAGGATCATCCAAAATGAAAAATACCAGGGTTGCGCGACTCTAAAATCAAAACTCGAAACCTTGTCGTAATTAGCACCATCATGCTTAAAAATCACTACCGAGTGTGAACCGCTGCTTAAGTTGTTTAAAACTATTGCACCATTTGAGATCGGAATATAATTTTTACCTTTATTAATCTGATAAAATAAATTTGGTTTACTGGCGCCATAAATTCCGGAGATAACATTTATTCTAAGTTCTGTATTGTGTTTTATTTTTTCATCATTCGCTAATAATTCGTCATTATTATGTGCTTCAACCCTAACCCCTTTATTTTGCTTATTTTGATATTCCAGCTGAAGTGAAATAAAACCATCATCCAGATTCATTAAATAATGGTTCTGGCTTCTGAAAATTCTTAAATTTTCATTAATCAATTTTCCTTTATAATATTTCTCCTGAATTATATTCCACACAAATTTATTATCGTGTGCATATATATGATACAATATTCCTTCCTGCAGTACTATAAAATGATCCTGATCGATAGCTACCACATCAGAGATATTTTTAAAATTGGTATTAAAAAGTTCGTTTTCTTCTAATTTATTTGAAATAGCATTAAATGTATACCAGACATTATTAATCAGAAAAAGTATTTCGTCCCTAAACTCGAAAATCTTAACACCAAAATCATTTTTTATTTTACTTTGCTGCGTAATATTTTCTATTTTTTTGGTTTTGTAGTGATCATCAAACTGAACCCTGTATAAACCACGATAATTATCTGCTGCCCAAATTTCATTCTTTTTATTCTGGGCGACATATTTTATAGGTTTCGAAAGGTCATTGATCATTTTATTGGCTGTCAATTGCGAAACATCATCATAAACTAAAATTCCGCTGTAGGTTGATTGAAAATAAGTATCATTAATCATACTTTTTGACAAGTTCCAGCCCCCGCTTATATTATTGATTTTAGACAATACCCCATTTTCATAACAAAAGGTTCCATCGTTATGACCAATAATATATTTGTTGCCAATTTTTGTAATATTCCAGCCCTGACCTTGTGTATTGGACAACATTTTGAAATTTCCGGAGTTAAACTCAAAAATACCGTGATTTGAAGCTATTAAATATCCTTTATTTGTTGTGGCAACAGAATAAACAGATCCTAAAATTCCGGAGTTATCATAAAAAAATGAAATTGGCGAATTTATTTCGACATGGGCAATTCCGTTATCCAGGCCAAGCCATAAATCTTCTTCTTTATCAAAACCAATACATAAAACCGAATTGTTCATCAAAACATTATTACGGTCGATATTTTTATAAGTCTGGTTGTTGAAATCATAAATATAAACCCCTTTATTTCCGGTGCCAACAACTAACTTATTATTTTTAATAAATTTGGCAACATTAATCCCGTTTGCCTTTAATGTTTCGTTTAGCGGATTCTTCCACGGAATTAAACCTCCATTCTCAGCAATAAAAACCCCTTTTTTTTGTGTAAATATATACGTCTTGCCTTTGTATTTTTCAATAGCATGAACAACCGTATTTTTAAGAATGTCCCAGCCTTTCGGATTTGAAATTTTAGAACCGTTCATCCTGAAAAGCCCTTTGTTAACAGACGCCACATAGAGACTGCTATCAACAACAAAACAATACGATATTAAGAAAGGAAATTTGATTTTTTTAATATGTTTGCCATCATATATAAAAACATCATTAAAAGACTGAAAATAAAGAGAACCATTAAACCTGAAAATTTTCCAGATTTCCTCATTATCTTTTTCATCAAACAGCCTAAGATTCCTGGTAATGGAAACATACTTCATTTTACCCTTTTCCCTAAACCAGTAACCAAACTCTTTATATGAACCTGAGTAAATGCGATCTCCTTCGATTAAAATAGAACGAATGATGGTTTTATTAGGCAGGGAATATTTCTCCCATACAACGCCATCGTAACGTAATAAATAATGGTTATTAGCAAAATACATGGCTTTATCATTACCCTGGGCTACATTCCAGATTTGATTGTCGCCCTGGTAATCTGATTTATTATAGTTTTCAACGAAAGGAAGTAATTCTTGTGCCTGAATTTGTAAAGCGATGAAAAAGAAGAAAAATAATTTAAAAAGTTTCGATTTCAAAATATGTGGATTTATAGTCAAAGATACTGACAATTATTTAATCTTAAAGCATAAAAAACTCCTCTGAAGAGGAGTTTTTTATGCTTTGTAAGCCTATTATTTTAAGTATTCAGTTCTAAAACTAAGGTGAGGATAACAATTAACAGGCATAAGGGGGAATAATATTTTGTATCATTAACAGCAAATTTTGAGCTTTTATGTTTTTTAAAGAAACCAACATAATTAAATTCTCCAACCGATCTAATACTAAAAATAGCTGCGATGATCCAAAAACCATATTTATCCAGCCATAATGGCAAGCTGATTTCTATTGATCCCTGCTTTATGAAATAAAACATGCCAAAACACAGCAAACCAATCCCCACGATAATAGTGCCAATTGCTCCCGGTATAAAAAGTGGCTTGGCATCATCTTTAGTAGGCACAACTGCCTGGCTAGCCCATTTGCCGCCAAAACCCCAATAAAAATGAAGTGCTGAAATGGCTATAAAAATTAAAAAAAGTAATAATGTAATCATCATCATTTTAAATGATTTACTAATTAGTTCTCCAGTAAATGACAGACCTGATTTGCAATTTCATACTCTTCGTCTGTTGGTATCACCAAAACTTTTGCTTTTGAATCCGGTTTGTTGATTTCCCTGATTTCTTTAGAGCGAACCAGATTTTTTTCCTGATCCAGCTCAATTCCAAAATACTCCATATCCGTACAAACCAGTTTGCGCATGTACGATGAATTTTCTCCAATTCCGGCTGTAAAAATAATGGCATCTAAACCGTTTAGTGCCGCTGTATAAGAACCAATCGTTTTTCTGATTCTGTAAGCGTTCATTAACAATGCCAATTGACAATCGGCATTTCCTTTTTCTGCTTCCGATTCAATATCACGTAAATCACTATACCCTGTAAGCCCAAGCATTCCGCTTTGTTTCAATAAAATTGAATTGACATCATCCGCTGAATAGCCCAGATTTTTAATCATATAAAAAATGACCGACTGATCGATATCACCTGCACGGGTTCCCATTATCAAACCGTTTGCCGGAGAGAAGCCCATTGTATGATCAATACTTTTTCCGTCTTTTATGGCAGTCATACTACAGCCATTCCCTAAGTGAATGGTAATTATTTTAGAGCTTTTTTCTAAATAATCAATCGCTTTCTCTGAAACATATTTGTGGCTTGTGCCATGAAAACCATAAACACGAACTTTATTTTCTGTTAAAAGATAATTGGGAATCGCATACTTATATGCTTCTACCGGAATGGTCTGATGAAAAGCAGTATCAAAAACAGCTACTTGTTTGGCAGATGAAAAAATTTCTTCGGCCACATTGATACCAACTAAATGTGCAGGATTGTGCAACGGAGCCAATTCTGAAAGTTCTTTTATTTTTTCTTTAACTTCATCAGTAATGATAGTCGTATCAGAAAAATAACTCCCGCCATGCACGACGCGATGACCCACAGCAGTAATTTCCGAAGTCGATTTAATAACTCCATTTTCCGGATGCAAAAGCATTTCGGCTACTTTTTGCAAACCTGCTTTATGGGTCGCAATTGGCAATATTTCTTCATGCGAAACCGATGATGTTTTAAAAGATACATTTGAAGTTTCCAATCCAATTCTGTCGATCATTCCGGTACAAATTACTTCGTTTTCCGGCATGATCATTAATTGGTATTTTATAGATGAACTTCCTGAGTTTATAATTAATATTTTCATTGTTTTTTATAGTTGCTAAGGTGCTAAGTCTCTAAGTTACTGAGTTAATTTTGCTAAAAGACTTAAAGCTTTTTAATTCTTAATTCCAGATTTTTAATTGATTACAGTCCCTGCGCCTGAATGGCTGTAATTACAACTGTATTGATAATATCGTCTACGGTACAACCACGGCTTAAATCGTTTACAGGCTTGTTTAAACCCTGTAACATTGGCCCAATGGCTAAAGCACCTGTTTCTCTCTGTACCGCTTTATAGGTATTGTTTCCGGTATTTAAATCAGGAAAAATAAGCACACTCGCCTGTCCTGCTACTTCAGAATCGGGCATTTTGCTTTTTCCAACGGCACGATCTACTGCGGCATCGTATTGAATCGGGCCTTCGATTTTTAAATCGGGACGTTTTTGTTTTACAATTTCGGTTGCGGTACGTACTTTTTCAACCTCATCCCCTTTTCCGGATGAACCAGAAGAATAGGAAAGCATTGCTATTTTAGGTTCAATTCCGAAAGCCGAACTCGAATCGGCTGATGAAATCGCGATTTCTGCCAATTGCTCTGCCGTTGGGTTGGGATTAATGGCACAATCCCCAAATACTGAAACACGATCTTCTAAACACATGAAAAATACAGATGAAACTACAGATGAATTGGGTTTTGTTTTTATGAATTGCAATGCCGGTAAAATAGTGTGTTGTGTCGTATGGGCAGCCCCCGAAACCATTCCGTCAGCATGGCCTTTATACACCATCATCGTTCCAAAATACGAAACGTCTTCCATTAAATCCCTTGCCATTGTTATGCTTACATTTTTTGCTTTTCGAAGCTCATAATAGGTATTGGCATAATCCTCATAATTTGGTGATTCAATCGGATTGATGATATTTACTTTAGAAAAATCCAGCGAAATTCCCAATTCGGCAACCTTACTTTCAATTTGTTTTTTGTCACCAATAATCGAGATATCCACAACATCCATTGCCAAAAGTCTTGAAGCGGCAATAATGATTCTTTCGTCATTTCCTTCCGGCAATACAATATGTTTACGATGCTGTCTGGCTCTTTTAACCATATTGTACTGAAACATTTTAGGTGTCATACCTTCAGCCTGAAAAGTAATCAGACGCTCAGACAGAGCATCAATTTGTACATATTTTTCAAACGTACTAATGGAGGTTTCAATTTTATGGGTATTGTTGGCATAAATCTCAGATTTAATCGCCCCAATTCTGTTAGTTATGTGGTACGTTCCGCCATCGACAGCAATTATCGGAACAATAGCCGAAAGTCCTTCAATAAGCTTTAAAATACTGTCTTCAGGAACAATATTTCCTGTTAGGATAATTCCTGATATTGTGGGATAATTAGCCGATTCGTTGGCTTGTAACGCCCCTAAAATAATATCTGAACGATCACCCGGCGTAATCACCAGTGCGTTATCATGCAAATGAACCAAATAGTTGTGCAATTGCATGGCTCCCACACTAAAATGTCCAATTTCATTATTGAGATAATTTTCTCCAAACAAAACTCTCGCATCCAGTTCATTTACAATTTCCTGCATGGTTGGATTATTCAAACTGGAAATCAGCGGAATTGTATTGATCAGTACATTCGAAGGCAAACTTTTCTCAAGGCTTTTAGTAACCAGTTCTATATTTTCCGGCTGTACTTTATTGGCAAAAACAGATAAAACCTCAACTTCTTTTACTTTAAAAGAATCATAAACCAAGTAAAGACTGTCTACTAATTCTTCTAATGTTTTTCCAATTCCTGAGCCGATAATAATGGTTGGGATTCCGAGGTTTTTCGCAATCAGAACATTCAAATCTAATTCGATTGAAGTTCCTTCGCCGGTAAAGCTCGTACCTTCGACCAAAACAAAATCAAACCGTTCTTCAAGCTTTTTATATTTCTCAATAATCAGATCTAAAACCTCCCCGATTTTTCCTTTATTTTTCTTTTTGATTAATTTGCTTTTCGTGATCGCAAAGGCATCTTCAAACTTAATATCAAGGTTAAAATAAGAAAGTACTGTTTCAATATGATTATCTAATTCCCCATCAACAAAATCCTCCACTATAGGTCTAAAATATCCTACTCTGGCCGTTTTACCAATGAGAATACTCATTAAACCAAGTGTGATAATCGATTTTCCGCTATTTTGATCGCTTGTGGCAATATATATCGCTTTACTCATAATTTATATTTTGAAACTAAACAAATATCGTGTAAATAGTATTTTTTTATAACTAAACGAATGTTAAAACCAACGTCTTTTTTTGAAATAAATAATCAGGGCAATAACCAGAAAAAACATAGCAATCATAACGCTGTGATAGCCATATTTATATCGAAGTTCGGGCATGTTCTCAAAGTTCATACCGTATACTCCCACAATAAAGGTAAGCGGAATAAATATAGCTGAGATAATGGTGAGCGTTTTCATAATTTCATTCATTTTCCGGCTTTGTTCCGAGAAATAAAAATTGGAAGCACTTTCTAATGAACTCATATCGGACTCGATTTGCTCTAAAAGCTCCAGGCTTTTCTGGTGCAATCGAATGAAAAAATTAAAGGTGTCTTTTTGAATTAAAGTACTGGTATCATCATCTTTAATTGTTTTTAGATAATACAGCGAATCCCGAAGCGGAATGATGGATCGTTTTAAGAAATTAAAATTATCACGGTGATTTTCAATCTTTTCTAATATTACCGGATCAGCACCTTTTTTAGTTAAATTGATTAATTCTTCAATTTTTTCTTCTTCATCTTCTATTGTAATGTAAAAATTTTCGATTACCGCATCTAATAACAAATAGAGCAAATAATCTACTTTTTTAGTTCTTACAATTCCTGCATGTGTACGAAGCCGCTCGCGAATGTGGGCAAAAAAATCACTTCGTTTTTCCTGAAAAGAAATTAGAATACCCTCTTTCAGAATAAAACTAATTTGCTCGACACTAATATTATCCGAATATTCAGAAGGCAACAGCGATTTTATATTAAAAAATAAAATATCCTGCTGTTCTTCCAGCTTGGTTCGTTTGGTAGTATTTAAAATATCTGCCAGTAAAAAGTCATCCAGCTTAAAATGAGCACCAATTATTTTAAGCAAACCAATATCGTTTAATCCGTGAACATTGAGCCAGTTATTCTTTGTATAATCAAAACAAGAATTTAATGCCGCTACTGTAAACTTATCATATTCAATAACATCTGCATCGTCATATACAAAAAGCTGAATCTCTGTTTCATGCTCTTTGTGTGTTCCTGTATACTCTAAAGTAATGTGTTGTAGCTTACGTCCTTTCTTGTATTTTATCTTTCTCATTCAAAAATATTTACAATAGTAATATTACGAAAAAGAATCTGAATGAGGAATGACAATTGTCATTTTGTGAATAGTATTGAAGTGATAAAAATGCAAAAAAACGCACTACCGTGCGTTTCTACCAACAATTTAAATAAAAAAACCAAGTCCTTTTTTGAGCTGGTCTTTTTAAATTTTATATACCCGTTTAAGGTGTACTAATTACTTTGTAAGGCAAATTTGTAAATACACCATTTGTTACTTCTACTACTTCCGGAGTTACTACTTTGGTTTGTAGCGCTCCTCCTTTTACATTTTTAAAGCTAAACGTTCCCGAAATTATTTTTTTCTTAGCATCTATTGCGGTTACAGTAATTTTTCCCGATTCCGGAAAATGCTCCGTATAAGTGTTCCCATCGATTAAATACGTATTTAAAAACAAAGCGTTGCTCACTTTATCATCCTGATCTTCATAAAAATTATATGCTTTTATTGGCATTGAATCATCAGCGGTTAACTCACTTTCAAATGCCATCGAAAGCATTTGCGAATTGTCCTGAGCACTAATATCAAAACGTTGTCCCTGGCCCGGAACTTTAATTAAACTTACGTTGATTATTTTTGCTGGTTTCCATTCCTTACCATTAATAGTAGCAGAAATTGAACCATTACTGCTGTCACTGCTTTCATCACTGCTACAGCTTACAAATAAAACTGATAATGATAATAATGCAATACTTAAAAGTTTTTTCATCCTTATTTTTTTGGGTTAATTTTATTCAAATTAAACACTAAAAAACTGAATAAAATTGCGGAAAACCTCATTCTTAAAAAATAATCGGAATAAAGTAGCCCATTTCAATAAAGATTCTGACCTAATTTAAAATAGAAACAAAAAAAACCGGGCCATTTCTGACCCGGTTTTCAATCTTAATATTTTTTGTACTAATTACTTAATACCAAAGAATTATTTTACTTCTTCGAATTCAACGTCTTCAACATTGTCTCCTTGTGATTGCTCTTGTTGTGGAGCTGCTTGTTGACCTTGATCACCTTGAGCATACATAGCTTCTGTAGCTGTTTTCCACGCTGCATTGATGTTGTCAAGAGCAGTTTGAATAGCTGGAATGTCTTGAGACTGGTGAGCCATTCTCAATTCAGTTAAAGCGTACTCAACAGCAACTTTATGGTCGTCAGCTAATTTGCTTCCTAACTCTTTCAATTGAGATTCAGTTTGGAAGATCATGCTGTCAGCTTCGTTTAATTTCTCAGCTCTTTCTTTAGCTATTTTGTCAGCGTCAGCGTTAGCTTCAGCATCTTTTTTCATTTTTTCGATTTCTTCAGCTGTTAATCCAGAAGAAGCTTCGATACGGATATCGTGAGATTTTCCTGTTCCTTTATCAGTTGCAGAAACTTTGATGATACCATTCGCATCAATATCAAAAGTAACCTCGATTTGAGGAACTCCTCTTGGTGCTGGTGGAATACCATCTAAGTGGAAACGACCGATAGTTTTGTTATCAGCAGCCATTGCTCTTTCACCTTGTAATACGTGAATTTCAACAGATGGTTGAGAATCAGCAGCAGTAGAGAATACTTGTGATTTTTTAGTTGGAATAGTTGTGTTAGACTCAATTAATTTAGTCAATACACCACCCATAGTTTCGATACCTAAAGAAAGAGGAGTTACGTCAAGTAACAATACATCTTTTACATCTCCGGATAAAACTCCACCTTGAATAGCTGCTCCAATAGCAACAACCTCATCAGGATTAACTCCTTTAGATGCTTTTTTACCAAAGAATTTCTCCACTTCGTCAGCGATTCTTGGCATACGGGTAGAACCTCCTACAAGGATAACTTCGTCGATATCAGATGTAGATAAACCTGCATCTTTTAATGCTTTAGCAACTGGCTCCATAGAACGTTTTACTAAAGTATCAGATAATTGCTCAAATTTAGCTCTTGATAATTTTTT
This sequence comes from Flavobacterium sp. FlaQc-48, assembly GCF_044007335.1. Lineage (NCBI taxonomy): Bacteria > Pseudomonadati > Bacteroidota > Flavobacteriia > Flavobacteriales > Flavobacteriaceae > Flavobacterium > Flavobacterium sp. FlaQc-48. The sequence goes on along the minus strand of NZ_JBIPCR010000010.1, from coordinate 26,371 downwards.
AACTAAGTGTTTTGGTCCTGAAGCAGTAGCTGTTACGTAAGGTAAGTTGATTTCAGTTTCAGCAGAAGATGATAATTCAATTTTTGCTTTCTCTGCAGCTTCTTTCAAACGTTGCAATGACATTGGATCTAAACGTAAATCAATACCTTCTTCAGTTTTGAATTCGTCAGCTAACCAGTCAATAATAACCTGGTCAAAATCATCTCCTCCTAAGTGAGTATCACCATTTGTAGACAATACTTCGAAAACTCCGTCTCCTAATTCAAGAACAGAGATATCAAAAGTACCTCCACCTAAATCGTAAACAGCAATTTTTTGATCTGTACCTTTTTTATCTAATCCGTAAGCAAGTGCAGCTGCAGTTGGCTCATTGATGATACGCATCACTTTAAGACCAGCAATTTCACCAGCTTCTTTAGTAGCCTGACGTTGTGCATCGTTAAAGTAAGCAGGAACAGTAATAACCGCTTCAGTTACAGTTTGACCTAAATAATCTTCAGCAGTTTTTTTCATTTTTTGAAGTGTCATAGCAGACAACTCCTGAGCAGTGTATAAACGACCGTCAATATCCACACGTGGCGTATTGTTGTCACCTTTTACAACACTGTAAGGAACTCTTTTTGCCTCTTCCTGAGTTTCAGCAAAAGTGTGTCCCATAAAACGTTTAATAGAAGCAATCGTTTTTGTAGGATTCGTTACTGCTTGTCTTTTTGCAGGATCACCTACTTTAATTTCACCACCTTCAACAAAAGCGATGATAGATGGCGTTGTTCTTTTTCCTTCTGCGTTAGGAATAACAACTGCTTCGTTACCTTCCATTACAGAAACACAAGAGTTCGTCGTACCTAAGTCAATTCCGATTATTTTACCCATTTTTTATATATTTAATTTTGATATACTAATTTAATAACTCACGTGGCATAAGTCAATCTTTGTGCCAATATAAAAAACAAAAGAAAAATGTCAGTTTTACTGTCGGCACGCTTAAAACAATCTGACAACATGACATTTTTAAAACCTGACATTCGTGGCATATCAGTACTTTACGTGTCATTATCAGGAGCTGTTTCCCGCTATCCGCTATATCTTTTATGGCGAACCCCGCCATAAAAGGATATCGCTTCTATCGGGGCTAGGGGCGTCATTTTCATTAGAGTTTTATGTATGATTAATGTTTAAATAATTATATTTAGCCCAAACAAAATTCATACTTACACGTCATGATAGAAAAATTAAGAAACGATTTTGCAGAGCACTTAAAAAAAAGCAGACGCTCAAAATTAGAAATAATAGAACAACTCCCTTTTCCAATAGAATCCAAAAATGAAATAGGCAGAAAAATTATAAAAGATATTATAGCTTCTAAAAATAGTGATGACATGGAGTTTTGTCTTTTATTACTTTGGGTAATAGACGAAGATGATGACTGTATAGATCTGCTTCACGAAATATTATTAGAACCTTGGCATGAAAAATATCACGATATTATTCACAATTTGCAATGGAGACAGCACCCATCAAGCGTGCCTGCAATTAAAATCGCAATGCAACAGAAATTTCCTTTTCTAGAAGCTTACAGCACCGGAACAGGACAATTTATAAATCAATGCGGACATGCTTTAAAAAGTATTGGAACAAAAGAAGCTATTGATGCCATAAAAGATTTAGCAGAAAACTCAGAAGATCCTATTATTAAAGTAGAAATGATTTACCGACTTAGTAAAATATTTCCAACAGATACCCCTGAAGATGAAGAACTCCCAAGATGGTATGACTTCGATTAATCAAAATCAACTATAACATCACTTATTAAAGAACAATAATGGAAAATTACAGCATTATTATTTTTATCCTCACCATCGTAATAGGCCTTTCGGCTTTTGCACACAAAATAAAACTACCATATCCAATATTACTTGTTATTGCCGGAATTGCAATTGGCTTTATTCCATCTATGGGCGAAATAGAAATCAATCCGGAAATTATTTTCCTGATTTTTCTTCCGCCATTATTATACGATGCTTCGTTTAATATCTCACCTAAAGATTTCAAAACGAATATTAATACCATCAGCACCTTAGCCATATCATTAGTTTTCCTGACTACAATAGGCATTGCGGTTGTAGCCCGTTATATGATTTCCGGAATGACCTGGCCATTGGCATTTGTATTAGGATCGATACTTTCTGCTACAGATGCTGTAGCAGCAATAAGCATTACAAAAGGATTAAACTTATCTCATAAAACTTTAACTATTCTTGAGGGCGAAAGTCTTATCAACGACGCATCGGCACTGGTTGCATATCGTTTTGCAGTGGCAGCCGTAATGGGATCTGCATTTATTATCTGGAAAGCAGCTTTGCACTTTGTATTATTACTTGGAGGCGGTTTTCTGGTAGGTTTTGTAATGGCAAAAATTCTGGCTTTTATATTAAGCAAAGTGCACAAAAAAAATATAGAAGTCACAATTAGCTTTATGCTTTTAATGCCTTTTGTAACGTACTTAGTTGCTGAGCATCTGCATGTTTCAGGAGTAATTGCAGTCGTTATTTTAGGATTAACTATTGCTCGTTTTAGTAAAAAGATATTCCCTGAAAGTTTAAAAAATCAATCCAGAAGCCTTTGGGATATTATTATCTTCTTACTAAACGGATTAATCTTTATTTTAATCGGGCTTAATTTTCGGTATATTTTAAAAGATATCGATAACCACATGATCTTACCCTATATTGGTTATGCCCTTATCATAACTATTGTGGCTTTATTGATTAGAATGGTTAGGATATTTCTACAAAAAATCAACCTACAAAAAGCATTTCAAAATACCAAACGAAAAAGAAAGGTCAGCGAACATGCCCTTTTAGACTTCAAAAACAGTATCATTCTAAGCTGGTCCGGAATGCGTGGCATAGTTTCGCTGGCGATTGCCATAGGTATCCCAAAAGAACTGGAAGACGGAACACCTTTCCCCGAACGAACTGTCATCATATTTATTTCGGTCGCCGTCGTACTTTTAACACTTATCGGACAAGGACTCACATTGCCATGGATTGTAAAAAGATTAAATCGTGTAAAAGAAGAAGAACCACAATCCTGATTATTCCTCTCAGCAAGTTAAGAACCTACAAATAAATACATTAAGCATTAAAGCATCTCATAAGAATATATTTTAACATTTGTAATGTTTTTTCTATATTTTTACTCCATTAACTTCCAACCCTAAAAAAAACCAAATTTCAATGAATGACAATTTAAAATATGCAACAAAACTATTCGGTAGCGCAACTTTTAGCTTTATTAAAATAAATATCATCGGACAATTATTTTTGATCTTTATTTCGATTATTTCCCTGTGCACTATTATTTATCAATCCGGTACAGGAACAGGCCATGCAAACGGTTCGGCCATTTTACTTCTGTTATTCGCTTTGCGGCCAATTGGCTACACTTTAACCGTAGTCTCTATATTTGCAGTTCCTTTTCTATTGTTTTCTCTTGGTAATAAATATATCATATCAAAAACTATTAATAGATTGTTATCAGACAAAGGCGAGGTTTTATTATTTCCAATCATTGATAAAGTACTGAGCAAAATCAAATCAAACCAACCTGAATTATTAAAAACAGGAGCTGATAAAACCAAATTAAAACTGAAATTACTACAGGAAATCAGAGATTCTAAAGAAAATAAATGGCTAAAAAAAATCATCCTATACGGTTTTAAAAAAGTGAATCTGGATGATGTTGATTTCAGGGATGAAAACGTAAGCTTTTCTGATATTATTAAAACCAAAATCATAACCGGATTAAAAAACATCTCAAAACCAAGCCGAAACTTTTTCTGGATTATTTTAGGTGTGCAAATAACCATCATGATCCTGATTATTTTCCAGATAATATAATGCATCCAAACTTGTAAAACAAAATCAAATCAATAGAATAATACAATGAATCAGGAACTAGAAAGCCATTTTGACGAATTTGATAAACCTGCCATAATCAGAAGAGAACTTTTACCCTGGTGGATTAAAACCTTCTGCTGGATTTTTATGATTTTATCCGTATGTGCGGCCGGTGCACTTGTTACGAACCTTTTTGTTCCAAATGTAATTGTATCGCTCTACGGATTTTCCAGTGACACTGCTTATTCCGTAACGGGTCTTTTCATAATTGCAGTTATGTTTTTAAAAGGGTTTGCAGCTTATTCGCTTTGGTTCGAAAAACCAAATGCCATAACAATTGCCAAAGTAGACGCAATTTCCGGTATCGTAATATGTATTGCTTCATTCTTTATACTTCCTCTTAGTACTCAAAACGGGCATTTTTCTTTAAGATTAGAAATTCTGCTCCTTATCCCCTATTACAGAAAAGTAAATAAAATAGAATACGAATGGGACAATCTCGAAAGCCTGTAATTTTTATAAAGTTTTCGTCGCAGATAAATTATAACTCATAGGAAAATATTAAACTTCGATCTTCAAACATCGTGTTTACATTTTTATTTGTAATTTCGATTTCTCAACAAAATACAAATAAAAATGGCTTCATTCATTAAAGAATTATCTTTTCGCTGGTCAGATCTTGATCCAAATTTTCACGTTCGCCATAGTGCATATTATGATTTCGGCGCACAGCATCGTATCGAAATCCTCGAAGAACTGGGTTTAACTCTAAAAGTGATGCAAACACAAAGTTTTGGACCTGTTTTATTTAGAGAAGAATGCATTTTTAGAAAAGAGCTTAAACTTTCGGACAAGATCTTCCTTCATACCAAAACTTCAAAAATGAAAGCCGATGCTTCGCGCTGGTCTATCATTCACGAATTCAGAAAAGAAGACGATACCCTTTGTGCCGTTATTACGGTTGATGGTGCCTGGATGGATACGAAACTACGCAAACTTGCTTCTCCAACTCCTGAAATTGCTATTCAGGCGTTGAGCATTTTTCCAAAAAGTGATGACTTCGTTGGACTTTAAAACAAAATCTGACTGGTTGTAAATTATAAAATCCAAAAAACACATTGATCAATAGTTGCTTTTTGGATTTTTTAAAAAATAAAGCCCATGATTAATTACTTAACAGACTTCAGAATAGGCATTTTTATCGTCATAATAGCCATTGTAACCATTATTCTGGGAGCTATTACAGATAAAGTACTTCGCTATCTCCTGTACCGCAAACAGTCTAATAAAGAATACGATGCAACTGGTTTTAAGTTTTTAAAACATTTAATCATAACGGTAATTTATATTTTAGGATTTGCTTTTGCCTTAATACAAATTCCTGAATTTAGAATTATTGGCCATTCCTTTTTAGCTGGCGCCGGTGTTATTTCAATAGTTGCCGGTCTTGCTTCTCAACAAGCTTTAAGCAACATCGTAAGCGGAATATTTCTGGTCATTTTTAAACCTTTCCGAATTAACGATAAAATTACCATCAACAATTTTGTAGGCACAGTCGAAGACATCAACTTAAGACAGGTCGTTCTGAAAGATGCCGAAAACAACCGAATCATCATTCCAAATTCAGTAATCAGCGCCCAGATTATTGTCAACACCAATATGAATGACACAAAATGTTGTAAGGTAATCGAAATTGGCATTGGATACGATTCAAATATTGAAAATGCCTTAGCAATCATGCAGGACGAAATCGCCAGGCATCCTCTTTTTATAGACACCAGAACAGCCGAAAATAAAAAGCAAAAAACACCTTTGGTGGTTGCTCGTGTCGTAGCGCTGGCAGATTCCAGCGTAACCTTAAAAGCATGGGCATGGGCAAAAAACTCTACAGACGGGTTTGTCATGTATTGCGATTTACTGCAAAGCATTAAAAAACGTTTTGACGAAGCAAATATTGATATTCCGTATCCACAACAAGTGGTAACTTTAAAAAACAACAAAACAGGGCAGTAAATGGCCCGTATTTTTTTTCTGATAATTTTAAGATTATATTTTTTGAATTTAAAATGGTTAACTTTAATTTTATAAATACTCCAAACGAAATACATTCAAAAAATGAAAACCATAAAACTGATATTGTTGCTGCTTCCCTTTTTGTGTTTTTCGCAGCAAGAAAACATAAAGGCCCTCGATATAAATTTAACCAATTATGAATATCCTTTTCCTGTACAATTTTTAGAATTGAGCAATCAGCAACAATATCTAAAAATGGCGTACATGGATATTAAACCGGAAAACTATAACAATAAAAACATTGTCTTACTTCACGGAAAAAATTTCAATGGAGCGTATTGGGAAACGACAATAAAAGCGCTGACAAAAGAAGGTTTCAGAGTAATTGTTCCCGATCAGATTGGTTTTGGAAAATCATCTAAACCAGATCATTTTCAATATACTTTTCAACAATTTGCCCAGAATACCAAAAAATTATTAGATCACTTAGGAATCGAAAAAACCACTATTTTAGGACATTCGATGGGAGGAATGTTAGCGACAAGATTTGCTTTACTGTATCCTGAAACTACCCAAAAACTAGTACTCGAAAATCCGATTGGTTTAGAAGACTGGAAACTCATAGTACCTTACAAACCTGTTGACTGGTGGTATGAATCGGAACTTAAACAAAACTATCAAAATATAAAAAGCTATCAGATGGCGAATTATTACGATGGAAAATGGAATGCCGATTTCCAGAAATGGGCAGAGCTTGGTGCCGGATGGACAACTGCTCCCGATTATGCCAGAGTAGCCTGGAATTCTGCTTTGATGTATGATATGATTTTTACACAACCTGTTTTATACGAATTTAAAAATATGAAAAGCCCAACACTTTTAATTATCGGAACAAGAGATAAAACAGCCATTGGAAAACCTTTGGTATCTGAAGAAGTCAGAAAGACAATGGGAAATTATCTGGAATTAGGTAAAAAAACGCAAAAAGCAATTCCGAATTCAAAATTAGTCGAAATACCCCACACAGGACATTTACCGCATATTGAATCTTTTGACCAATTTATAAAACCATTAATTGTATTTTTAAAACAATAATTTTTTATAACTGCAAATTTCACAAATCGACACGAATTAGTAACCCACTACTATACAAATAAAAATTCATGTAAATTTGTCTAATTCACGGCACACTTTTCTTTTTCAATCAATAATCTAAAACTAAAATAAGATGTTTACACTAGAACAAATAAAAGAAGCACACGCCAAAGTACAAAGCGGAGCTGATTTTCCAAATTATATACAGGACCTGATCATTTTGGGTGTAAAAGGATATGACACTTTTGTCAATAATGGGAATGTTGAGTATTATGGCGTCAATAATTACACCGTTTCATCAGACGAAAAATATCCTGAAATTCAGGTCGCTCCCTCTGCCAATAAAGAACGTTTTATTGAATTTTTAGTCATGCACCAGGACGGTCAAACCGATTATCTAACTTTCTGCAATCATGCCACCCAGTCCGGAATCGCAAAATGGCGTGTTGACATCATCGAAATGACCTGTACTTACTATGACAAAGGCAACAATGAAATATTGATCGAGAAAATTCCGGGTTAACTTTTTATCAGACAAATCAATACTAATATTTCATTGCTACAAATTCTGTTTATAGCAATTGGGATTGTTTGCGATATGACAAAACAAACAATACTTTTTTATTTTTTATACGCAGACTTTCGCTGATTAGCCTTGTTTAAAATGATTTATAGAAAGAATTAAAAAGATGACGATCTATGCTAAATAAAATCCCGCTTCTTATAAACGCTAAAAAAATTTTACAATTAAAAGATGCTGTTTCCGGAAAGATTATTCTGATCATCTTATTTTCAATTTGCTTTTCAGGTTTTGCACAACACAAAAAAGCCAGTTCAAAATTCAACGTAATTGCTTTTTATACTGCAAAAAATGATCAGGCACATATTAGTTTTGTACATGAAGCCAATAAGTGGTTTCCAAAACTAGCACAAGAGCATCATTTTGCATACGACTCGACTAGCAATTGGGACAATCTCAACGCAAAGTTTTTAGCAAAATATCAGGTTGTTCTGTTTTTAGACACAAGACCTGAAACAACAAATCAGCGCGAAGCTTTTCAAAAATACATAGAAAATGGTGGGGGTTTTATAGGATTTCACTTTTCTGCTTTCGCTTTAAATGGTTCTGATTACCCTCAAAACTGGAATTGGTATCACAATACTTTTTTAGGCTCGGGAGAATATGGCAGCAATACATGGCGGCCAACATCGGCAGTTTTACGAATTGAAAATCAACATCCCGTAACTAAAAACATTCCTGAAACATTCAAATCGGCACCAAATGAATGGTACAGATGGAGCAATGATTTGAGAAAAAATCCGGATATAAAAATCCTTGTGGCCATTGATGAAAGCAGTTTTCCTTTAGGAACAGGCCCAAAACCAAACGAAATTTGGCATGAAGGCTATTATCCGGTAGTGTGGACAAATAAAAACTACAAAATGCTTTATGTCAACATGGGACATAATGATATTGATTATGAAAACGGAACCAACAAAACCCTTTCCTATACTTTTGAAAATAACATACAAAGTCAGTTAATTGTCAATGCATTGCTTTGGTTAGGTAATTCTAAAAAATAAATAAAAGATGTCAAAACTTTCTCCAGTTATAAATCCCGAAGAACTTTTAAAACTAAAAGATTCATCAGAAATTATTTTAATCGATGCCACAGCCGGAATCAATGCCGAGGAAAATTATAAGGGCAACCATTTAAAAAGTGCTCGTTTTGTTGATTTAAACCGGGATTTGGCAACCGTTGAGACGAATCCGGCAAACGGCGGAAGACACCCTTTGCCTTCTGTAGCAAAATTTTCGGAACTACTTTCTAAACTTGGCATTTCACCTTCAAACCATGTCATTGTTTATGATGATAAAAACGGTTCAAATGCAGCAGCAAGATTTTGGTGGATGTTACGCGCCACAGGACATGAAAAAGTTCAGGTTTTAAATGGTGGCCTACAAGCTGCCATAAAAATGGGATATCCAACAAGTTCAGAAATTAAAGATTTTAAACCAGTCCAAAATTATCCGGTTTCAAAATGGAAATGGGCTTTAGCCGATATTAATGATGTTGAAAAAGCCCGAAAAAGCGAAGAAAATATTGTAATTGATGTTAGGGATAAAAACAGATTTGATGGCCTTACAGAACCATTAGATTTAATCGCGGGACATATTCCCGGAGCTATAAATATCCCTTTTAGCGAGAACTTAGATGAAAATGGATTTTTCAAACCAACCGAAGTTTTAGCCAAAAAATACACTGAAATTACAGGCAGTAAAAATCCCGAAAATATAATTGTACATTGTGGTTCAGGAGTTACAGCCTGCCATACTTTACTGGCGATGGATTATGCCGGACTTTCCATACCTAAACTGTATGTAGGTTCGTGGAGCGAATGGTCCAGAAATGATCGCGAATTAGCAACCAAAGAAACAAAATAAACTGTTGGGCATCATACTATTTAGCACATAGAAATATAGATTTTTTTTATAAAAAGAAAGCAAAAAAGAAACATATTTCTTTCCCCTAACTATGTGGTTTTTAAATAAGGGCAATACCTGTTTTTTTTAAAGCTTTCAAAACGTATACTTGTATGTGTTTAAAATAGAGCCAACACATTAAAATAATTATTTTTTAAAATATAGAAATGCAACACTGGGATATACTTTTATCGAATCAGGTAAACAAAAAAGCTTTTATAGAAACGTTACTTTCCGGCGAAACTAAAGGAGAATTAGCCATTTTTAACAACAAAAAAGGTATTTTGTTTTCAGACATTGCCATAGAGAAATTTATAGAAAAAGAATACCAATATGACATCGTAGAAGCTTCTCCGGAATCACACAGGCAATTGAGAACTTTTTCATCAGGAGAACGTAAAAAAGAATTTCTAAAATACTGCATCAGTCAAAAACCGGATTTTATCATTTTTGATAATCCGTTTGATCATTTAGATCAGGCTTCACGCGTAGTTTTATCCGAATCATTAAAAGACTTATCAGATCACATTGCTATTATTCAAATCGTGAATCGTATGGTCGATTTATTATATTTTGTTCCCAATAAAGCGCAGATTAGAGATAATACTTTTGAATTACATCCAATTTCCAAAGCCGAAAGCCAATTTAAAACCTTAAATACAGCAGCAATTCCAAAAGCGATTGACCCGCATTCCTTCCACGAAAGCGTACTAATTAAAATGGAAAATGTTAATGTAAGTTATGACGATCGTAAAATTGTAGATAACATTTCATGGACAATAAAACAAGGTGAATTCTGGCAGTTAATTGGCCCAAACGGCTCTGGAAAAAGTACTATTTTATCCTTGATAACCGGAGACAACCCAAAAGGTTTTGGACAGAATTTACATTTATTCGGAAGGAAAAAAGGAACCGGTGAAAGCGTTTGGGACATTAAAAAACAAATCGGAATTTTTACCACTTCAATGACCGACCTTTTTCAAAAAGGCCATACTTTAGAAGAGATGATTCTTTCCGGTTTTTTTGATTCTATCGGTTTATATATTGAACCGACAACCTTACAAAAACAAACCGTAACACAATGGCTTGAAGTAATAGAAATGAGCCATTTAAGAAAAAAACGTTTCATCGATCTTTCTATTGGCCAGCAAAGAGTGGCCCTGATTGTTCGTGCCGTTCTAAAACATCCGCCATTATTAATTCTGGATGAGCCTGTAGAAGGTTTAGACGACGAAAATGTAGATTTGGTCATTCAGCTTATCAATACGATAAAACAAGAAACAAACGTTAGTATTTTATACGTTTCACATCGTATCGAATCCGGCCTTGCCCCTACTTCGGTTTTTGAGCTTTTACCAAATCCAACAGGATCGATTGGTACAATAAAATACCACTCGGAGTTAAATTAAAAAACAAAAATGAAAATTAAATACATACTATTAATTGTACTTCCTCTAATGATAACTTCTTGTTGTGGTACAATTTCGACAGCAAAAAAAGAATACAAAATAAGTAAAAGTACGGTACTAAAATCCGATTGGAATTCAAATCCTAAAGAATGGTTTCTCAAAAAAGATACCTTAACAGGAACCGGAGGCCCTATGCATTGGGCTGTCATAGCATCTAAAAAGAAACTTCCTGCAAATTACGAAATCACTTTTAAGGTAAACATGACCAAAGAATCTTTGTTTGAGATTATGTTAAACATCAACAAAGAAAATTACATCAGAACCTATCTCTATCAAATTGATCAGAATATTGTAATCGGAAAAGGTGTTTACAATAAAAACAGTGATGAATATGGTAAACGCGGAGGCCCTACTTTGTTTAAAAAACCAATGAAATTAGAAAATAATAAATGGTATACAGTAAAAATTAAGGTTTTAAACCGTCAATTATTCTTTTCAGTCGATAATAAAACGTTTTTAGAATGTTCCCTTGAAAAAAGCAATCTAAGCCAACAAGGCCAACTAGGTTTCTTAACCAACGGCGAAGCAAAAATTATAGATCTTACAATTAAAAACATTGAATAGATTTTTTAACTATTAAGATGTTAAGAAAATGAAGCTAAAACCCTAACTAACTTAATATCTTAAGGGTAAAAAGAATTAAACCTAAATAGTAAAAACAAAAAAGCTCCAAAATTTTGGAGCTTTTTAAATTATTAAGAAATTATCTGATTAGTTCTCTTCTTCTTCCATCGTATGCGTCTTTCCATAATTGCGCCATTTTTCAATACAATCCTGAAAATCCTGAGGCAATTCCGTATCAAAACGCATCATTTCACCTGTTGTGGGATGCACAAAACCAAGTGTTTTAGCATGCAAAGCCTGACGTGGTAAAGCTTTAAAACAATTCTCTATAAACTGTTTGTATTTGGTAAATGTAGTTCCTTTCAAAATTAAGTGGCCACCATAACGTTCGTCATTAAACAAGGGATGTCCAATGTGTTTCATGTGCGCACGAATCTGGTGTGTTCTGCCTGTTTCTAATTTGCAGGAAATCAAAGTCACATAACCAAAACGTTCCAAAACTTTATAATGCGTGATCGCTGGCTTTCCTATTTCAGGATCAGCAAAAACAGCCATTTGCATGCGATCTTTCAAATGTCTTGCCAGGTTTCCTTCGATTGTTCCTTCTTCTTCGGCGACATTTCCCCAAACCAGAGCGATATACTCACGTTCAGATGTTTTGGCTTCAAACTGCTTTGCCAAATGTGTCATCGCTGCTTCTGTTTTGGCTACAACCAAAAGACCTGATGTATCCTTATCAATTCGGTGAACTAATCCAGGACGTTCGCTGCTGTTCATGGGCAAATTATCAAAATGATGTGCCAAAGCATTGACCAGAGTTCCGGTATAATTACCATGCCCAGGATGCACCACCATTCCAGGCTCTTTGTTGATTAACAACAAAGCATCATCTTCATATACAATATTCAACGGAAGATCTTCCGGAAGAATATGGTTTTCATAAGGCGGATGTGTTAACATAACCGTTACCACATCAAATGGTTTTACTTTATAATTTGATTTTACCGGAATATCATTTACAAAAATGTTTCCTTCAGTAGCGGCATTCTGAATTTTATTTCGTGTCGCATTCTGGATCAAATTCATTAAATACTTGTCAATACGCAAAAGCGCCTGACCTTTAGGGACTTCAAACCTGAAATGCTCGAATAATTCGTCTTCCAGATCTAAATTTTCAATATTATTGCTCATCTTTTGGGGTTTCAGTAGTTGGCGCAGCTGTACTATCTGCAGCCTGACCTTCATCTTCATAAGTTGCTTTTCCGTCTCCTAAAACCAGATCGATTTTGGAAGCCTTCAGCACACGATCTCCTACTTTTAAATTTCTACCTTTATAACGCATCTCTAAAACCATATCTTTTCCAAGATTCGGAATATACGTAATTGTTCCCTGTTCAAGGCCTAAAGCTTTTAAAGTTGGAACCGCTTCACGATACGTTTTCTCTATTAAATCAGGGATTCTGACAGATGAAAATCCTGACGCATTAATTTTAATATATATTTTTCTTCCCACTTTTACCATCGTTCCCGGCAACGGATCCTGCTCAACAACGCTGTATTTTGGAAACTCACTTCGGTAATCAACACTATCCAAAAGCACATAATCTAAGTCCAGTTCGTCCAATTTTTTCTCCACCTGCTCTTCAGTCAGTTTAGATAAATTCGGAACCGCAATTTCATGTCCGTGATCAGTGGTAAAAGTCAACCAATGCATAAACAAATAACCTAAAACAGCAATAATAGCTGCCGCAATTAATACTTGCACGAAAAAAACTCGGCTTGTTAAATACTGACGTAAACTCATAAATTTATTTTTATTAGAGGCAAAGATAAAGCTATTTCGTTTCAAAAAAAATGATAATTTTGTTTTAAACAAGAAAGTCACACGATTGTCATTCTTATTGAAAAAGAAGATCTTTGGAATTTTAATTTTCAGGAGCTGTTTCCTGCTGTCCGCTGTATCTTTTATGGTGAACCCCACCATAAAAGGATGCCGCTCCCATCAGGGCTGGGGCTTTAGTTTTCATAAGATTATTTTCGATCCTGTTCGTCATCCGGAGGAACGAGAACATGAGTGTTAACCAATTGCCAAAGCAACGAAATGCACACCGGTTTTTTTAAAACTGAATCCGTAAAATTGCTTCGCCTGTCTGCTATCGCACGGTCGTGGCAAAAAACCTGAAACCCGAAACCTGAAACCTGAAACAAAATAAAACTTTAAACAAAAATAGATAATGAAAAACATAGCCATCATCATGGGCGGGTATTCAAGCGAATACAAAATTTCGCTGATCAGCGGAAACGTAGTATACCAATATCTTGATAAAACAAAATACAACGGATTCCGTATTCATATTTTTAAAGAGAAGTGGGTATATGTAGACGAAAAAGATGCTGAATATGCAATTGATAGAAACGATTTCTCAGTAACCATAAACGATCAGAAAATTACTTTCGATTGTGTTTTCAACGCCATTCACGGAACTCCGGGTGAAGACGGATTAATGCAGGCTTATTTTGAATTATTAGGCATTCCGCAATCCTCCTGCGATTACTATCAGGCAGCACTTACCTTCAATAAACGTGATTTATTATCTGTTTTAAAACCATACGGAATCAAAACGGCCATTTCATATTATCTCAATAAAGGAGATGTAATTAATACAGCCGAAATCGTAAAAAAAGTAGGTTTGCCATGTTTCGTAAAACCAAACAAAGCAGGTTCAAGTTTTGGAATCTCAAAAGTAAAATCGGAAGCCGAACTGCCTATTGCAATTGAAGTGGCATACAAAGAAGACAACGAAATCATTATAGAAAGTTTCCTTGACGGAACCGAAGTTTCTGTTGGTGTAATCAATTATCAGGGAGAAATTAAGGTTTTACCCATCACAGAAATTGTTTCGGACAATGATTTCTTCGATTACGAAGCCAAATACGAAGGGAAATCACAAGAAATCACACCCGCAAGAATCTCAGACGAACTAACACAAAAAGTAGGGGAAACAGCAAAACGTGCATACGAAGTACTAAAAATGAAAGGTTTTTCAAGAAGCGAATTCATCATCGTAGACAACGAACCTTACATGCTGGAAATGAACACAATTCCGGGTTTAACCACCGAAAGTCTGATTCCGCAACAAGCTCAGGCAGCCGGAATATCTCTGGAAGATTTATTTACCAATGCAATTGAGTTAGCGCTTGCTTAAAAGAAAACTTCTAAGGTTCTGAGATTCTAAGTTACTAAGGTCTCAGAACCTTTTTTTATTAAAACCATAGATAATGTTGTCAAACTGAGCAAAGCCGAAGTCCTAAAAAGTGATTTATCGAATTAAAAAACACAGTAAATCAGCAACTTAACCTCTCAAAAAAACCTTTGAACCTTTGTCGCCCTGAACCTCTGAACCTCAAATAAAAAAAAATGAAAGAAATCTTCGAATGGAATAGGCTATTTTACAACAATCTTCCCGCAAACTTTGCTCTGGAAGTGATATTTCGTTCTACTGTCATGTTCATCATTTTATTACTGACATTAAAATTAGCAGGAAAACGAGGTGTAAAGCAATTATCGATTTTTGAAACCGTAATCATCATTGCATTAGGTTCTGCTGCCGGAGATCCTATGTTTTATGAAGATGTGGGTATAGTTCCCGCAGCAATCGTTTTTACCGTAATCATTATTTTATATCGTTCTGTAACCTGGCTTACCGGAAAAAGTAAAAGGTTCGAAGAGTTCATAGAAGGCAAAACCGAATGTTTAATCAATAATGGTAAATTTTCTATTGCCACTTTTAAAAAAGAAAGCCTTGCACAAGACGAATTTTTCTCTGAGCTTCGTATAAAATCGATTGAACATCTGGGGCAGGTAAAACATGCTTTTATAGAAACCAGCGGAGAAATAAGCGTATTTTTTTATGAAGATAAAGATGTACAATACGGACTACCAATCTTACCTGCTGCATTCAATAAAAAAAGCACCCTAATCCCAACTGAAGCCGTTTATGCCTGCACTTTTTGCGGACACATAGAAAAACAAAAAGCTGGTGCTGCAAAATGCGAAGTCTGTACAAAAGAAGAATGGGTTCCGGCGTTAAAAACGCTCCGAATAACGTAAAAATAAATTCCAAAATTTAAATTCCAAAAAGCTTCAAAATCTTTTTAATTTCCTAAAAAAACCTTTGAACCTTTGTAACTTTGAACCTCTGAACCTTAAAAAAAATGAGAAAAGCTATATTCCCCGGATCATTTGACCCTATTACACTTGGACACGAAGACATTATTAAAAGAGGGATTTCCCTTTTTGACGAAATTGTAATCGCTATTGGGGTCAATGCCGAAAAAAAATACATGTTCTCACTCGAAGAAAGAAAGCGTTTTATAGAAGAAACCTTCAAAGACGAACCAAAAATTTCGGTGATCACTTATGAAGGCCTGACGATCGATTTAGCCAAAAAACAAAAAGCTAATTTTATTTTGAGAGGTTTGCGCAATCCCGCTGATTTTGAATTCGAAAAAGCCATTGCACATACCAACAGGCGACTTTCTAAAATAGAAACCGTATTTTTGCTGACTGCTGCAAAAACATCCTATATCAGTTCCAGTATTGTTCGTGATGTATTGCGTAATGGCGGCGAATACGAAATGCTGGTTCCGGATGCGGTTAGGGTTAACAAATAATAAAAATCTTCAACAAGATCCGTTTCAACCTGTAAAATCTGTGGCTCAAAACCACTTCAACCATAAACTTGCAAGCGAAGCAAATTATAAGTAATTTCGCATTTTTAAATAAAACAACAAATAATGAGCATCGAAAGAGAATTAAACAAACGCAGCGGATCAAAATGCGAACTTTGTGGAACCGAAGAAAACCTAAAAGTATATCAGGTATTACCCACTCAAAAAGGTGGTCCTGACGAAAGTATTTTAGCCTGTAATACCTGTATTGACCAAATTGAAAACCCGGATAATGTAGATTTAAATCACTGGAGATGTCTTAATGACAGCATGTGGAATGAAAACGTGGCGGTACAAGTTGTTGCCTGGAGAATGTTAAGCCGTATGCGTGCTGCTGGCTGGCCTCAGGAATTACTGGACATGATGTATTTAGACGAAGATACGCTGGCATGGGCACAAGCAACAGGAGAAGGCGAAGATGACGAGAACAAAATCATTCACCGTGACAGCAATGGTGTCATTTTAGAACACGGAGATTCTGTAGTTTTAATTAAAGATCTTAAAGTAAAGGGATCAAGTATGGTTGCCAAACAAGGAACTGCTGTACGTAACATCCGTTTAGACCACGAAAATGCCGAATATATTGAAGGCAAAGTAGACGGTCAGCAAATTGTAATTATCACACAATACGTGAAAAAGATATAAGTTTTCTTTGAGGTTCAAAGGTTCAGAGTTGCAAAGGTACAAAGTTGACCAAACTTGAAATTTTAAACAAAAAAACTGAAACTAAAAAAAGGCTATTCAAAATACTGAATAGCCTTTTTTAATGCTTTATTTTAAAGTAAATTATTTCTGGAATAATTTATTAATCTGATCTTTTACGAATGGCTCAGAAACACTGCTTGTCGCAGAAGAAGTTTCTTTAGAAGAAACCATGAACTGAACTGTAGCTTTTTCAGGAATAACACTTCCTGTGTAATGCAACCAAATATAATTATTAGGCAATTCTAATTTAATATCATACAACGGATTTGCTGTAAAACCATTCATAATAATACTGTAAAGACTTGCGTAATCGTTGTTAACATTTTTAAATGTAAACTTTCTCAAACTTGAAGATTCATCATCATTCTGAATACTTGTATAATAAACAGTATATTCATCTCCAATTTTTTGAATATAGTTGTTATTTACTTTTCCTAATTTTTCAACTGGTACAGTTTCAAGAACTTTAATTTGTGCAAAAGACACAACACTAAACAACAAAATAGCAATCGTAATAATTCTTTTCATAATTAATTTGGGGTTTATTATTTACGGCTGCAAGAAACGCAGAAAATATGATAAATTAAAGTCTTAACCGTTAATTTATTAACAATAAATTAAGATTGTTGTTTAAAATTGACTTAACCCCGCTATAATACTCAATTAAAATACTGAATTTCAATAAATTAAGAACTACATCTTAACCTAAAAACGATCACAAATATGACTAAAATTTTGCCATATCAAAGCCTCTAAATACAGTCAGACCACAAATATTTTACTACAAAACCAGCTTCTCAATTTAATATCGGTTTTGAACTTATGTCTGTATTCGGACCAAAAGCCCCGAAACCTCAAATATCAAACAAAAAAAGAGACTATTTCTCTTCTTCTTTTTTCACGACTTTACGGGCAACTTCAATTTTAAATTTCTTGCCTTTCATCTTTTCATCTTTAATATGATGCAGCAAGTCTTTTACTTTGTTGAATCTTACAGCGGCAAACGAAATAAAATCTTTTACTTCAATTAAACCTAAATCGCCTTTCTCCAGTTTTCCTTTTTGGGAAAAGAAACCTACGATATCAATTTTATTCAGTTTTGTTTTCTTTCCGCCACTGATATAGATGGTTTGAAATTCCGGTGGTTTTGGTAAAGTGGTACTGTTTTCAACTTTTAAAACCTCCATTCCATAGTCAATATAATCCAATTGTTTTTCACTTTCGTGAATGATGATATAGGCCGTTCCGGTTGCCTGCATACGCGCTGTACGACCGTTACGATGCGTAAACTCATCTTCTTTTAAAGGTAAATGATAATGAATGACGTGTTTCATCTCCGGAATATCCAATCCACGGGCAGCCAAATCTGTCGTAATAAGGTAGCTCATACTTCCATTCCTAAACTGAATCAAAGCACGTTCGCGTTCTTCCTGATCCATTCCGCCATGATAATAAGTAGCGTAAATTCCTTTTTCGTTCAGAGTATCACTAATACGTTCTGCCGCATCCCGATGATTACAAAATACAATAGCCGATTGTGATTTCAGTGAACAAATCAAATTAAACAAACTTCCTAACTTATCTTTGGCAGGCGAAACAATCATCTTCATCGACAGGTTTGCTTTTTCCTCTTCTTCCGGAATAAAATCTAAAATAGTAGGATTTACTACTCGTGTATATCTCGGAATCTCAATATCTGAAGTTGCCGAAACCAGGACACGTTTGTTTAGTTTCGTTAATTTACCAATGATATAAGACATTTGCTCATGGAAACCCAATTGCAATGACTTGTCAAATTCATCCAAAATCAAAGTCTGAATTTTATCTGTTCTAAAAGTTTCCCTGTCAATATGATCCGCAATTCTGCCCGGTGTTCCAATTAAAACGGCTGGCGGATTGCTTAAGTTCTTGATTTCGGTATCAATCGAGTGTCCTCCGTAACAAATATTTACTTTATAATCCGTTCCCATTTTTTTCCAAACCTGCTCAATTTGCAGACCTAATTCGCGCGAAGGCACTAAAATTAAACATTGAACTGAAAGAATTTCAGGTTGCAGTAACTCTAAAACAGGCAGTAAAAAAGCTAGTGTTTTTCCTGATCCTGTTGGAGAAAGTAATAAAACATTGTTATCGTTTAAAATTGCGTCCTGAGCAACTTCCTGCATTTCGTTTAGGCTCTCAATTCCTAAGTTCGAAAGTATATTGTTGGAATGGTGTTTTTTATTCATTTTGCAAAAGTAGTCAAAAAAGTTGTTTCAGGTTTTGTTTGTTTCAGGTTTCGGGTTAGAAATAAGAAATAGAGTTGCTTAAAAAATTTAACCGCAAAGCATGCAAAGGATTTTTTTTAATGGCAAAGTTCGCAAAGCTTTATGTTTTATATGCTTTGCGAACTTTACATAAACCTTGGCAGTTTTGCGGTTAAAAACTTATCGCAATTCCTTTAAAATCAATTTAAACTCAGCTATTTCATTTTCAGTTAAGGGTTTTAAAGGGCTTCTTAAAAAACCACTTTCTATTCCCTGAATTTTTAAACCTGCTTTAATCGTTCTTGGCAAACCTTTGCTGACAATAAATTTTAAAAGATTCAATTGTTTGTAAAAGACTTTTTGAGCTTCCTGCAAATCATTTTTCCGGATAGCATTATATAAATCTACATTCAATTCTGGAATCAAATTGGGAGCCGCAGTACACCAGCCAGCAGCTCCTGCCGAAAACGCAGCCAATGCCAGCGGATTTGAACCATTATAAAACGCCACATCTTCGCCCAGTTCTCTCTTTAAATAATGCATTCTTTGCACATCGCCTGTACTTTCTTTAATCATCGTAACATTCGGGATTTCAAGAAGCCTTTTTAACAAAGCGGGAGACATGTCTACTCCACCGGTTGCCGGATTGTTGTATGCCATAATGGGAATCGAAATTTGTTTGGCAACCGCATCATAATGCTGTACAATTTCATCATCTGTAAGTTTCCAGTAACTCATCGGGATAATCATTACAGCATTTGCTCCGGCTTTCTCAGCAAACTTGGCGTGGTAAATAGTTTTGTCAGTAGTTAAGTTAGAAACACCAACCAAAACAGGAATCCTGCCATCTACCTGCTGTAAAGTCGCTTCGGTAATAGCTTCTTTTTCTTCATCTGTAAGGTAAGGCATGACACCGGTACTTCCTAACGGAGCAACAGCATGAGAGCCGGAAACGATCAGTCTTTCTAATAATGTCCTGTACAATTGAATAGCTACTTTTTCATTTTGATCAAACGGTGTAATAGGATACGCAATAATACCTTTAAACGGAGTCTTTTTCATAGTTTTTCTGTTTTTTTTAAAGATCCCTTCCTTCTTCTTCTCTTAAAGCAACTCCCAAATTCTGAAGTTGTGGCGCATTTTCGCAAGCAATATATTTGGCCGATGCCTCACTACTTAAATTTTTATGTCGGTGCCACGCCCAACTCGGAATGTAAACGGCATCCCCGGCCTTCCACTCTACTTTCTGATCTTCTACTTCTGTGTATCCATGCCCTTCTATTACATACAAAACCGTTTCGTATGTATGTCGGTGCCTGTTTGTCATTTGGTCCGGCAACAAACCTCCAATAGTCATACTTACATTTTTACTCGGGAGATCAATAAAGAAAACAGGATGTTTGCGTTCTGTAGAAAATTGATCGTGAACTCCGGCTTGTTCTACATTTCTGTGAATTAATTTTTCCGGCATAACAAAAACAGGTCGGGCAAATGTTTCATGAAAATCTTTTGATGAAAATTGTTTTTTAGTTTCCATAGTTTTTAAATTATTATTTTTTGCATCATTGCGTTTCAAAATTATAGTAACTTTGGACTACCTAACTGATACAGTTTTAATTTAAACAACTAGACCAGATGTTAAGACCTTGGCAATTAGAAATTCAACTGAATACCAATTCTGATAAAGCAATTTATTTACAAATTGCAGATGCTGTTATTGAAGCCATAAAAACAGGAATCCTCAATAGTGGAAATGCTTTGCCCGGAAGCCGGCAACTTGCCGGATTGCTAAAAGTGAACCGAAATACTGTTATTGAAGCCCTGGATGTCCTTATAGCCGAAGGCTGGCTGATTACCATAGAAAGAAAAGGAACTTTTGTAGCTGATATTCTGCCTCTTGCAACCAAAGTCAAGAAACAAAATCAGATCCATAAATTGGCTGATGAAGAAACGAAGCCTCTCCTGGTTTTTGATGATGGCATTCCGGACAGTCGAATTGCGCCTATGAATGAACTCGCAAGAGCTTACCGACAGATTTTTAATCGTAAATCACGATGGCAAATCATGGGATATAGTACTGAATTTGGAAATTTAGAATTTAGAAAAGCTATTGTTCAGATGCTGAATTTTAAAAGAGGAATGAATATTACACCCAACGAAATTTGCATCACGAGAGGAAGCCAGATGGCCATGTATTTAACTGCAGGCTGTCTGCTAAAAAAAGAAGATTATGTAATGGTTGAAAATCCGGGCTACAAACCGGCATGGGAAACTTTTGAAAATGCCGGAGCCACATTATTGCCTGTAAATATCGATAAAGAGGGGTTGATTGTTGATGAGGTCGAAGCACATTTAAAAAAATACAACAATATAAAAGCCATTTATGTAACGCCACATCATCAATTTCCAACAACGGTTACACTAAGTCTCAAAAGAAGATTAAAACTAATAGAACTATCAAATCAATACAACTTCACGATAATTGAAGACGATTATGACAATGAATTTCATTTTGGACAAAGACCTGTTTTACCTCTTTCGAGTTACAGCAATGCCAAAAACACAGTTTACATAGGTACCTTAAGCAAAATTGTAGCCCCAGCCTTAAGAATTGGTTATTTAGTCAGTAATCCTGAAACGATTCTAAAAGTAGGCAAACATCGAAAAATGATCGATGTTCAGGGCGATAACATCATGGAAGAAGCCGTTTTGCAACTCATAAACGAAGGCGAAATTAAAAGGCATCTTAAACGAACAACGCTTATTTATAAAGCAAAACGGGATTATTTTGAAATGATCTGCAACCAATATTTAAAAGATAAAACCACCTATATAAAACCAGAAGGCGGTTTAGCTTTTTGGATTGTTCCAAATTCGCCTGTAGACATCTTTAAAATTGCCGACAAACTACTCCTGAAAGGCATAAAAATCATGACTCCCGATAAATTTAGTTTTAACGAACCTGTCTCCGGATTCAGATTGGGATATGCCTCCCTGACCGAAAAGCAAATTGAAGAAGGAATAATCGAACTCGCTAAATTTTTAGAATAGCTAATTTGTTTCAGGTTTTCTTTTGTTTCAGGTTTTTTGTTTCAGGTTTCAAGTTGAAATACGAATAAACTTTGTGTAGATTTTATCGCAAAGAGCGCAAAGTTTTTTATCCCCAAGGTTTTCAAAGCCGGGTATTGATTGCTAAACTTTGCCCTGATCAGTATCGGGATTGCGGTTAATTTTTTTATCCTCATTCAAAACCCGAAACCTGAAAGAAAAGAAAACCTGAAACAAAATTCTCTATATTTGATTCTTGCTATAAAACTTAAATCATGAAACTTTTCACCATCATCATTTCACTTTTTACCCTCACTATTTTCGCTCAGAACAATAAAAAATACGATACGTTTTTCGAAAAAGGAAACGGGAACCAATCGGCAACTTATGCTGAAACTATTGCCTATTTTAAGATGCTGGCGAATGATTTTCCAACAATTCAAATTAAAGAAATGGGACTAACAGATTCCGGAGAGCCCTTACACATGGTCACTTATAATCCTGATGCAGTATTTGATTTTGATAAAATTCAGAAAAACAAAGCAGTACTTTTTGTCAATAACGGAATCCATGCCGGAGAACCTGACGGAATCGACGCTACAATGCAGTTTTACAGAGATTTAGCAATTGGAAAAATTAAGGCACCAAAAAATATGGTTTTGGTTACTATTCCGGTTTATAATATTGGTGGTGCTTTAAACAGAAATTCAACAACCAGAGCCAATCAGGACGGACCTGAAATTTATGGTTTTAGAGGAAATGCCAGAAATTATGATCTCAATCGTGATTTAATGAAATCAGATACCCGAAACACTAAAAGTTTTGTCGAAATTTTCCAGAAAATAAATGCCGATGTTTTCATTGATAACCACGTTAGTAACGGATCTGATTATCAATACAAACTGACTTATATTATGACACAACATAATAAACTGGGAACTGTTTTAGGCGATTTTCTAAATACCGAAATGATGCCAGCTTTAGTAAAAGATTTGCAGCAAAAGAAAATCGAAACAACACCTTATGTAGATTCTTTTAAAGATACACCTGACAAAGGCTTTGGTCAGTTTGTAGATAGTCCCAGATATACCACCGGTTACACTTCCTTATTTAATACCATTGGGTTTGTCGTAGAAACCCACATGCTGAAAAAATATGCCGAGCGTGTAAAAATGACTTACGAATACATGAAATCAACTTTGGACTTTACCGATGCGAATTATCAAAAAATCAAGGAGCTTCGAGTGAAAAACCTGGAACAATATCAGCCTAAAAAATCCTATACTTTAAAATGGGAACTGGACAGCACAAAAGCTACAACATTTTCGTTTTTAGGATATGAGGCAGGTTACAAAAAAAGCGAAGCCACAACCGGAAACCGTTTGTATTATGACCGAAGCAAACCCTACAAAAAAGACGTTCCGTACATCAAAGAATTCAAATCGGTAAAAGAAGTGGTGATTCCTGCGGCTTATATCATTCCGCGTGGGTATTGGAATGTGATTGAGCTGCTAAAAAACAATAACATTACCTATTCTCAACTTAAAAAGGATACGATTATAGAAGTGGAAAGCTATAAAATTGCCGATTTTAAAACGGTTTCCAATGCTTACGAAGGGCATTATTTGCACTACAATACAACCTTAAATTCTAAAATGGTAAAAATGGCTTTCGCCAAAGGTGATTATCTGGTTCCAACCAATCAAAAAGGCGTAAAATACTTAGTCGAAGCTTTTGAGCCCGAAGGTGTTGATTCGTTTTTTAACTGGAATTTCTTTGACCCGATTTTACAGCAAAAAGAACATTATTCTGAATACATTTTTGAAGATACAGCCGCAAAACTGCTAAAAGATAATCCTGCCCTAAAAGCCGAATTGGAAACCAAAAAACAAAACGACCGTGAATTTGCCAAAAACGCCGAAGCACAATTAAACTGGATTTATAAAAACTCGGTGCATTATGAAAAGGCGCATATGCAATATCCTGTTTATCGTGTTTTGTAGATTTTTAAACTAAAGTTTACGAAGGCTTTTTATTTTAAATAGGTTGAAAAAATAGAAAGACCGCAAAGCTGTTCGTAAAAATCCTGGTCAAATTTTGAACTTTGACAATGATGCCAATTAAACCATTATAACCTTTTTTCAATTCTTAAATTTCAAAAAAAATGGATACCTCTTTTTATCTCGAAAACTTTCAAAAAATAGCAGATCAACTGAATCAGAAACTTTTGAACGAAAAATCTATTGAAGTTTCAGTTGGAATTTATTTAGATTCGGTTGTTATAAAATTGTATAAAAAATCATGGGCAGGGAATGTTAAGGAACCACTAACAGCCCAATCAAGGATTTTCTTTTCTATTTGGGTAAATGATCAAACAATAGCAAAACAAAAAATAATGTACAATATTCATGCTTTGAAATTGAGAGAACTAAAAGGTTATGCTATACAAAGCAGAAAATTTGCCGAAGTATTCAGGGAAGATTTTAAAGGTCATGAACAAAATTGGCAAAATGTAAGTATCAATCACGGACCACTAACATTAATGGAAGGCTGGTTGAAATTAGATTTAGAAAACCTTCAGGAAGAAGTTTTAAAAATTGCCAATGCCTTTTTAGAAACGGAACATTTGATTGATAATACACTTAATCAGTTTAAAGTAGCAGTCAAAAAATGAACAAAAAATACAAACTTTTTCTTGACGATATCAGAGATGTAAAAATGGTATACAAAAACCTGACTGACGATGATTTCGTCATAGTCAGGAATTTTTATGATTTTAAAAAAGTCATACTCGAAAACGGACTTCCTGAATTAATAAGTTTTGATAATGATTTAGGCTTAGATGAAAATGATTTAATTGCCGAAGATGGTTATGCCGCTGCAAAATGGCTCGTTTATGAATCGGGACTCGATTTACAAAATCTGAAATTTAATGTTCATTCTGCCAATCCGGTTGCAGCTCAGCAAATACAGAGCTTGCTTGACAATTATATTAAACATTTAAAAAGCGAAAACAATCAATAACAAATATTATTTAACCCAATAGCATAAAAGTAAACCTTTGACCTGATTAAACACTTAATTTCAAAATCTTAAAAAAACATTTACCTTGATATTTACTATAATTACAATAATTCATTAATGCTATGAAAATCATACTCCGGATATTATTTTTTATTGGGATTTTTCTTTTTACTATGAGCTATTTTATTAGTCCATATACTGTAAATGATGGAGAGTTAATAGTGATTGACGCAGATGTAACAGGTTTTTTGAAAATGATATATACTATCACTACCTTTATTTTTGGATGCTTATCTTTTGTATTTCTTAGAATTTTTACCAATAAAACGTATCTGATTTTTTCTGTTATTTTTCTTATTATCAGTTTAATATTTCTAGCCAGAATGTTTTTATATTTTGATACATTTTTAGAATAAAGGAATAAATGAAGAAGTATTCGTTCCGGCTTTTAAATTAAAAACCAAGCCCTTGTCTCGCCCAGCTCGTGAACGCATCAAAATAGTCACCAGCGGCACGCTCGCGCTAGCGGAAGAAAATGATTTAATTGCCCAAGATGGTTATGCCCCTGCAAAATGGCTCGTTTATGAACCTTGCTGTGCGAAGTCTCCCGACTTCGCACAGCAATCAGCAAAATGAACACTTCGTAAAGCTGGTTTGAAATCACAAGCGTTCGAAACCTGTTGCTCTGAAAGAGCCTTAGCAATAGCATGGTGCGAAGCACTATGAATGAAAAACGATGATAATTTTAAGCCCTGTAAGGGCGGAAGACTCATTTCAAAAAGCACGTTTACCATTTTTTAAATGATGCTCTCCGGGAAAACACCTTTTTTCTTTGAATCTGTATTCTCAATTTTTCTCTTGCCCTTTCAGGGAAATTCCCACTTTTGATTTAATTCGTAGTGCGTTGCACCACGCTATTGCTTTTTAGGGCTTTCAGCCCCGCTCCACCAAGTGTCCGCAATTGCGAAGTCTCCCGACTTCGCACAGCAATCAGCAAAATGAACACTTCGTAAAGCTGGTTTGAAATCACAAGCGTTCGAAACCTGTTGCTCTGAAAGAGCCTTAGCAATAGCATGGTGCGAAGCACTA